>JBILGD010000046.1:0-19284 GCA_044351225.1 Steroidobacteraceae bacterium
CATTCACTACCGGACCCGCATCGCGCACACAAAGTGCGAGCTCCGGGGGCAGCCGCCCATCGCGCAGCTTTGCCGGATCGAGGTAACCGTCCCAGAGCACGGGCGGAAAGCGACCGCCAAGCCCGAATATCGCCAATTTCAGCGCCTTGAGATCGAGTCCGTCAGGCGAATCACCGCCACCGGCGAAACGATTGCCGTGTACATGAATGGCCTCGGGGTACGGATCAAAGTTTTCGGCCACACCCTGATCAGTCATGTAGCCGGTCGAGAAGTAACTCGAAATGATCACATGTGCCGTCGCATTGTCGGTGAAGTCGTTGTCGAAGATTTCGACCTGATCGTTCGCGTTGATGACGACTCCGGAACCCGCGGGCACGCTCGCCACCGGCGTGCCCTTGGCACCAAAATTCGCGGTGTTGTTGGCGATGATGCGATTGCGGAACACCCGCGTCCCCTCGCCGCGCTGGGGCAGGTTCGGCATGTTGAACACCAGAATGCCTCCGGTGTTTTCGGTGACTTCGTTGTCGTATACGTCGGCGCGACGAGAGTTTTCGATCTCGATGCCGGCGACATTCTGTCGCGCACGATTGCGGCGCACGATGATGTCTTCGGACTGTCCCACATAGATGCCTGCGTCGGAGGCGCCGATCACCAGACAGTCTTCGATCAGCACGTTGCGAGTGCGTACCGGATAAAGACCATAGGCGCCATTGCGCGTGTCCGGACCGCGGGTCCACTCGACGCGCAGACCGCGCAGCGTGATGCGCTCGCCCTCGTTGACCTTGACGCCATCGCCGCGGGTATCCTCGATGGCGAGATTCTCGAGCGTAAAGTCACTGGCATTGACCAGCAAACCCTCGGCGCCGCTCTTTTGTCCCTTGAAGGACAGCACGGTCTGATCCATGCCGGCACCACGAATCGTCACGCCATCGACGCGCAGACTGAGGCTGCGTTCGAACGAGTATCGCCCCGCCGGAATTTGGATCACCTCGCCGGGTTTCGCAGCGATCAGCTGCTCCTGCAGCGCACGCTCGAACGCGCGGGCGGCAGGATCGCCCTGCGCGCCGTTGTCCGGGGCAGATGGGCCGCAGCCGCCAAGCAGCGCCGCGGCGAGCAGCAGACCGAGATTGATCAAGCGCGGCGAAGAGAATTGCATCAGGCTGACCCTCCAGCGCGCTCGATGGCCTGCAGGAGATCGGCCTGCAAGTCCTCGACACTCTCGAGCCCGATCGAGAGGCGGATCGTGCCGGGCCGAATATCCGCCGCCAGCATTTGTTCGGCCGTGAAATCTTTGGGCTGCATGAGTTGCGGCGCCACGACCAGCGACTCGGTGGAACCGAAACTTGGCGTACGCGCGAAAAAACGCAGCGCTTCTGCGAAGCGTCGACCCGCCTCGAAGCCGGCCACCAGATCAAAGCAGATCACCGTGCCGAACTCGCGCATCTGCGTCCGCGCGAGTGCCGCCTTCGGATGCGAGGCGAGACCGGGATAGCGCACCGCACGGCAAGCAGGCTGCGTCTCGAGAAAGCCCGCAATTGCCAGAGCACTCGCCGACTGCTCACGGTAGCGGGAAAAATAGGTCTTCATGCCGCGCACCATCAGCGAGGCCGACAAGGGATCGAGTTGCGCCCCAAGCAGGCGGAAATCGCCGCTGATCGCGCTGATCATGTCCCGATTGGCGATCACCGCACCGCCCATCACGTCCCCCGCACCCGTGGTGAACTTGGTGAGGCTGTGCACGAACACATCGACATCGAACTCGCCGTGCTGATGAAAACCGGCAGCGGTGTTGTCGACGACCGTGAGTGCGCCATGCGCACGGGCCAATCGGGTGATCGCCGCGATGTCTGCGATCTTGTTCACCGGATTGGTCGGGCTTTCGAAGAACACCAGCCGGGTCGGCCTTGCGGTCAGTTCGCGCTCGAGCCCGCCGAGATCATCGATCGAGAGCATCGAGTGGGTGACACCGAAGCGCGACAACATCTTGCGGATGATCTGCCGCGTCGGTCCGTAACCCTCAATGAAAAAGACGATGTGATCTCCGGCGCGCGTCAGCGCGAGGAGCGTTTGCGCGACCGCGTTGACGCCGGAGGCAGTCGCCAGGCACTCCTCGCGGCCCTGCAGCTCGGCGAGCAGCAACTCGAGCTGCCGAACCGTCGGATTGCCCGCTCGCGAATAAAAGAATCCCTCACGCTCGCCACGGATGATGCGCAGGCTCTCCTCCACCGTGTCGGTTTCCCACTTCACGTTCTGGAAGATCGGCAGGTTGAGCGGATGATTGTCGGTCGGCAGCTCGACATCCGGCGGATGGTTGACGCGGGTCTCGGGTTTCATTGACGAGCCATCTGTTCCTCGCGGGCGCGCTGCCGCTCTTCCCGCCGCATGTAGAGCGTCGAGAGCACGACGCCGAGAGCCACGATTGCCACCATGATCGTGGCAAGCGCATTGATGTCGGGACTGACGCCGCGGCGTACTCTGGAGAAAATCTCCATGGGCAGCGTGGACGAGCCGGGCCCCGAGACGAACTGCGCAATCACCACATCGTCCCAGGACAGCGTGAAGGCGAGCAACCAGCCCGAGATCAGCGCCGGCATGATGAGTGGGAGCGTGATGCGGAAAAACACCGTGACCGGCTTCGCGCCGAGATCGAGTGCCGCCTCTTCGAGTGCATCGTCGAAGCCCGCGAGCCGCGACTGCACGATCACCGTGACGTAGGCCATGGCGAAGGTGATATGCGCGAGCGTAATGGTGAGCATGCCGCGCCCTGCGGGCCAGCCGATCCATTGTTCGAGCGCCACGAAGAGCAACAGCATCGCGATACCGGTGATGATCTCCGGCATCACGAGCGGCGCAGTAGTCATCGCCGCAACAAAAGCACGGCCGCGGAACGGCCCGAAGCGCGCGAGCACGAGCCCTGCGAGCGTGCCGAGCACCACCGCGCCGCTCGCCGTCATCGCGGCAATCTTCAGACTGATCCAGGCCGCGCCGAGCAATTGATCGTTCTCGAACAAGCGTACGTACCAACGCAGGGTCGGTGAATTGGGCGCATCCCAGACCGTCACCAGCCGCGAGTTGTTGAATGAGAACACGATCATCGAGAGGATCGGCACGTACAGAAACGCCAAGCCCGCCAGCAACATGCCGTTACGAAACCAGCCGCGGCTCATCGCTTTGCGGCCTCGAGTTCACGCTGCTGATAGCGCTGAAACAGCAGAATAGGCAGCAGCAGCAACAACAGCAGCACGATGGCTACCGCACTCGCCACCGGCCAGTTGCGTGCACCGAAGAATTGCGCCGAGAGCACGGTGCCGATCATCAGCTGATCAGTACGCCCGAGGAGCGAGGGAATCACGAACTCGCCCACCGCGGGAATGAACACGAGCAGACAACCCGCCACGACACCAGGCATCGACAAAGGCAAGGTAATGCGGAAGAACGCCGTGGTCGGCGATGCACCGAGGTCCGAGGCCGCCTCGAGCAGCGTGAGATCGTGCTTTTCGAGATTCGCGTACAGCGGCAGGATCATGAACGGCAAATAGGAATAGACGATGCCGACATACACTGCGAAGTCGGTGTAGAGCAACGTCAGCGGCTGATCGATCACGCCGAGCGCGAGCAGCGTGTTGTTGATGACGCCATTGGTCTTGAGCAGCCCGATCCACGCATAGACGCGCAACAAAAAGGATGTCCAGAACGGCAGGATGATCAGCATCAGCAGCAAGTTGCGCGTGCTCGGCCGAGACCGGGCGATAGCGTAGGCCATCGGGAAACCGACCAGCAGACAGAGAACCGTCGAGATCGCCGCGACCTTGACCGAGTAGAGGAAGGTGCCGAGATAGAGCGGATCCTGCAGCACCGTCACATAGTTGGCGAAGTTGAGCGAGGCCACGAGACGGCCCGTTTCCTCGATCCACTCGAAGAGCGGCGCATAACCCGGCTGCACGGGCTGCATCCACGAGAACGAGATCTTGAAGACGATCAGGAAAGGCACCGCGAAAAAGAGCAGCAGCCAGAACGCGGGCACTGCCGTCACGAGACGCTTGCCGAATTTTGTCGACTTGAGGATCACGGATTCAGCCCGTGAGAACCACGGGACTTGAGGGCTGCCAAGACAGGTACACGGACTCGCCGCGCACGATACGCTCATCCGCGTGGCGCTCGATATTCGGCAAGGTCACGCGCAAGACGCGACCCGAGGGCAGCCGCACCAGATACACCGACATGTCGCCCATGTAGGCGATGTCCTGCACGGTGCCTTGGCTGCGGTTTTCGGTGGTGCCAGGATCGGCGCGCGTCGCTTCTATTTTTTCTGGGCGGATCGCCACCGACACCGTGGCCTCGGGCGGCGCACTGATGCCGTGACTGACGTACACCACATGCTCGAGCTCCGGGCAGCGGATGCGCACATACCCCGGCTCGTCTTCGATCAACTTGCCCTCGAACATGTTCACCGAGCCAATGAAATCGGCGACGAACCGCGAATTGGGGAACTCGTAGATGTCGGTCGGCGTGCCGACCTGCACGATCTGCCCTTTGTTCATCACGCCGATGCGCGAGGCCAGCGTCATGGCCTCTTCCTGATCGTGCGTGACCACGATGAAGGTCACGCCGAGTTGCTGCTGCAGGTTCACGAGTTCGAACTGCGTATGCTCGCGCAGCTTCTTGTCGAGTGCGCCGAGCGGCTCATCGAGGAGCAGGAGTTTCGGGCGCTTGACGAGCGCCCGCGCGAGCGCAACCCGTTGCCGCTGGCCGCCCGAGAGCTGATGCGGCTTGCGACGTGCAAACTCGCCGAGCTTGACGATCTCGAGCATCTCGCCGACACGGCGCTCGATCTCGGCTTTGGGGAGACCCTCTTGCTCGAGCCCGAAGGCGACGTTCCCCGCCACCGTCATATGCGGAAAAAGCGCATAGGACTGGAACATCATGTTGACCGGCCGCTCGTAGGGCGGCGTGCCGGCCATGTCCTGCCCATCGATCAGAATACGTCCGCCCGAAGGCGTCTCGAAGCCTGCCAGCATGCGCAGCAAGGTCGTCTTGCCGCAGCCTGAGCCACCGAGCAGGCAAAAGATTTCACCCCGATCGATGGACAGCGAGACGTTGTCGACGGCGACGAACTCGCCGAAGCGCTTGCTGACCCCCTCGAGGCGGACGTACTCGTGCAAAGGGCGTTACTGCCCCGCCTTGAAGCGCGTCCAGGTCGCCGTCAGCGACTGGGTAAAGGCATCGCTCTCGGCGAGATCGACCTGTAGGCGCGCCTTCACTTCCTCGCTCGGATAAATCGCCGGGTTCGAGAGGATCTCGGGGTTCACCAACTGCTGCGAGGGCAGATTGAAGCTCGCGTAGTTGACGAAGTTCGTGTTCTTCGCCGCCACCTCGGGACGCATCAGATAGTTGATGAACGCATGGGCGTTGTCGACATTCTTGGCGTCCTTGGGAATGGCCAGCATGTCGAAGAACATGGTCGTGCCTTCGCGCGGGATCTTGTAGTCGATCGTGATGCCGTTGCTGGCCTCGTTCGCACGATCACGCGCCTGGAAGATGTCGCCCGACCAGCCCATCGTGAGGCAGATCTCGCCGTTGGCGAGATCATCGATGAACTTTGAAGAGTGCACGTACTTGATGAATGGACGCACCGACATCAGCACTTTTTCGGCGGCGGCGAGATCCTCGGGTGATTCGCTGTTGGGATCCTTGCCGAGATAGATGAGCACCGTGCCCAGGATCTCGGTCGGCGAATCGAGCAGCGCCACACCACAATCTTTGAACTTGGCGACGATCGCCGGATCGAAGAACATCGAGAGGCTGTCGAGCGGCGCGTCCTTCATGCGCTCGAGGACCTTGTCCTGATTGAAACCGATGCCCGTCGTGCCCCACAAATAATTGACCGAGTGGGCATTGTCGGGATCATGACGCGCGACCTTCGTCATCAGCTCCGCGTCCATGTTGGCAAGGTTCGGCAGCTTGCTTTTGTCGAGGGTCTGGAAGATTCCCGCCTTGATCTGTCGCTCAAGGAAATTGGCCGAGGGCACGACGATGTCGTAGCCCGTGCTGCCCGCGAGCAGCTTCGTCTCAAGCACCTCGTTTGAATCAAACACGTCGTAAGTGACGTCGATCCCGGTCTCTTTCTCGAAATCGGCGATCACGCTCTCGTCGATGTAGTCGGACCAGTTGTAGACGTTGAGCACCTTGGACTCGGCGGCCTGCTCCGGCTTGTCGCCGCAGGCGACGAGCAACGCGGAAACCGACAGGGCGACGAGGGCCGGGCGGAGAACGTGTTTCATGATCGGGTGAGCTCCCTTTGGATGCAGAATTGGAGGTGGAGGGCGGGCGAAGCGCCTTTTATAGCGCAGCGCTCCCCTTCAGGAAAGCGCCCAGCTGATCGAGGGTTTGCACCACCTTGGACAGCAGTTCGTCGATTTCGGTGCGCGTGATGACGAGCGGCGGCGCGACGATCAAGGTATCCCACACCGCCCGCATGACGAGGCCGTTGGCGATCGCGAGGTCACGCGCCCGGGTACCGACCGTGCCCCGCTCGGGAAAAAACTGCCGCGAGGGCTTGCGAGGTACGAGTTCGAGCGCGCCGAACAGCCCCAAAGATCGCGCCTCGCCGACAAGCGGATGATCGGCGAGTTCGCGCCAGCGTTGTGACCAATAGGGCACGATTTCCTCGTTCAGCCGCTCGATGACCCGTTCGCGCTGCAGGATTTCGAGGTTCGCGAGCGCCACCGCCGCGGCCACGGGGTGACCCGAGTAGGTATAGCCATGCGCGAACTCGCCACCTTTTTCGATCAGCACCTCGGCGACTCGATCCGCGACCATCAGCGCGCCGAGCGGCTGGTATCCCGAAGTGATCGCCTTGGCGAGCGTCAGAAAATCGGGCCGGGTGCCGTAGTACTCGCAACCGAACCAACGGCCGGTGCGACCGAAGCCGCAGATCACCTCGTCCGAGGCGAAGAGGATTCCGTAGCGATCGATGATGCGCTGCACCTCGGGCCAGTACGTCTCGGGCGGAATGATCACCCCGCCCGCGCCCTGCACAGGCTCACCGATGAAGGCCGCTACCCGCTCGGGCCCGACCTCCAGAATCTTTGCTTCGAGTTCGCGCGCGGCGCGCAGACCGAACTCCGCCGGGTCGAGATCACCACCGCACTCGAACCAATAGGGCTGCCCGATGTGCACGATGTCGGCGATCGGCAGCCCGCCCTGTGCGTGCATCGCCTTCATGCCGCCGAGCGAGGCGCCGGCCATGGTGCTGCCGTGATAACCGTTCCAGCGACTGATGATGACCTGGCGCTGCGGCTCACCGCGCAGCGCCCAGTAGCGCCGCGCGAGACGCACGAACGTATCGTTGGCTTCGCTGCCGGAGCCGGCGAAAAACACATGCTTGAACTGCGGTGGCGTCAGCTCGGCGAGGCGCCTCGCCAACTCGATCGCGGGCGGATTGGCGCACTGGAAAAAGCTGTTGTAGTACGGCAGCTCCAGCATCTGCCGATAGGCAGCCTCGGCAAGTTCGCGCCGGCCGTAGCCGAGTGCCACGCACCACAGACCCGACATGCCATCAAGGATGCGATGCCCCTCGCTGTCGAAGAGATACACGCCCTCGGCACGGGTGATCACTCGCGCGCCGCGCCCGGCAAGCGCGCGTGTGTCGGTGAAGGGATGCAGATAATGCGCCGCATCGAGCGCCTGCCACTCGGCGGTGCTGCGTGACGGCAGCGGGGATCGCGTCGAAGAAGTCATGCCGCGATCTTAAACCCGGCAAGTCATCGCCGGGGCTTCAGACGTTCAGCAGCAGATGCTCGCGCTCCCAGGAGCTGATGACCTGCAGGAATACCTCATATTCCGCCTCCTTGACGAGAGCGAATGCGGAGACGAAGTTCTCGCCGAGAATCTCGATCAGCGGATCGCACTCGCGCAGCAGGCGGATCGACTCATCGAGATTGCGCGGCAACGAAAACGGCAGATCGTGGGCACTGCCCGATATGGGTTCGGTGGGCGAGAGACCCTGCACCATGCCGAGATAGCCACAAGCCAGCGAGGCCGCACTCGCGAGATACGGATTGGCATCGGCGCCAGAGAGACGGTTTTCGACACGCCGCGATTGCGGCTCCGAGCCCGGCACGCGCAGGCCTGCGGTGCGATTGTCATAGCCCCATTGCACGTTGATCGGCGACACCTGAAACCGCGTGATGCGGCGGTAGGAGTTCACGTTGGGCGCGAGCAGCGCCATGGCCGCGGGCAGATAGCGCTGCAGACCCGCGATGTGCGCAAAAAAGAGTGGCGTCGGTGAGCCGTCGGCATTCGAAAACACGTTCTTGCGGGTGTCGCGATCGACGATGCTCTGGTGGATGTGCATGGCACTGCCCGGCTCCTTGGCGTGGGGCTTGGCCATGAAGGTCGCATACATTTTGTGACGCAGCGCCGCCTCGCGCGCGGTGCGCTTGAACATGAACGCTTGATCGGCGAGATCGAGCGCGTTGCCATGCAGCAGGTTGATCTCCATCTGCGCCGGCCCATCCTCGTGAATCAGCGTATCGATGGCGATGTCCTGATCTTCACAGAACTGATAGACATCATCGAAGAGCGGATCGAATTCATTGACTGCGGCGATGCTGTACGACTGTCGGCCGGGCTCGGCACGCCCCGAGCGGCCGATGGGGGGCTTCAGCGGATAATCGGCATCGATATTGGGCTCGACGAGGTAGAACTCGAGTTCCGGTGCCACCACCGGTTCCCAACCCTTCTGTGCATAGAGATCGAGCACGTGGCGCAGCACTTCGCGCGGCGCCATGCGCACCCGTCGACCATCAGCGTAAAAACAATCGTGGATGACCTGCGCGGTCGGCTCGGCGGCCCAAGGCACGCGGCGCACCGTGCGCGGGTCGGGCTTGAGAATGATGTCGATCTCGGCGGGGCTCATCGCCGCCGAAGTATCCTCTGGATAGTCGCCCGTCACCGTCTGCAAAAAAATGCTCTCGGGCAAGCGCATTCCCTGATCGATCTGGAATTTCTGCGCCGGCATGACCTTGCCGCGCGCAATGCCGGCCATGTCGGGCACGATGGCCTCGACTTCCTGAATGTTGTGCTCTCGAAAAAATTGCGCCACTGAATCAGACATGTTCCTAACCTCGGCTGCCCGCCGCCCGGCTGCGTGCACGTTCGCGCGCCGCGTCGCCAAAGGCCGTGAACAGCGCCACTGAAAATTCGTTGGCCATCACCCGCCACTCCGGATGCCACTGCACTGCGCGGGTGAAGGCCTTGGCCTCCGGCAGGCAAAAGGCCTCGATGAGCCCGTCGGGGGCGCGTGCCTCGACGCGCAGTGATGGCGCCAGAGTCTTGACCCCCTGGCCGTGCAGCGAGTTCACACGGATGCGCGTCGCGCCGCCCGCCCACGCGATCATCGGCCCATCCTCGAGCAGCACCTCGTGCGCTGGACCATATTGGCGATCGAGGGGTGCGTCCCTCTCCTCGCGATGATCGAGCAAGCCTGGTTGCTCATGCACCCGTTGCCAAAGCTTGCCGCCCAGCGCCACGTTGATCTCCTGAAAGCCGCGACAGATACCAAGCAAAGGCACGCCCTGCTCGATCGCCGCGCGGATCAGCGGCAGCGTGGTGGCATCGCGCTCCGGGTCATGCAACATGCCGGGTTCGCTCGGCCCCTCTTCGTAGTGGTGCGGCTCGACGTTCGAGGGACTGCCCGGAAACAGCACCCCATCGACACTGGCGAGCACCTCGTCGACCTCGAGCGGGTCGGGCAACACCGGGATCAGCACCGGCAAACCCTGCACGGCACGCGCCACGGCGTGTGCGTATTTCTCCCCGACCATGTGGAAGGGATGCAGGCCGATCACACGGCGATCAGCAGGAATACCAATGATGGGACGACGAAACATGCTCAAGGGGCGAGCTTGCGGCGGATGCAAGACTCGCTGCGGATTAGACCACAGCCGTCCCCTGTATAACCGTACAGAACTTGAAAAATATCATCTAACCCTTTGTTTATATTGAATCTATATTCTCTCGAACATTGCGATGCGCAGGTCGGCACCGTATGCTGCTCGGCCTTCGGCGGAGCCTCGCTTCGCGTTCAATCCAAGGTTCTCCATGACCGATTTTGCGGAACTCGACCGATTCCTCGCGGCTTATCCGCAGATGCGGCACGTCGATGTCTTTCTGAACGACCTGAACACGGTCGAGCGCGGCAAGCGGATCGAGCGCGAGGGCTTGCAGCGGCTCTACACCGACGGCGTGTTGTTGCCGGGCTCCATGTTCGCCCTGGACGTCCAAGGTGGCACCATTCAGTCAACGGGCCTCGGCTTCGATGAGGGCGATGCCGACCGACCCTGCCGGCCCATCCCCGGATCGCTCGTGCCGGTGCCCTGGCAGCCCGAGGGGATCGCACAGCTGCAGCTCACGATGTACGAGCGCGACGGCCGACCCTTCTTCGGCGACCCGCGCAACGTGCTCGCCAAGGTGCTGGATCGTTTTCATCGGCTCAATCTGACGCCGGTCGTCGCGATCGAGTACGAGTTCTATTTCGTCGATCGCGAACGTCTCGAGGGCGGCATGCCGCAGCCGCCACGCCTGCCCATCACGGGTCGACGCGAATTCAGAACTCAAATTAACTCTATGACAGATCTCGATGAATTTTCGAGAGTTTTATCCCGTATTGACGAAGTTTCGAGGATCCAAAAACTACCCTCGACCAACGCCATGGCCGAGTACGGGCCGGGGCAGTTTGAGGTGAATCTCGAACACCGGGCCGACGCACTGCAAGCCTGCGACGAGGCGCTGCGCCTCAAGCGCGTGGTGCGCGCGATCGCCCGCGAACAGGGTTGGGATGCCACCTTCCTGCCCAAACCCTATCGGGACATGGCCGGCTCCGGGTTGCATGTCCATGTGAGTCTGCTCGACGCCGCGGGCGAGAACCTCTTCGCCTGCGAGGACCCGGCCGCCCTGCCCGCCGATGCGCCGCGTCATGGCGTGGGCAGCACCACCCTGCGTCACGCCATTGGCGGCCTGCTGCGCACCCTGGCCGAGGGCATGGCGATCTGCGCGCCGGGTCCGAATTCGTATCGCCGCTTCCGCGTCGAGTCCTACGTGCCCCTCATTCCCTGCTGGTCGGTCAACAATCGCGGCACGGCCGTGCGCATCCCGGCCAGCGATGTGCGCAATCGCCGCATCGAGCATCGGCTCGCAGGCGCCGACGCCAACCCCTACCTCGTGACCGCCTGGGTACTCGCCGGCATCCACCACGGCATTGCCGAGGCGCTGGAGCCGCCCGCACCGATCCGCGGTAACGCCTACCGTGAGACGGGCGAGCCGCTACCCATCCATTGGGCGACCGCCATCGAGCGCTTCCGGCAGAGTGAGTTCGCGGCCGCCTATCTCGGTCGTCCGTTTCGCGATCACTTCACCGCCGTCAAGCAAGGTGAACTCGACGAGTTCGACTCGCATCTCACGCCGCTCGAGATGCAGTGGTATCTCGGCGCCGTCTGAGCCCCTCACCATGGGCCGACAACACATCGACTCCTGGTATGCCGCGAGCGCGCCCGCGCGGGCGGCGAGACCCGCACTCATGGGGACGATCGACGCTGATGTTTGCGTCATCGGCGGAGGCATAGCCGGTTGTTCCACCGCCCTGCACCTCGCCGAGCGTGGCCGCAGCGTCGCGCTGCTCGAGGCCGAACTTGTCGGCTGGGGCGCCTCGGGGCGCAGCGGCGCACAAGCCATCACCGGTGTTGCCTGTGGTCAGCACAAGCTCGAGTCGCTCGTTGGCCGCGACGATGCGCGACACATCTGGAACATCACGGTCGAAGGGCTGGAACTGCAGCGGCAACTGATCCGCAGGCACTCAATCGATTGCGACTATGTGTCCGGACAGATGCACGTAGCCTTGAAGCCACGACAGGAACGCGAGCTGCGCGCCGAGGTGGAGTTCCTGCGCAGCCGCTACGCTTATCAATCATTGCAGATGCTGGATCGCGACGCCGTACGCGAGACCATCGCCTCGACCCGCTACATGGCCGGAACCTTGGATGCCGACTGCGGCCATCTGCATCCGCTCAAATATACGCAGGGACTCGCGGCGGCAGCCGAAGGCGCCGGAGCACAGCTCTTCGAGGATTCACGGGCGCTCGACTATCGGCGCAGCGAGGGTCGCTTGATCGTGCGTACGGCGTCAGGCGAGGTGCGCTGCCGAAGCCTCGCGCTCTGCGGCAACGCCTGGCTCGGCCCGTTCGCACCGGCTCTTGCCCGCAAAATCATTGGCGTAGGTACGTATATCGTGGCCACGGCGCCGCTCGGCGCCGAGCGCGCGCAAGCCCTGATCCGCAACAATGCCGCAGTCACCGACCTCAACTGGGTGATCGATTACTTTCGCTTGTCGCGAGATCATCGACTGCTGTTCGGCGGACGCGTGAGTTATTCGGGACTCGACCCTCTCGGCACTCGCCGGGCCACACGCGCGCGCATGCTGCAGGTGTTCCCACAGCTCGCCGACGCGGCGATTGACCATGCGTGGGGTGGCTATGTCGACATCACGCTTAATCGTGCGCCGCATTTTGGGCGACTGGAACCCGATGTGTATTTCGTGCAGGGCTTCAGCGGTCACGGCATCGCGCTGACCGGCATCGCCGGTCGACTGCTTGCCGAAGCCATCGGTGGCGCCGAAGAAAGATTCGACCTGTTCAGTCGCATTCCGCACCGCGATTTCCCGGGCGGCGCCGCCCTGCGGCGCCCGGCGCTCGTGCTGGCGATGCTCTGGTACCGCTTACGCGACCTGCTCTGAGGCGTGCGCCTCGTGGCGCAGCAGGCGACGCTGCAGCGGCCGCAAGTAGCGTTCGGTCGCCTCGGCCACCAAAGAATACGCCGCCGGTACCACCACCAGCGACAGCAAGGTCGAGGTGATCAGCCCGCCAATCACTGCCACACCAAGCGGCGTGCGGAAGTTACCGTCGGCACCGAGCCCGAGCGCGATCGGCAGCATGCCGGCGCCCATGGCGAGCGTGGTCATGATCACCGGCCGCACGCGCTTGCGACAGGCATCGATGAGTGCGGCCTCACGCGACAGCCCCGCCTGCTCGCCGAGGATCGCGTAGTCGACGATCAGGATGGAATTTTTGACGGCGATACCATTGAGCAACAGCAAACCGATCAGCGAGGGCAGCGACAGCGCATTGCCGGTGAGCAGCAAGAAGCCAAAGGCGCCACCGCCGCAGAGCGGTACCGCCGCAAGGATGACGATGGGCTGGGTCGCGCTGTGGAAGAGCAACAGCAGCACCAGGTACACCGACAACACACCCGCGAGCAGGGCGAGCGCGAAGCCGACGAAGAGCTCGACGAAAGCTTCGGAGTCGCCCGCCGGCAAGATGCGCACGCCCGGCGGCAGGTTCTGCATCGCCGGCATATTGTTGACCTTGGCCATGACATCGCCGAGCGGCAAACCGTTGAGCTCGGCGGAGACCGTCACCGTGCGCTCACGATTGAGTCGATCGATACGCGCCGGGCCACTGCCCTCGGTGATCTCGGCTACTGCCGAGAGCGACACCGGCCCGGCCTTGCCGGGCACGCGCAACTGACGCAGCACCGCCGGATCGGTGAGCGATGAACCGGCGAGCTGCACGCGGATCGGGATCTGGCGCTCGGCAAGATTGAGCTTGGCGAGACGCTGGCGGATATCGCCGCTCGTGGCGATGCGCGCGGCATCGGCGATATCGACCGTCGAGACGCCGAGGTCGGCCGCACGCGCCGGGTCCGGTCGGATCACGATCTCGGGCCGCAGCAAAGCCGCCGTCGTGCTGACTGAACCGATATTCGGCACCGTACGGATGGCCGCGGCAATGTCACGCGCTGCAGCGCTCAACTGCTCCGAGTCACGCCCGCCGATGGCGAGCGTCAACCGATCACCTGGCCCGCCGGCGGCAAAGCCCACGCGTACGCCGGGCAAGTCGGTCAGCGTCTGCCGTACGGAATCTTCGATTTCGGCACTGCTGCGCTTGCGGTCTGCCGCGAACTCGAGCGTCATGCCGAACTTGCGTACCTCCGCGAACGAGACGCCACCACCCATGGTCTCTCCGCCCTCACCGCCGACCGTGGTGAACACGCGCACGATCTCGGGCACGCCGGCGCGCAGCCGTTGCCGGACCTCAGCGGCGACCTCGAGCGAGTCGGCGAGACGCGCACCCGGTGGCAACTCGACCTGCAATTGCGCGCGCGACTGATCGGTCGTCGGCACAAAGGTCTTCGGAATGAGCGGAATCAGGCCAAGCGAGAAGACGAACGTCGCCATCGCAATGACCAGCGTCCAGCGTCGATGATGCAGCGCGAGATCCACCCAGCGCAGATAGCGCTGCATGAGTGGCGAGTCGGTGGCGGTCTTCGGTTCGCCCCGCATGAAATAGCCGGCGAGCATCGGTGTAAGCAGACGGGCAACCAGCAACGAGAACAGCACCGCCGCCGCGGCTGTCCAGCCGAACTCGCGAAAGAACTTGCCGGTCACGCCCGGCATGAAAGCGACCGGAATGAACACCGCGGCCAAGGTCACCGAAGTCGCGATCACGGCGATGCCGATCTCGTCGGCGGCATCGATCGCCGCCTGCATGGGCGGTTTACCCATGGCCCGATGTCGGGCGACGTTTTCGACTTCGACGATTGCATCGTCGACCAGCACACCGATCACCACTGCGAGGGCGAGCAAGGTGAGCAGATTGAGCGAGAAGCCAAAGAAATGCATCACCGCAAAAGTCGGAATCACCGAGAGCGGCAGCGCGATGGCGGAAATCAGCGTCGCTCGCCACTCGCGCAGAAAGAACCAGACGACGATGACCGCCAGCAGCGCACCCTCGAGCAGCATGATCATCGAGGAGTCGTAGGAATTCTTGGCTGTTTCGACGGTCGATTGCACCTCGACGAAACGCACCTCGGGATGCGCGGCCTGCAGTGCGGCAATGCGCTGACGGATCCCCTCGCCGACCGCAACCTCGCTCGAACCCGAGGTGCGACGAGTCGAGAATCCGACCACGGGCTTGTCATCGAGCAGCGCTGCAGCACGCGGCTCGGCCGCTCCATCGGTGACCGTCGCAATTGCCGAGAGCCGCACCGTACGGCCGTCGGGCAAATAAATCGGGTAATTGGCGAGATCCTGCGCGGTGCGTACGACGGCTACCGTGCGCACCGACTGCTCCGCGCCGCCCGCCTCGGTGCGCCCGCCCGGCCGCTCGACCTGCAGCCTCGCAAGTTGACTGGAGACGGAGCCGGCGGTCACGCCGAGCGCCTGCAGGGCCTCGGGTCGTAGATCGACACGGACCTCGCGATCGACGCCGCCCACGCGCGTCACCGAGCCGACCCCCGACACGCCATAGAGGGCCTTGGCAACCTTGTCGTCGACGAACCACGAGAGCTCGTCCGGGGCGAGTCGATCGGACTCGACCGCGTACGCCATCAAGGTGCCGCCGACCAGCGCCATGCGCTGGATCACGGGCTCGTCGATATCCTGCGGCAGATCGCGGCGCACCCGAGAGACGGCGTCTTTGACTTCATCGAGCGCGCGATCGATGTCTCGCCCAAGTTCGAACTCGATCTTGGTAACCGACGTGCCCTCGCTGACGGCCGAGTTGATGCGGTCGATGTCGGCGATGCTCGAGACTGCACCCTCGATCTTACGCGTGACGTCGGTCTCGAGCGTGGACGGCGACGCCCCCGGCAGCCCGACCGTCACCTGGATTGTGGGCAAGGAAATATCGGGCAACTGAGAAATCGGCAGCTGTCGCCAGCCCCAGAGCCCGGCGAGGGTCAGGACGACAAACAGCAATACCGAGGGCAGCGGGTACTTGATGCCCCAGCGAGAGAGATTCATGCCGCCGCACCATCCACGATCTTGACGACATCGCCATCGCTCAAGAATCCGGCGCCACGAGCCACCACGCGCTCGCCACTTTTGAGTCCGCCGCGGATTTCAATGAATTCGCCTTGCGAGGGGCCCGTGTCGATGCGGCGCTGCAGTACCTTGCCGCCCTCACCCATCACGAAGACATAGGGATAGCCGTCGCGGAACACCACCGACTGGCGCGGCACCACCGTCACCCTCGCCTCGCCGATACGCAGGCGCCCCTCGGCAAACATGCCCGAGCGCAGCGCCCCGGGCTCGGCAAGATCCGCGTAGACCAGCGCGGTACGCGTCTGCGGGTCGATGGCCGGCGAGACGGCGCGAATCGTGCCGGTGACCGCCTCACCGGCGGGAC
This sequence comes from Steroidobacteraceae bacterium, assembly GCA_044351225.1. Taxonomy (GTDB): domain Bacteria; phylum Pseudomonadota; class Gammaproteobacteria; order Steroidobacterales; family Steroidobacteraceae; genus UBA964. The sequence continues at coordinate 16,242 of JBILGD010000046.1, forward strand.
CGCGGATATCGACTCGCGAACCCAGTTTGATCCGCGGCAGATCGTTCTCCGATACTTCGGCGCGCCACTCAAGACGCCCGTTGCGGATCAGGCGCAGCAATTCGCCACCCGCCGAGACAACTTGACCCGGTTGCACGTTGCGCGCCGAAATCACGCCATCGTCAGGCGCCCGCAGCGTCGCGAAACCGAGCCGCAAGCGCGCGGCATCGCGTTCGGCCTCCGCGGCCACCTGCTGCGCCTCGGCCTTGGCGCGATTGGCGCGCAGCACATCGAAATCATTGGTCGAAATGAGGTTGCGCGCGAGGAGACTCTCGCCACGCGTTGCCTGCGAACGCGCGAGCTCGGTACTGGCCACGGCTTGGGCCAGACTCGCGTCGGCCTGACGGGCCTGCACCTCGAGGGTACGGCGGTCGAGTTCGACCAGTGCTTGCCCGGCGCGTACCCGGGCGCCCGGTTCGACCAAGACGTTGGCGATGCGAATGCCGGCGAGCTCGACCCCCAGCGACATTTCTTGCCAAGCAGCGATCGAGCCCGAGGCGACGATCTCGCGCTCGATCACCCGCTCTTCGGTGGCGGCAAGCGTCACGGTGAGCGAAGACGCGGCTGGGGGCGGCTCTTTGCCACCGCGCGAACAGGCGGTCAGAGCAAGGGACGCGCAGCAGAGCGCAGCAAGCAGTCGAGGGGATTTATGCATAGGGGTCGGCAAGATAATCGCCTTGGTTGACGGGACGCCAACATGGCCACCCCCGCGACCATGGTCCGGCCAGAATACCCTACCGGAGCGCGAAACATCGATGAATATGCGTATTCCGCGCAAAGTCGGGCGGTACCGTCTCCCGGCTGAGATCTTTGACCGAGTAGCGCGCGGCAATGCTCGGGTCGAGTTCGAAGCGCTGTGCATTGGTCGAAAAAATCAGCATCCCCTGCGGCGCCAGCAAGCGCATGCAACCCTCGATCAGCGCTGCATGATCACGCTGCACATCGAACACGCCCTCCATGCGCTTGCTGTTCGAGAAGGTCGGGGGATCGCAGAAAATCAGTTCGTAGCGATCGCCACGCCGTACGGCCTCCTCCAGCCACTCGCGTACATCGGCGCGCACGAACCCATGCGACGGCCCTGCAAGGCCGTTGAGTTCGAGATTGGCTTGCGCCCAGTCGAGATAATTGGCCGACAGATCGACCGTGGTACTGGCGCGTGCGCCGCCGGCAACCGCATAGACCGTCGCCGTGCCCGTGTAGGCAAAGAGATTCAAAAATCGTTTGCCGGACGCCGCCTCGCGCAACCGACCCCGCGTGATCCGGTGATCGAGAAAAAGCCCCGTGTCGAGATAGTCCTCGAAATTCACGCGAAAGCGCAGCCCGCCTTCGCCGACCACGTGGAACTCGCCGCGCGCATCGCGCTTGGTGTATTGCTCGCCGCGCTTGTTGCGCCGCCGCGTGCGCAGGCGCACGTGATCGGCGGGCACCCCGGTGGCCACCACGAGTCCGGCCAAGGCCTCGCTACGCCGACGGCGCACCGTCTCCTCGGGAATCTGTGCGGGGGCCTGGTATTCCTGCACCAGCAACCAGCGCTCCACGGACGACGCGTCGGGCGGTGCTGCCGCCGAGGGTACTGCCGCCGTGTAGAGATCGATGGCGAAGGCATACTCGGGCATGTCGGCGTCATAGATTCGATAACAGCCGATCTGCTCGCGCCGCACCCACGCGGCAAGCTGCTTGAGATTTTTGCGCAGTCGATTGGCGAACATGACAGCGCCCGGGGTCTCGGCGAGTGTCAGGTCGATTTGCGAGCCCGGCTTGGGTCGCAGATCACGTTCGGCGGCACCACCCACCTCGATGCGCAGCAAACGACACTCGAGCGCGCCATTCCAGACGGTATGCACTCGATGCGCGCGCAAACCTAGTTCAAGACCGAGCGAGGCGTCACCCGTCAGCACGGCCGCCTGCCAGCCGACGAACCGCTCGCGCAACAGCGCACCGAGTTCGGCATGCACCGCGCGCGCGGCCCGCTCATCGCCGAGTCGTAGACCCCACGGCGGATTCGTGCACAGCAAGCCGCAGGTGGCGGGCGCGATCGCTTCACCGAGCGGACCAACCGTGAACTCGACGATGTCCGCCACCCCCGCGTGCGCCGCGTTCAGGCGCGCCTCGCGAATGACGCGCGCATCGACATCACGACCCACGAGGCGCAAGCCGCGTGCCCTGCAAGCTTCGAGCCCTGCCGCGGCCCGGACCTCGCCCGCAGCCACCACGCGTTGCCACAAGGCGGCGTCGTGCCCCTTCCAGCGCAGAAACCCGAAGTAACGTCGTCGATGATTCGCCGGCGTGTCGGCGGCGATGCGCGCCGCCTCGATCACGAAACTGCCGGATCCGCACAGAGGATCAATGAAATCGCCCCCGGCTGCGGCGATCGCTGGCCAGCCGGCACGCAACAGGATGCCCGCCGCAAGGTTCTCGCGCAGCGGCGCCTCGCCGGTCTCACCGCGCCAACCGCGTCGATGCAAGCCCTCACCCGACAGATCGATCGACACCGTGACCTTGGTGCCCACCGCATGCGCGTGCACGCGCACGCCGGGCTCCTGCGTCGCAATGTCCGGCCGCGCGCCGACGCTATCGCGCAGGGCATCGCAGATGGCGTCCTTCAGGCGCAGCGTGCCGTAGTGGGTGTTGGAGATCGCCGGGTGCCTGCCCGACCACTCACACGCCAACGTAGCGGCAGGATCGACATGCGCTCGCCAATCGATGCCGCGCAGCGCCGCATAGATCGCAGCGTCATCGACAGCCTCGAAACGCAGCAACTCGAGATAGATACGACTCGCGACGCGCGACTCGAGACAAGCGCGATAAGCGACCTCGAGTGTTCCGGTGAAGGCGACCGTATTGCCGCGCTCGCGCAGATCCGTGGCGCCGAACTCCTGCAGCTCGCGCAGCAAAAGATCGGCGAAGCCGCGCGGCACACCGGCGACGAATTGACGAATAGCCGTCATGCGCGTGGCGGCCAAGGCCGCAGATTGCGCGCCTGCGGCTTGATGTGGCGACAAAG
>JBILGD010000132.1:0-6574 GCA_044351225.1 Steroidobacteraceae bacterium
CCGAGACCACAACCGGCATCGAGAATGCTGCCGACCGGGCAGTCGATGTGCCGGACATACGCTGCGATCAGATTGGCGCGTGCGGTCATCTCTGCGCGCGAGGTGACCGAGCTGCGCCCGTCTCGATAAAAGCGCCGATAGTAGTCCCGCCCGAATCGAGCGGGACTTTTGTCCTTGGTAGGCGCGCGACTCAAACGATGCCGGCAAGTTTCTTGGCGATGGCCGCAACCTGCGCCGGATCCGCCTGCGAGACTTCCGGATATTCGGTAAAGCGCTCGGGAATCTTGATGGTCGCATCGATACCCATCTGGTCCGAGCGGAAGGCACCGAACTGCGGCGATTTTTCGCAGGAAGGATCGAGAATCATCGGGATGCCATCGGGCTGAATGAGCGAATCTTTGACGGGCTGCCAGCGCGTCATCATCGCCCACTCGACCTGCTTGAGATCATAAGGATCGACATCGGGCCCGACCACGATCACGAGCTTGGCCGTACGACCCCAGCGTCCTGCGGAACCCCACACGGCGTGGATCACGTACTTGCCGAAGTTCGGGTGCGGTTTGCGCCAGCCATCGACCGAGAGTTGCACCACGTAGCACATGTTGGGCGTAACGGCGACGTCGTGTACTTCGGGAATCTTCTTGCGCAGGTCCGAGAGTACTTCACCCTCGACGGGCAGCAGCGCGATGTAGTTGTGATCGAAGGGCGGCACCATCTCCATGGTGGCGTGCCAGATGGGATTGCGACGATGCGTGATGCATTTGATACGCACGATCGGAAACACCTGCACCCGATCGTAATAACCGACAGGATTCGAATGCCAGCCGATGGCCTCGAGCTCATCGGTGATCACCTCGCCCTCGAGTACCCATTCCGAAGACGCCGGGACCTCGAGATCAACGGTTTCGCAACGCACCATCTCGATCGGTGAGCCACGCAAGCCGCCAGCGAATGCGGTCTCATCGACATTGAACGGCACGCCCGTCGCCGAAGCGAGATGCAGCGCCGGATCGCAGACACCGGCGATGGCGACCTCGAGACGCTTGCCCATCTGCGAGGCTTTGAAGGTATGTCGGCCGATATCGGAGAACGGCGGGTTCCACCAATAAAAGGCCGCAAGATCGGTCTTGGCCCGCTCGGGCTTGTAGCTGCCGCCCTGAGGGTGAGTAGCGTCAAGGAATTGCGTGAAACGATACCAACCGCAGTTGCGGCCCGTGCCATTCTCGGGGTCCTTGGAGAAGGTCATGGCATTCGTGATGTACGCCGGACCTTCCTTGCCGAACCAGACGTGCGGCAGCTGCTTGTCGAGCGAGACATCGTCGCCCTTGATGATCACCTCTTTGCAGGGGGCATTGGTCTTGTCGATGATCTTTGGCGCATGCCAGCGCGCCGGATCAGCGAGCACCTCGGAATGATGCAGCTTGGCCTCGCGCCAGTCGCGAAAACCGATCGTCATCGCGGTACGCTCGCGGGTACCGAAGGGGTTGAAGAGAATCGGTACGCCCTTCGTGTTGACGGCATCGACGTTATTCAGCAGCAGAGCCGGGCCATTCTTGCTGCAGACGTGGTGCATGAGTGCCTGCAGCTCGTTGGTGCCACGGCGTCCGTCGAGCGGCACGTCGACATGTTTGAGTTGCCCGTCCTGCTCGAGCATCGCGAGGTATTCCCGCATGTCCTTGAACGCCATGATGTCCCCCTGTTCGACCGGTACGGTCTGACTGATACAGGCAAGACTAACTGCGGGTCGAATGGGTGACCAGAGCCGGGTGTCGCCTTGCTCGAAGCTGACCTTAGACTGGACATCGCAGCGCGCCTCGACTGGCCGGACGGGGTCGCGAGGCGGCATGATGATCGGGCCCGACCCGGGCCAGTCTCAGGGAGCACGCCATGTCATCAGCACGCAAGGTCGCCATCATCACCGGTTCGGCCACCGGGGTCGGATCCGCGGCCGCCATCATGCTGGCCGAGCGCGGCTGCAACGTGGTGATCAACTACACGCGCAGTCAGACGGAAGCCGAGGACACCGCGCAAAAATGCGCTGCCGCGGGCGCCGAGACGCTCGTGTATCAGGGCGATGTCGCCGACGACACGGCCTGCCAAGGCATGGCGCAGGCCGCCATCGAAAAATGGGGGCGCATCGACTATTTGATCAACAATGCCGCCAGGACAAAGTTCAATCCCTACGAAAATCTCGATGGCCTCTCGGCCGACGACTTTCTCGCGATCTACAAGGTCAATGTGGTCGGCGCATATCAGATGGTGCGCGCCGTCGCCCCGCAGATGAAAAAACAAGGTCGTGGCGCCATCGTCAATAATTCTTCGATCGGCGGCGTGACCGGTATCGCCTCGTCGATGGCCTATGCGGCGAGCAAGGCGGCGCTGAACATGATGACGCAGTCACTGTCGCTGGTGCTTGGACCAGAGATCCGCATCAACGCCATTGCACCGGGTGCGATCCAGACTCGTTGGCTGCAAGGCGGCATGACGCCCGAGCAATATCAGGCATTCCTCGTCAATGCAGCGGCCATGGTGCCGCTGCAGCTCGTACCCACCGCTGAACAAATTGCCGAAGCACTGGTCTGGTTTCTCGAAGGCGCGAGTGTCGTGACCGGCGAAGTACTGATGGTCGATGCCGGCCTGCATTGCGGTCGTCTGCCGCCCTCATCGAGCAGCAAAGCCAGCTGGGACAAAAAATAAACGTGCGCCACCTCGACCGGCGGGCGCTGCTGTTCGGTCTCGGGGCGCTTTCGTTGGCGCCGCACCGCGATCTCGGCGCTCACTCGACCGACACTGACGCCGCAGCCGCTGCGGATAGCTCGCCGGACTTGCCGTTCGCTGCGGGCGATGTGGTGGTCGGCTGCACGCTGCTCAATGATCCGCGCGATGATCATCGTGGTCTCGGTCGAATACTGCATTACGATGCTGCGCTGCGCCTGCGTCGCCGCATCACGCTCGACGATACGACGCATATCGTCCAAGGGCTGAAGTTCGCTCCGGATCGCACTCTTTGGGCCTTTGATGCCTTCGCCTACAAGATCGCGCGCTTTGGTGCGGACGGGCGTCGTCTGGAAAACTTCACGGCGCCACCGCGCTCTTTTGCGCAAATCATCTTCGCGCGCGATGGCCGATTTTTTCTGGGCGAAAACTTCGTTGGCGCTCGTTCGCGGGTTCCGCTACGCACCACGCTGCCCTTCATGCCGGGTACCCGACGCTTCGGCGATGGGCATTTGTTCGAGTTCTCGCGCGAGGGGAAATTGCTGCGCGAGCATGCCACGCCGACACACGGCGGGATGGGTGGCTTTCAGGGCATGACCTCCGCGGCTATAGGCAAGGACGGACGGACGCTCTTTTACACCTCCGAATCCGGACCGCGCATCATGCGCTGGGATCTTGTGGACCGACGCGCCTTGCCGGATCTGCTGAGCGCGCCGGACAACAGCGGGCAGCTATTCTTTGATCTGCGCTTCGACGCAGCAGATCGGCTGCTCGTGCTCACCGGTCTTGCGGTCGATGCCCTGGATGATGCAGGTCGACTGATACGTCGGTATCCCCTCGGCTCCTTTGGCTGGGCGTCGCTAGGCACGCCGCGCGATGGCTATGTGCACATCGCCAACTTCTTCTCCGGCGAGATCGCCTGCCTCGATCTGGCGAGCGGCGAAATCGTCGCCCGTGCCCAAACGGGCATTCGCAAGTCCGCCTCCGGAATCGACTGTTTTCCCGGTTGAAGCCTACGGGCCGAGAATGTCTCTCAGCGCGTGCTCGCCCGCGCCGCCGGCGCGGCCGGAATACGGCGTAATTCTTTGAAGACGTCTTCGATGAAGCGGGCGCGCTCCGCCTTCAACACAGCGGTCTGCGCGGCGTCCGGCTTGAAGCTCTCTATCGCCTCGCGACTCAAGACGCCGCGCGACTCGAGCAAAGACTCGAGTACGAGACGACGTTCTCGTTCCACCCAGACCTGTGCCGCAAGCTCGACAACCATGCGCACGGTGGCATCAAGCACGGGATCCTGAAGATAAACCGGGTCGGCACCCGCGAGCGGTGTGCCACCCTCGGGCGTCTGCACCTCCGGCGTCTGCACCTCGGGAAGAACGCGCTCAGCCACGAGTGGCGAACCAATGTTGCATGTAGCCCGCACCACCGGAGCGTTGACCGACCGGCGCAGCGGCGACTACGAAGCCATGTTCCGCGAGGATCTCCGCGAGGTTGCAGTCGCAGAAGTCCTGCGAATACGGCTCGCCGTTATGCCTCGCATCGAACCACCGGTGGTAGCGCTGGAAGGGCGACTTATCGCGCGTCCCCGTGAAGTCGAAGATGGCAAAAGTACCGCCCGGACGCGTCACACGCGCTGCCTCGCGAACGGTCTCGCGGATGATGCGCAGCGGCAATTCGTGGAACACGATGAACGCGAAGGTGATGTCGAACTCGGCATCGGCGTAGTGCGTGTCTTCGACCAGACGCTGCGCGAAAGTGACGTCATCGCCCAGCATCGCGGCACGTCGATGGGCAACACGCAGCATCGGTGCGGAGTAGTCGATCCCAGTGACCTCGGCCTGCGGAAACCGCCGCTTGAAGGCGGTGCTGCTTTGACCGATCGAGCAGGCCAGATCGAGAATTTTGACGACCCGACCGTCGGTTGGCGGCGGCACGGTCGCAACCAGTTTGGCATGCAGTTCGTCGCGATCGTTGTCACCGCGGAAAAATACTTTGGTGCCGTAGTGATAGAGGAAACCCGAGAGCTCGTCCTTGTAGTAACCGCCGGGTTGCAGATGGAAATGCACGTTCACGTAGGGTGGATGGATGAACTGCGGATCAAGTTCGAGTCGGCCCGGCCCGCGCGCATCCCATGCGGCAAGCTCGGCAGCGAGTTCGGCACGCTGCGCCTCGAATGACCGACATAGTGCATGCCACTTCATTTCTTGCTGAGTGCGGGCGAGACGATCCCGCAACCGTCCTAGCGGCAGGGCATGCACGAACTCGCAGATTTCCTCGACATCACGCCAGGCGCTGCCGCGCCGCGCCTCTTCGGTTGTCAGCGCGCTGTTCAGACGCTCTTCGAAATCTGCACCTTTGCCAAGGATGTATTCGCGAAATCCCTCGACGAAATCGAGATAAGACGCATCGGCACGCTGTGCGAGTGTCGGCATCGGATCGATCTGTTGGCTCATATGGATTTTTGACTCATACCGGGTGAGTGACCGCGTTGTAGGAGAAGAGGCCGATGCCCTCGTCGGCCGCTTCGCCCTGCGTCCGTTGCTGATAGCTGCCGGTGTCGACGGCATGAAATACTTTGGCTGCGTTGCGCGATTGCAGCACAACGAAAGCAGCGCGCTCTTTGCGCGCAGCTTCGTAGCGCGCGAAGGCTTCTTCGACGTCGTTCGCCGCAGCAAAGGCCCGCGCCAGCACGACGCCGTCCTCGACGGCCAGCACGGCACCATGACCGAGAAACGGCAGTACCGGATGTGCGGCATCACCGAGCAGCGTCACGCGTCCGCGGCTCCAACCGGGCAAGGGCTCGCGATCAAAGAGACCCCATTTAAAGAGGAGAGTCGGCGGCACGAGCTCCATGAAACGCCGCACAAGCGGCGTCCAGCCCGCGAACTCCTGCAACAGCTCATCGACACTCGAGCGGATAGACCAGCCTTCCTCCGTCCAGTCCTTGCGCTCGGCAAAGGCCACGAAGTTGAGCAACTGCCCGCCACGGATGGGATAGCGATTGACGAGATGACCCGGCCCGATGAACACGCCCGAGGGCGGATCGAGAATCTCCTGCGGCACGAGTTCCATGGGGACGATGCCGCGCCAGGCGATGTAACCCGTGTACTGCGGTTCGAGTGCACCAAAGATTTTCTGACGCACGATCGAGCGCGAACCGTCCGCACCAACGAGAGCGTCGAAACGACGCGTTGTCCCATCGACGAATTCGACATTCACGCCGGTCGCATCCTGCACGAGGGCTTGGCAGCGTTTGTCGAGTTGGATCGCGGCGGGATCATTCGCGCGGACCGCTGCCGCGAGTGCATCGTGAAGGTCGGCACGATGGATCAAGTAATAGCGCTCACCATAGCGATCGACCAGCGATTGACCACGGTTGATCCAGCTGAGCGCGCGTCCGTCCTGATAGTGCCGCACGCACTGCGCTTCAGGCTGGAAAGCCTTGATGCGCAGCGTGTCGGCGAGTCCGAGATGATTGAGTGCGTGGGCCGCCGAGGGGCTCAGCGACAATCCGGCACCCACCTCGGTGAGTGCGGGCGCCTGCTCGAGTATCTCGGGTCGAAACCCCGCGCGCTGCAACGCCAGCGCCGCTGACAAGCCGCCGATTCCACCACCGATGATGCCGATCTTGAGGTTTTTCACGGGTGCTATTGAGCCTCAGCCAACCGTGCCGCCAAAGCGGCGCGCAGAGCACGTCCAGACTGCGGACAATATCGGTCCGGCAGCGGTAAAATGCACCGTGTCCCGCAAGAACCCGAAAATCGGCTTCGTCAGTCTGGGTTGCCCCAAAGCGCTGGTCGACTCCGAACGCATCCTCACGCAGCTGCGAGCCGAAGGCTACACGGTCGCGCCCGATTACGAC
>JBILGD010000047.1:0-19173 GCA_044351225.1 Steroidobacteraceae bacterium
AGCTGCGACCGAGGTCGATCGACGCATCCACATAAGTGAAGTTGGCAAACACGCCGAAACCGCTCAGCCAGCCAGGCAGCGCAGTGAACTGCTGCTGCCAGGCAAACTCGACCCCGCCCATCTCGCCGTCAGCGTTCTCTGGCGTGATGATCGCCGCCGGCGCGCCGAGATAACTGCCTGCACTACGCAAGGTGTAACTGTAGTCCTTGAGATCCTTGTAGAAGCCGCCCGCCGACAGCAGACCGATCGGCTCAAAGTAATACTCGAGTGACACATCGAGATTGTTCGAGAGGGTGGGCTTCAGCAGTGGATTGCCCTGCTGTACGACGAGCAATGAACCTTCCTGGGTCTCGAGCGCCCGCGGCACGATATCGGTGAAGTTGGGACGGGTCATGCCGCGCGTGACGGCCGCACGACCAATCAGTCCGTCAGTGAACTCGTAGCGCAGCGTGACCCCCGGGAACACATCGGTGTAGGAACGCGTGTCGGTGCGGGTAGTGATGCGGCTGGTCGCCGCGTTGAACACGGGCGCCGAGCCATCGGTCTCGGTGCGCTCGACGCGCAGTCCCGCCAGCACGCCCAGACGATCGAAGTCGAGATCCCACATGGCATAGCCCGCGAGCACGGTTTCATCAACCTGATAATCGGCGGTCGCCGACTGCTCGGCGCGAATTGGCGAAGCCGCCTTGGTCGCATCGTAATAGGCATTCGCCAAACCGGTGTTCACCTTGAAACCGAGGTTGTAGTTGTAGTTGCGACTCTCCTCGGTGGTGAGGAAACCGGACAGCGGAGTCGAAGGTGCCGCCGAAGCAGCACGATCGCGGAAGCGATTCTCATCCGCCTCGCGCTCGCCCGACTTGTACTTGGCGCCGAACTTGAAGTTGCCCTTGCCGCTGCCGATCTCGACCGGCACGGTAATGTTGCCCGCGACTGCCACGGTGTCCTCGCTGGTCGTGGACGTGCGATAGGCGTTTTCGCGGAATGAGAAGTTCGTCGGTGTCAGGTGCTGGTTAGTGGTGAATAGTGAAATCGTCGGTTCGAGCGTGCTCGAGCTGAAATCATAGGTGATAGGCGCCGTGGCCGTACCGAGCGCCGCCGTGCGCCACAGCAGTTCGTCGCGACGCGGATAGGTTTGTTCGGTCTTGGCGAGTGACACCGACCCGTCAAAGGTCCACGCCCCGAAGTCCCTCTCGCCACCGAGCTCGCCGGTGATGATTTCGTTCTGCACAGTACGGTGACGAATCTGTTTGGCAACGCGGATATTGCGGAAGGCGCCCTTTTCGTCAGTCGCTCCCGGGAGCAGCACACCCTCCGACCAGAGCACGAGCAACTGGTTGCGGTACTCATCATCGGTGAAGCGCGAGAAGGTGCCACGCGCAAAAAGCCGGGTATCGTCGGCGGTGCGCAGTTCCGCGGCACCAGTGAAAGCCATGCGCTCGCGCTTCGTGTCGTAATCCTTGAACAACGTCTCGACAAGACCGAATACCGAACCACCCTCGGGCCGATTCAGTCGATCCCAGACGGTCTCGATGTTGTCGACCTGACGATCGGTCTCCGAGTAGCTACCCGAAAACAGCAGACCCACGCGCGAATCGCCCTCGAAGATGTTGCTGACCGAGAATGAACCGCGAACGTCATTCGTGCCGCCGAATTCGTTGTATGAGCCGCCGAGCGAGGCACGCGCACGGAATCCCTTGTAGTCAAACGCCGACTGCGTCTTGATGTTTACCGCACCCGTCACTGAGTCGGCGTCCTGATCGGGACGCAATGTCTTGCTGATCTCGAGCGCACCGACGATGTCCGACGGAACGGTGTCAAGATCGATCGCGCGGGTGGACGGATCCGGCGCCGCAACGCTGACGCCATCGATGGTCACCGCAGAAAACTCCGACGGGCCGCCACGCACGTTGATGTAGCGACCCTCGCCCTGATCACGGGCGATCGCGATACCCACCACGCGTTGCAACGCTTCGGCGATGTTGGGATCCGGAAAACGACCGATCGCGTCGGCCGCCACCACGTTGGTCACGCCGCGCGCATTCTTCTGCTGATCCGCGGCACGCTTGGCCGCATCGACGATGGCGGTGATGACGACTTCCTCGAGGCCGTCGTCCGCAGGCCCCGTACCGGCATTGGGTGTCGACTGCTGCGCCACTGCAGCGGCAGCGAGAATCGAAGAAACGGCGAGACAGACGGCGGAGCGCAGCATGGACTGCGTGGCGGGAATCTTGCGCACGGGAACCTCGGCGAAGCTGACGAAGGAAGCCCGCGCATGCTCACCAATGTCCGTTACGAAAAAATGACGCACCGATGACGCTTGTATGACAAGCGTGGATCAGGCCTCGTGAGACTCCTCAGAGGCATCAGCGCGGCATCGCGCCATGGTAATGAAAGTCATCGCATGATCATTGCGCTCGTCGGCAGAATGTTCTGCCCGTGCGATCTCGCGCCACGCATCGCGCGAGACATCTGGCCAGAAGGTGTCCCCCTCGGGCCGTGCGTGTACCCGTGTGAGTTCGATAGCCTCGGCCCGAGGCAAGGCCAGCGCATAAATCTCGGCGCCCCCGATGACCATCACCTCGGCTGAATTGCCAGCGGCCGCGAGTGCCGCATCGAGATCACGCACGATGGTTACCTGCGGATCCTCGACGCGATGCTCGACTCGATAGTCCTCGCGTCGGGTCACGACGATGTTGTGACGTCCAGGCAAAGGCTTGCCCAGCGACTCCCAGGTCTTGCGGCCCATGATGATCGGCTTGCCAAGCGTCAACTGCTTGAATCGACGCAGATCGGCCGACAGGCGCCAAGGGAGCTCGCCGCCGCGGCCAATCACGCCGTTCTCGGCCACGGCAACCACCAGGGTCAGTTTTGGTGAGTGCTGCCGTGGCATCAGCCGAATCTACCGACGACGACGCGCAGCCCCGGCGCCGGATTTGCCCTGGGCAGACTTGCCCTTGCCGGACTTGCCCTGGGCCGACTTGCCCTTGCCGGACTTGCCCTTGGCAGACTTGACTGGCGCAGTCTTTTTCTTTGCGGCGGACTTTTTCTTGCGCGGATCCTTGGCGGGCCAGAGCATGGTGCCGCGACACTTCGGCGAGCCACAACGACAGGCAAAAATTTCGTCGACGTTCGGTGGATCGTCCTTTTCACGGCCAATCTCGTAGTCGTAACCGAGCTCCTCGCCCTTCTGCACGACCCGCGTGGTCTCGATGAATACGCGTCGATCCTCGATCACCGACTCGCAGTTGCCGTCGCAGGAGTGATTGATGAAGCGTGCGGCATTGCCACCCACGCCGGCATCGATCACCACCTTCTTGTCGACGATGAACAGAAAGGTGTGGTTGTCGTTCGGGTCATGGTCCTCGTAACGCTGATCGGCTTCGGCATGCGAGATGCGATCGCCGAGATACTCGATGACACGCGTGCCCTTCGGAATCCGCTTGGCAGCGAACACGCCCCTGCCATGAATAGACGAATTGCGGACCTTGATCCACGAACTGGTACGCATCACGGGTATGGCCACGGAAATCTCCCTGCTGGATGTTGTCAGACGGCCACGGGCGCACGAATCGCCGGATGGCATTGGTAATCGAGGAATTCGAAATCGTCGAAGACGTAATCAAACAGTGTCGGTGCACGCCGTTTGATCCGCAAACGCGGCAGGGGAAACGGCTCGCGCACCAGCTGCAGATCCGCCTGCTCGAGGTGATTGAGATAGAGATGACAATCGCCGCCCGTCCAGACGAAATCCCCCACCTCGAGATCGCACTGCTCGGCAACCATATGCGTAAGCAGTGCGTAGGAGGCGATGTTGAAGGGCACCCCGAGAAAGATATCGGCGCTACGCTGATAGAGCTGGCAAGAAAGCCTGCCCTCGGCCACATAGAACTGGAAAAATGCGTGGCAGGGCTGCAGCGCCATCTGCGACAGCTCGCCGACATTCCAGGCACTGACGATGATGCGTCGCGAGTCGGGCTGCGTCCGTAGCTGCTTGAGCACCTCGCTCATCTGGTCGATCGCACCGCCATCGGGTGTCGGCCAGGAGCGCCACTGCTTGCCATACACCGGCCCAAGCTCGCCCGACGCATCCGCCCACTCGTCCCAGATGGTCACGCCATGCGCGCGCAGGTAGGCAGTGTTGGTCTCGCCGCGCAGGAACCAGAGCAACTCGTGCACCACCGACTTGAGGTGGATTTTTTTGGTGGTCACCAGCGGAAAACCCGCACGCAGATCAAAACGCATCTGATGACCAAAGACTGACAAGGTACCGGTGCCGGTCCGGTCTGTCTTGCGCACGCCGTGCTCGCGGACATGACGCATCAAGTCGTGGTACTGCTTCACGTTGACATCGATCTCAGGTTTGCGCGAGACGATTGCCCGAGATTTCGCCACGCCGATAGGCGATGAGCAGCAAGGCGATGCCGGCAAGCAGCATGGGTAGCGTCAGCAGATGTCCCATGGTCAGCCAGTCACCCGCGAGATAGCCGATGTGGGCATCCGGCAGGCGCCAGAACTCGACGATGAGTCGGCCTGTCGCATACATCACGAGAAACAGTCCGGACGGCGCGAGCCGCGGGCGATCCTTGCTGGTGAACCACCATAACACTGCGGCGAGCACAGCGCCTTCCAGCAGTGCCTCGTAAAGTTGAGTCGGGTGCCGCGCCACACCGTCCACCAGCATCGCCCAGGGAACTTCGGCAGGCTTGCCCCACAACTCTCCGTTGATGAAGTTGCCGACGCGCACCGCAAAGATCCCGATACCCGGCAGTGCGGCAGCGAAATCGAACACATCGGCGACATGTCGGCCACGGCGCAGCGCAAACACCGCGAGTGCGACCAGCACGCCGATCAGCCCACCATGGAAAGACATCCCGCCCTCGGTGATGCGCAGCGGGTACCACGGATCCTGCTGCCAGTAGCCGAGACCATAAAACAGCACATAGCCGATGCGCCCACCGAGAATCACGCCGAGCATCGCAAAGAAAAGGAAGTCATCGACATCGACGGGCTTCCAGGTGGAACCGGGCGCTGCCGCCCGCCGTCGCGCGAGCCACCAAGCCGCCGCGAACGCCACCAGGTAAGTGATGCCGTACCAACGGACCTTGAGCGGGCCGAGTTCGAAGGCGACGGGGTCGAAGCCGGGATAGGCGATCATCGCGGAGATTCTAGCGGCTTGCGGCTAGCTGCGCGCAACGCGACAGAAAAACGCCTTGAGGTACCGCGTCTCGGGGATCGCCGGGTGACGCGGATGATCCGGTGACTGCCCGCCCTCGTGCAGCACCTGCACGAAGCGATCGACATGTCGTGCCGCACCCTGAATCGCTGCCAAGAGATCCTCGGGCGAAAGATGATGCGAACAGGAACAGCTCACCAGCAAACCACCCGGTTCGAGCACCCGCAAGGCGAGTTGATTGAGTTTGCGATACGCAGCCTGTCCCTGCGGAATTTCCTTGCGTCGCTTGATGAAGGCGGGCGGATCAACGATCACTGCATCGTAGCGCTCACCACGCTCGGCGAGTGCCGCGAGCACCTCGAAGGCATCGCCACGATGCAGGACGGCGGTCAACGGCGAGTTCGCCGCCACGTTGGCCGCCGCGAGTTCCAGCGCCGACGCCGACGAATCGACACAAGCCACCTCGCGCGCGCCGGTCGCTGCCGCCGTCGCTGCCCAACCACCGGCGTAACAGCACACATCGAGCACGCGTGCCCCCGGGCGCAGAAATCGCGGCAGCAAGCTGCGATTGAAGGTCTGATCGTAGAACCAGCCGGTCTTCTGGCCGCCGCCGAGATTGACCGTGAACGCGAGAGTCCGGCCGTCGCCGAGGTGCTCCTGTACCACAGCCTGCTCGGGCACACCCTGCCCGGGCAAGGCCGACGCCGGTCGCGTACTTGAGGCCGTCTCAACCTGTTGCGGCAAGCCCTCGAGGGTCCGCGCCGAAGAGTCGTTCTTCCATAGCAGCAGCGAGGGGGCCAAAACCTCGCGGATCGCTTTTTCGACTGCGGGCTTCAACGTTTCCATGCCGAGCGTGCCGATCTGGCCGACAACGATGTCACCGTAACGATCGAGCACCAGCCCAGGTAGCCCGTCGGACTCGCCGAACACCCAGCGATAGTGCGCCGAACTCGCGAAACTCTCGCGCAGGGCGAGTGCCCGACGCAGTCGTGCCGCAATCCAGCCGGCGCCGATGCGGGTGTCGAGATCGCGCGCGAGGATGCGTGCGGCAATCAGCGTCGAGGGATTGAGGTAAGCGACGCCAAGCGGCTGACCGCGGTCGCTGACGAGACGCACCTGTTCGCCGGGCGTGAAAGCGGCGAGCGGCGTCGCGATCGTATCGATCTCGTTGCTGAACACCCAGAGATGGCCCGCGCGCAGACGACGATCCTCTCCCCGGCGCAAACGCAACTCGGGCAGGTTCTTGGATTCGGAGAGGGACAAAGGAACATCCGCAGCGGTGAAACCGCCGCGGAGTTTAGCGGATCGCCGCCTCGCGCCCCAGCGCACGCGCGCGCCGTGCGCTCATCTCTTCATTGAGGCTCTTCATGGCATCGGACCCCGTGGTCACGAACAGGAAGGGGAAGATGCCGTGCAGCACACAAGCAACTCCCGCGAACACCATGCGTAGCCCGAAAGTACTGGCCTGCAACAGGTGACCGAAATAGCTCTCGCCAACGGAAGCCGGATGTTCGGTGAAGGCGCGCAGTAGGTTCATGGCTATCAAAGATAACCCTCAGGCGCGGCAACCGGGTTGCAAAGGCCGCAGACACGGCGCATCATTGCGCAACTTTGTTTCGCTAAACTCAACTTTACTGACACTCTGTTTCGTGGATAGGCTAGATAGAAAAATACTGGATGTTCTGCAGAAAGATGCCAGCCTGACGGCCGCGGAGGTGGCCGAGCGGGTGGGACTCTCCAAGGCGCCCTGCTGGCGACGCATCCAGCGACTGCGCGAGACGGGGGTCATCCGCCGCACCGTCGCGCTGCTCGACGCGCGCGCCCTCAATGTCGGCACCACGGTGTTCGTCACCATCAAGGCGCCGAGCCACAGTGCAGGCTGGTACGAGAAATTCGCCAAAGTGGTGCGCGATCTGCCCGAGGTCACCGAGCTGCACCGCATGAGCGGCGATGTGGACTACCTGCTGCGCGTCGTGGTGCCCGACATCGAAGCCTATGACGCGGTCTACAAGCGGCTGATCAGCGCCCTAGAGATGCTCGATGTCAGCGCGAGCTTCTCGCTCGAGACGATCAAGTCCACCACCACCCTGCCGCTCTCTTATCTGAAGCTCGACTGAGACACACCCAGGGCATCGCGGACCGCCGCAAGCAGTGTCGCCTCGCGCTGCGGATCGAACAGCGGCGCGGCATTCCAGTCGTAGGCCCAGGGATGCGCGACATCGAGCGGCGCGAGTTCGTCGCGGTACCGCGGTATCACGTGTGCATGCAACGCGGGTTCAAGATTACCGAACATCGCGTAGTTGATGCGCAGCGCTTCGGTTGCCGCGAGCAGCGCATCGCCAAGCCGTGCCATGTCATCCAGAAAACGTGCGCGCGCCGGGGGCGCCAAATCATTGAGTGTCGGAACCACCGGGTCGGGCAGCAGTAGCGCGTAGCCACGCAGAAACTGGCGTTCGCCGAACACCGCCCAACCCGAATCGAGTCGCGCGATGAAGGTCGGATCGCGGTCCTCGCGCAAGGCGACAACACGTCGGTGGATGGCCGTCATGTCGCAGGACGTCGTAATGACGGGCATGGGTCACTCCGTATCGATGCCGAGTGCGCGCAAGGCACGCACGGTGGAATCGTGATCGACGTGGATGATGCCGTGCCAGCCGCGATGCTGCACAGCTTCGATGTTCTCCGCCCGGTCATCGATGAACACCGTCTCGGCCGGATGCAAGCCAAAACGCGCCTCGGCCTGCCGATAAATCCCGGCGTGCGGCTTCATCACCCCAGCCTCGAAGGAGGCGATCACGTCGTGACCGAGTTCGTGCAGTCGAAAGCGGCGGCGCAGCTCCGCCCAGTGCAGCTCGCCGACGTTGGACAGCAGATAGACCCGGTGCCGCCGGCGCAGCCGCTCGGCGAGCGCAAACATGGCAGGCTGCGGGTCGAACATGTCGACCCAGGCCGCCGCTAGCGCTTCGCGTGCAGGCGGGCGCGGCGCCAGCGCCGCAAGTTCGGTGATCAGCCCGGCGCCATCAAGCTCACCGCTTTCGTGGGCGTGCAGCGCGATCCGCGAGGTGACCTCCTCGAGCGTTTCGAGCGCAGCACCATGTCCACGCAGCAGATCGAGCAGCGGACGCGGTGCAAGATGCACCAGAACCCAGCCGATATCGAATACCACGTTGCGCATGCGGCTCAACGGCGCACTACGTTGTCGTGACGCATCAACATGGGTCTGCCGAGCGGCGAGGTCTCGAGCGCGACCGCAAAGGACACGACATCGATCGACGCGCAGAGTGTAAAGTCGCTCTCCGGTGCCCAATCGGCAGCCGGATCAAAGAATTTCTCTGCTGCGGGCGCGTCGCGCAAGCGCGCGGCCAGATCATCGGCCGGCACGGGATGTCCGCGCAGTGCGGTAATCAGCCACTCGCGGCAGAGGTCATCCTCGAGGCAGCGTTCGCGGGCCTCGTGACCCATGGCGATGATCGTGACCTCGGTCGGCTGCAGCGCGCGCACCGCCGCCACCGTCGCCGAGAGGTTGACGAACGCGCCGGTAAACACACGACTCGCGACCCGCGAGGCAGCCATCAGCCCTTGTGTACCCGCATGCGTCGTATGGATCAGCGTGCGCCCGGCGGGCCGCGCCGCGAGCACCTCGGTCGGCGAGTTACCGCAATCGAATCCAGGCAGACGACGCGCATGTCGTTCACCAACCAGCAGCCAGTCGGGATGCGCAGTCTTGAGTGCTAGGGCCTCATCGATACCCTCGATCGGCAGTATGGCCTGCGCACCGGCGGCAAGCGCGTGGGCCTGCAGCGAACAGGCGCGGAATACGTCGATGACGATGGCGACGCCCCGCGCAGCAGCTGCGCCCTCGACGAAATCGGCCGAGTGGATCTGCACGGGCGTTCAGCCCGCCCAGGCTCGCACGCGACCGGTATCGAGATGCACGAACTCGGAGCGCCGGTAATAACCCACCCCACCGCGAGCGGCGGCGATCGCGAGATCACGCAGCGTCGCACAGGACACACCGCGCAGCCGGACGTCGATCGCACGCCCCTGCGTATGCAGGCTGCGCGTGGCAACACCACGACCCGCCGCCTGCAGGGCTGCGTTGGTACGCGGTGCGCGATACCCCGAAATCACCTCGTACCGCGGCTCGACACCGGCTTTCTCGGCCAGCATCGCCAATTGATCAAAGAGGTCTGCGTCGATCGGTGCCGACTCGCCGGCACGATGATCGCGCAGCAACCATTGCAGTTTGGCAATTGCCGGGGCAACGAGCCCGACTGCGCTGCGATACGCCACATGCAAAGATTCGGACGTGTGGGTATTGAAGAGTTCGAGCCAGCGCGGCGCGGCCGAAGATAGCGCACTGCCGGTGAGCGAGTCGGGCACGATCGGCGTGGCGGCCTGCAGAACACCCGACTGCGGGAGCGCCAGCGCGAGACCGGCTGCCGAGACGCCGAGCAGAAAGCCACGCCGGGACGAGACATCGAGCGACGGCGGCGATGAGATTTTTTTCATGGTGCGATCAGCTCAGTACGGTACCGCGATCGCCCGGCTCGAGATTGACCGAGACCACGGTGGCACGCGGGAAGAAGTTGAACTCGGAAGCACTGGCCCAAGTGTAGGCGCCCATGGAGCGTC
This sequence comes from Steroidobacteraceae bacterium, assembly GCA_044351225.1. Classification (GTDB taxonomy): domain Bacteria; phylum Pseudomonadota; class Gammaproteobacteria; order Steroidobacterales; family Steroidobacteraceae; genus UBA964. The sequence continues at coordinate 9,809 of JBILGD010000047.1, forward strand.
CGACGATCAGATCGCCGGCGTCAAGCTCCGGCAGCAGGATGTTCTCGGTGATCACATCGATGCTGTCGCAAGTGGGACCGGCCAGCACCGCCGGCTCGCGTCGCCGACCGCGGCGCAGCGACTCGAGCGGATATCGCGCATGGTCGAACAGCTGTCCGCTGTACGAGCCATAGAGACCATCATCGAGGTAATACCACCAGCGCCCCTCGCGGCGCGCCCGACCCATGACGCTCGCGACACCGATCGCACTGGGCCCGGCAATGAAACGTCCGGGCTCGGCAATTACCCGCACGCGCTTTGGCAGCTTGGAGAGTGCCGCGCGGATGGGCTTGCAGAAATAGCCGATCGAGGGCGCTCGCTCAGCGTAGTCGATCGGGAAACCGCCGCCGATGTCGAGCGTGTCGCAGGGCCCGAGTTTTTCGCGACGGGCAGCGGCCAGCAGCCGCGTACAGGCCTCGATGGCCTCGACGTGCTTGCCGGGATCGGGCGCCTGCGACCCCACGTGGAAGGACAAGCCACGCACGAGCACGCCGAGATCGCGGGCGCGACGCGCGAGTGCCAGCAAGGCCTCGGGATCACAGCCAAATTTGCGCGACAGATCAGAGACCGCACCGGGACTGCGGAAGGAAACACGCAGCAACACCTCGGCCTGCTTGGCATACGGCACGAACTTGCGTAGTTCATCGGGGTTGTCGGCGACGAACACGCGCACGCCGCGATCGAGGGCGGCGCGGATGTCGACGTCGCGCTTGATCGGATGCGTGTGGATGCAAAGCGCCGGATCAACTCCCATCCGCGCCATCAGTTCCACTTCCCCGGTGGTGGCGAGATCGAGGAACCCGCCCTCCTCGAGTACGGTGCGCACCACGGCCGGATGCGGCAGCGGCTTGAGTGCGTAATGCAGATCGACGCCCGGCAGCGCGCGACGCAAATCGCGGTACTGCCGACGCACGCGCGCGCAGTCGATGATCAGCAGCGGCGAGCCGAATTCGGCCACCAGGCGACGGATCTCGCGAGGCTCGAATGGATCAATGAAAGCAGGCTGGCGAATACGGGTCATCGTTGGCTCGAGCGGAGATCCGGTAAGTAGGTTCGAAAAATCGAAGGTTCAAAGAAAAGTCGCGGCTGCCCGCAACAGGCGGTCGCGCGCCGCATCCCACTCCACGCCCTCGGGCACGGACTCGGCGAGGATACGCGAGGCGCCGCTCTTATCGAGCCGGCGCAGCGCCGCGTACAGCTCGCGGCCATAGTCGGCCGCCAGCGAGGGCGCGATATTCCACTGCAAGACCGCGGCGCGCAAGTCTTGGTCGAGATCCGCGGGCTGCGGGCGCTGCGCCCAGACGGCGACGCGCTCGCCGGCGGACGCCGCCGCCGCGAGTGCGAGGCGCAACTCGGAGACGAAGTGCTGCCGATCCAGCAGACGCAGTGGTGTCTGCGGGGCGTAGTGCGCGAGCGTGCTGCCGGGGACGCGCGGCGCCGCGCGTTCGACCGCCCCGGCCACGGCGATCCCGAGTTCGGCCTCGAGCGCTGCGCGCGAGATCGCTCCGGGCCGCAAGAGTTGCGGGGTTTCGCCGAGCAAGGACACGATGGTCGACTCGAGACCGACCTCGCAATCGCCCCCCTCGAGCACGAGTAGTGTCGCGGGAAACTCCTCGCGCACATGCGCGGCACGCGTCGGCGACACGCGGCCATAGCGGTTGGCCGAAGGCGCAGCGATGCCACTGCCGAAGGCAGCGAGCAGGGCGCGCGCCACGGGGTGCGCGGGTATGCGCACGGCAAGGCTGTCTTGCCCGCCCGTGAGAACGTCCGAGACCCCCGCGGCCCGCGGCAGCACGAGCGTGAGTGGCCCAGGCCAGAATCGCGCCGCCAGCTGTCGTGCCATGGGCGGCACTGCAGTCACCCAGCGCTCGAGCTCGTCGAGCGAATGCAGATGCAGAATGAGCGGATGATCGGCGGGTCGTCCCTTGAGCGTGAACACCTTGCGCAACGCCTCGGGGTTGCGTGCATCAGCGCCGAGCCCGTAGACGGTCTCGGTCGGAAAGGCGACGAGTTCGCCTGCCCGCAACGCAGCAACGGCGGCGGCAATGTCGGGCGCCTGCGCCCCGAAGTTCGCGGACATGGCGAGAAGTTTAGCCGACCGCTGCAAAGGCGCGAGCGAGTTCGACCACGCTGCGCGGCGCAGAGCCCTCGGCCTTGTTGTTGACGATGATCAGCACTTCGCGCCCTCGCTCCAGCGCCTGGCGAGCGAGGGTCACGATGCGCTCGCGCGTCTCCACATCGGGATCGACCAGACGATCGAAAGGCGCATAGGCGGCGCGGGCTTCCTCGTAGCCCTTGCCCGGCGCGAGCAGCCAGCGCAAGACGAGTGGCACGCGATGCACATCGCCAGCCGGCGATCGATCGAAAACAGCTTGCGCATCGACCGACGGCAAACGTGGATGGGATGCATGCCCATGCGCCACGCCGTGCCGCACGAGCATATCCGCATAGTCATCGCCCAGCAGCTCGCGATCACGCCACTCGATGGCATAGCGCGCCTCGCGGGGCAGCGCAGTCAAAAAATCATCAAGTCGCTGTAGCAGTTCGCGTCGATAGCGCAACACACGTTCACCGAGTGGCGAAAACTGAAAAAGAATCACGCCGAGCTTTTCGCCGAGGTGACGCAGGGCGGGTTCGATGACCACGCGCGTGGCATAACCCGCATCGAGAAACACGTCGGGCATACCTTCGAGATACTCGGGACGACGCGCGCTACGCGGCAGCATCAGTGCCGCGTGCGCCTTGATGAGAAAACGAAAATCGCTGCCGACGGTACCGGCCATGCGCCGCAGCGTTGGCTCATCGAGCGGCGCATAGAAGCTGCGATCGACGCCGACGCTGCGCAGCAAGGGATGCGCGGCGTAGGCCGCGAGACCCTCGCGAGCGAGTTTCGGTTCCGGATAATCGCCGCCATAAACGAGGCCCTGCCATCCCGAGAAGGACCAGGTCGAGGTGCCGAAACGCAAGCTGCGCGGCAGTGCAGCGGCGAGCGCGATGATATCTTTGGTTACCTCGGCAGCGGCCACCGCGCCGCGTCGCGGCCGCTTGCCGCCGCCATCGTCGCCGAAGAGGGTGGCCTGCCCGATCAAACCGCGAGCGCGACCCCGAAGGCCTGCTTGTAGAGTCCGGCAAACTCGTCGCGACCGAAGCGATGGTTCTGCGTGCCGTGGTGGGCGATCTTGAGCGCACCCATGAGCGAGGCGATGCGGCCGGTGGTCGGCCAATCAAGACCCCGCTGCAAACCGAACAGCAAGCCGCCGCGATAGGCATCGCCGCAACCCGTCGGGTCGGCGAGCTTTTCGGGTTTGACCGAAGGTATTTCGTGCACTCGCCCACCTTCGTGGATGTGCGAACCCTGCGCACCGCGGGTGACGATGACGGCACGTACCTTGGCAGCAATCTCTTCGAGCGACCAACCCGTACGTTCCACCAGCAGACTGGCCTCGTAATCATTGACCGCGACCCAACCTGCCTGACCGATCAGGCCGCGCAGATCATCGGGGCCGAGCAACGTCATGGCCTGTCCCGGATCAAAGACGAACGGAATACCCTGCGCGGCGAACTGCGCCGCATGCTCGAGCATGCCGAGATGACTCTCAGGCGCGACAATGCCGAGTTTGATGCCGCTTTCTTTGGGAACCTTGTTGATGTGCGCACGATTCATCGCACCCGGGTGGAAGGCGGTGATCTGGTTGTTGTCGGCGTCGGTGGTGATATAGGCCTGCGCCGTGTACTCGTCATCGAGCTGACGAATCAGCTCGACGGGCAGACCGTTGTCGATCATCCAGGCGCGGTAGGGACCGAAATCGGTGCCGACGGTCGCCATGACCTTGCCGTCGCCCCCAAGCAATTTCAGGTTATAGGCGATGTTGCCCGCACAACCACCGAAGTTGCGCCGCAATCCGGGGACGAGAAACGCCACGTTCAGCATATGGATGCGATCGGCGAGGATGTGATCCTTGAAGTGGCCCTCGAAGACCATCACCGTGTCGTAAGCCACCGAACCGCAGATGAGCACCGTCATGTTTTTCTCCGTGTAAACCGTCGCGCAACGCGATCACTGATCGAGCAGCACCAGACCCCAAACCACGATCAGCAAGGCAAAAGACGTGAACACCGCTGCCGAGCCCAAATCTTTGGCCAGACCCGACAGCTGGTGTCGCTCGAGACCGATGCGATCAACCGTTGCCTCAATGCCACTATTGAGCAGCTCGACAATCAGGATGATGAAAATCGGCCCGACCAGCAGCGCCCGCTCGACTCCAGTGTCGCCCAACCACAGACCGAGCGGGAACAGCACGACGCAGAGCGCGAGCTCCTGGCGAAATGCCGCCTCCTCGCGAAACGCGCCGACATAACCCTTCCAGGTGTTGCCGAAAGCGTTGACGATACGGACGAGCCCGGTCGGCTTGGGACGGTCGGTCTTCATCACGCTGCGGAGTTTACCGGCTTCCAGGTGAGCTCGAGCTGTTTTGCAGCACGAACGTCATCGAGACGCCGTACCGGCATGGTGTAGGGCGCGCCCTTGAGTTTGGCGGCATCCGTTTGCGCCTCACCAAGAATCGCCACCATCGCGTCGATGAAGGCATCCAGCGTCTCGCGACTCTCGGTCTCGGTCGGCTCGATCAGCAGACACTCCGGCACCAGCAGCGGGAAGTAGGTCGTCGGCGCATGGAAGCCGTAATCGAGCAGACGCTTGGCGACATCCATGGCGGTGACGTTCAGCTCTTTCGCCTGACGCTTCATCGTGATGATGAACTCGTGGCTCGCTCGACGTTCGGGGTAAGCGAGATCGAAGCCGGCGGCCTGCAATCGCGCCATCAAATAATTCGCGTTGAGCGTGGCGAACTCGCCGACTCGGCTCATGCCCTCGCGACCCAGCATGCGCATGTAGATATAGGCACGCAGCAGCACGCCCGCATTGCCCATGAACGCCGAGAGGCGCCCGATCGACTGCGGCCGCTCGGACTCGGCGAGCCAGCGATAGTGATCGCCATCACGACCGACGATCGGCACGGGCAGGAAAGGCTCGAGGCGCGCACTGACACCGACGGCCCCCGCACCCGGACCGCCACCGCCGTGCGGTGTCGAGAAGGTCTTGTGCAGATTCATGTGGATGACATCGAAACCCATGTCACCCGGACGGACCTTGCCGAGAATGGCGTTGAGATTCGCGCCATCGTAGTAGAGCAAGCCGCCCGCACCGTGCACGATGCGCGCGACTTCTTCGATCTTGCGTTCGAAGACACCGAGCGTCGACGGATTGGTCAGCATGATGCCTGCGGTGTTCGGTCCGACGGCCTTCTGCAGTGCCTCGATGTCGACATCACCCTGCGCATCCACCGGGATCTCGCGCACGATGCATCCGCACATCGTCGCGGTCGCCGGATTGGTGCCGTGAGCTGCCTCGGGAACGATGATCTCGTTACGCGCGAGGTCGCCGCGCGCCCGATGATACGCACGGATCATGGCGACTCCGGCGAACTCGCCATGCGCGCCGGCCATGGGGTTGAGTGACACCGCCTTCATGCCGGTGACTTCCTTGAGCATCTCCTGCAGTTCGAACATGCAGGTCAGGAAGCCCTGGCCCTGCGTATCGGGCGCAAGCGGATGGCGCGCGAGAAACTCGGGCAGCATCGCGTACTGATTGCAGGCCTTGGGGTTGTATTTCATGGTGCACGAACCGAGCGGATAGAAGTTCGTGTCGATGGAAAAATTGAGCTGCGAAAGCCGCGTGAAGTGACGAACCACATCGAGCTCGCTGACCTCCGGCAACAGCGGCTTGCCGCGACGACGCAGCGCCGCCGGGATCGTCTCCACGGCAGCGGCTGCCGCAGCGTTGTGCGGCGGATGTTGCGCCTCGGCAACGCGACCCGGACGCGAATACTCGAAGATGGATTTTTCGAGAATCTGATTCATGGCTGACTCCTTTCGGGCGAGGCGCGCTCAGGCGGCGCGCACGGCCTGCATGGCTGAACCGAGCGCGTTCGCGTAGCGCTCGATGTCATCGTCGGTCTTGGTTTCGGTGGCGCAGACGAGAATCGCCGAGCCGAGCTCGGGGTAATCGGCCGCAAGATCCACGCCGCCTAAAATTCCTTGACCCTCGAGCGCGCGCAGCACCGCGGCGGCTGGCCGATCGAGTAACAAGACGCTCTCGTGAAAGCGCGGTCCCATGAAGGCCTGACGTACGCCCTTCTGGCGCTGCAGCGCTGTGACCAATTGCTGCGTACGCGCCATGCACGACTCGGCGACACGAGCGAGACCGGCAGGGCCGATCAGACTCATGTAGATGGTCGCCGCCGTCATCAGCAAGCCCTGGTTGGTGCAGATATTGGAGGTTGCCTTGCCGCGGCGGATGTGCTGCTCGCGCGCCTGCAGCGTCAAGGTATAGCCATTGCGTCCCTCGAGATCGACCGTGCGACCAACGATGCGGCCTGGCATGGAGCGCACGTATTCCATGCGTGTCGTCATGAAGCCGAAATAAGGCCCGCCCGAGGACAGTGGCACGCCGAGCGGCTGCCCTTCGCCAACACAAATGTCGGCACCCTTGGTGCCCCACTCGCCCGGCGGCTTCAGCAGCGCGAGCGAGGTCGGGTTCACGGCTGCGATAACCAGCATGCCCTGCGCATGCGCCCAATCGGTCAGGGCGTCGACGTCCTCGAGTTGACCAAAGAAATTGGGCTGCTGGATGACGAGCGCCGCGATGTCCTCGCCAGCGAACGCACCAAGCGCCGTCATGTCGATGCAACCCGACTCGCGCAGATACGGCACGGTCTCGAAGCGCAAGCCCTGATTGCCGGCGGTGCTGATCGCAACGCGCCGGTAATTGGGATTGACGGTGCTCGGGATGATGACGCGCAGGCTCTTCGACTTGCGATGTGCGCGAACCGCCATGAGCGCGGCCTCGGCGACCGCAGAACCGCCGTCATAGAGCGATGCGTTGGAGACCTCCATGCCGGAGAGGCTGGTGATCATCGTCTGGAATTCGTGGATCAGCTGCAGCGTGCCCTGACTCGCTTCGGCCTGATACGGCGTATAGGCGCTGTAGAACTCGCCGCGGGTGGTGATCGCCCAGACCGCGGAGGGAATATGGTGCTCGTAGGCCCCGGCGCCAAGGAACGACAAGGGTCTGCCATCCTGGCGGGCGCGCTCGCTCATCAGGCGGCCGATCTGCATCTCGGAGAGGCCTTCGGGAATACCCTGCAGCCCCTGCACGCGCAGGCTCTGCGGGATCTCATCGAACAGCGCATCGATGGAGGGCGCGCCGATCGCGCCCAGCATCGCGCGGACATCTTCGTCCGTGTGTGGAATAAAGGGCATGTCAGCCTCCCTCGGACTCGAGCACTTGGCTGTAGGCCGCAGCGCCGAGCAGCGCATCGAGCGCACCGGCACCGGCGGGTTGCACGCGGATCATCCAGCCACGACCGTAGCAGTCCTGGTTGATGAGTTCGGGCGAGGCCGCGAGGTCGGCATTGCTCTCGACCACCGTGCCCGCCACGGGCGAGTAGACATCGGAGGCTGCCTTCACCGACTCGACGACGGCACAGGCCGCGCCCGCTTCGAGCGTGCGACCGACCTCGGGCACTTCGACGAACACGAGGTCACCGAGCGCGTGCTGCGCATGATCGGTGATGCCGATTTCGATGCGTCCATCGGGCAGCAGGCGCGCCCATTCGTGGGACTTGGCGTATTTGAGATCTGCAGGGACCTGGCTCATGGGAATACTCCTGAAAAATTCGCGATCAAAGTTCGACGAGAATTCGGCCGTGACGTACGAACGGCAGCTTGACGACGCGCGCGGGCAATAACTTGCCGCGGATATCGACCTGCACGGCGGTACCGGTGGCGCGCGGCACGCGCGCAAAAGCGATCGAGCGCTCGAGCGTCGGCGAGAAGGTACCGCTCGTGACTTCGCCCTCGCCCACGTCCGGCACGATCACGCGCTGGTGCGAGCGCAGCACGCCACGCTCCTCGAGGATCAGCCCAACAAGTTTCAGCGGCGCACCGCCGCTCGCGCGAATCTTCTCGAGAGCGTCGCGCCCAATGAATTGTCGCGATGCCGGTTCGAACGCCACGGTCCACGCGAGGCCCGACTCGAGCGGATTGCGCGTCGTATCCATGTCGTTGCCGTAGAGGTTCATGCCCGCCTCGAGACGCAGGGTGTCGCGAGCACCGAGACCGCATGGCGCAACGCCCGCCGCCTGCAAGGCGGTCCAAGTCGAGGCCGCTTCCTCGAGCGGCAACATGACCTCAAAGCCATCCTCGCCGGTGTAGCCAGTACGGGCCACGAACCACTCGCCGCAAACTCGGCCATAGAAAGGCTCAAGTGCAAGCGTTGGCGCCTGATCCGGCGCCTCGAGCAAGTTGGCCACCTGCGTGCGGGCTTGCGGTCCCTGCACGGCGATCATCGCGAGATCAACCCGCTCGATGATCTCGAGTTGCAACGAGGCCTCGCGCGCCTGCGCGCGCATCCAGGCCACATCGGCATCGCGCGTGCCGGCGTTGACCACCACACGAAACCACTGCTCGCTCATGAAATAGACGATGAGGTCATCGAGCACCCCACCCGCGGGGTTCAGCATGCAGCTGTAGAACGCCTTGCCGGCGACTCGCAGCTTGCCAACGTCATTGGCCAGCAGGAACGAGAGGAAGCGACGCGCATCGGGCCCGCGGATATCGACCACGCACATATGCGAGACGTCGAACATGCCCGCGTCACGACGCACCCGGTGATGCTCCTCGATCTGCGAACCGTAATTGACCGGCATGTCCCAGCCGCCAAAGTCGACCATGCGAGCACCCAGTTGCAGGTGCGTGCGGTAGAGGGGTGTCTTGCGTCCCATGCAGAACTCCACGAATTCGATCGTTCGTGGCCACCGCTGGACCAAAAAAGACGGCAGGAGCCCGCTGGCCCCTGCCGCCCCTCTGTCCTTGGACCTGAGAGATCAGGCACGCCGGTCGAGGCGCGCCGCTCCCCTTCGGTGGAGGGCCGCAATCCCGATCGGGGCAGCGACCCATCGCTCTCCAGAATTCGCCTGCGACCTGCCGTTCTTTTGCCTGAGCGTTTCCGGGCGGAAACTTGCGCCTTCGGCGTCCTGGTCGGGCGGCCGCGGCTGCCTTGCGGCGCGCGGTGCCACCAGAATCTCTCCGGCGAGGTCGGGATACGCGAACCGCGCGATAATAGCAGCGCGCCTCTCGCGGCGCGGAAAAATCATCGCCGTCGTAGACTGTTAGCGTCTGAAGCCGGAGAGCCGTTGCCATGACCCCCCGCGCCCGATTCACCCCCCGCGCCCGATTCACCCCCCGCGCCCGATTCACCCAAGTCG
>JBILGD010000133.1:0-6550 GCA_044351225.1 Steroidobacteraceae bacterium
CCCGCCACCACCAAGGCTGGCGCTGCCAAACCGGCGCCCAAGGCCGTCGCCAAGCCGACGACCAAGCCTGCCGCCGGCAAACCGGTCATCACCAAAAAGCCTGCAGCGGCTGCGGCGGCCAAGCCCGCGCCTGCCACCAAACCCGCTGCCAGCACCAAACCCGCGGCCGCCCCCAAGGCCACCAGCAGCAAGACTCCGACCGCCACAAAGCCGGCGGAGAAGACTGCTGCGCCCGCCAAGCCAGAGCCTGCGACCACGCCAAGCGGCGCTGCGGCGCCCGCCGCCAAATCCAAGGCCGCCAAGGCAGCTGCGAACGACAATTCAAAGATTCTCGCCATGCCCGAGCGCCGTCCGATCGCGCTGCCCGAGGAGCGGCAATCGCAGCTCAAGCAGCTGATCGCCCTCGGCAAGGAGCAAAGCTACCTGACGTACGCGCAGGTCAACGACTACCTGCCCACCGAAATCGTCGATCCCGAGCAGATCGAAGAAATCGTCAACACGATTAACGACATGGGCATTCAGGTGTACGAAAAGGCACCGGAAGAATCCCTGCTCGCCCCAGAAACGACCGCACCCTCGGACGAAGCCGTCGAAGAAGCCGCTGCGGCGCTCGCTGCACTTGATGCCGAGCTCGGCCGTACGACCGACCCGGTGCGTATGTACATGCGCGAGATGGGCACGGTCGAACTGCTCACCCGCGAGGGTGAAATCAGCATCGCCAAGCGCATCGAAGAAGGCCTCGATGCCGTACGCACGCAGATCTCGCTGTATCCGCCAACCTTCGACTTCCTGTTTCGGGCCTATGACAAGGTCAAAAGCGGCGGTCGCCTCGCCGATGTCATCGTCGGTTTCATCGACCCCAACGCGCCGGATGTCATCGCGCAGCCACAAAACCCGACCAAGGTTGAGGCCGCGGCGCCCGCCGAAGAATTGGAGTCCGAGGCAGGCGACGCTGAAGACAGCGAAGAGGCCGTCGATACGGGCCCGGATCCGCTCGAGGCTGCCGAGCGATTTGCCTCGTTGCAAAAACTGCATGCGCAGATGCTCGGCTCGGTTGCCAAGGTCGGTATGGCCGATCCCAAGACCCAAAAGACCCGTCAGAAGCTCTCGGACGAGTTCATGGAGCTCAAGCTTGCGCCGCGCATGTTCGAAGCTCTGATCGACAACCTGCGAGCACAGGTCAATGAAATCCGGCAGCTCGAGCGCGACATCATGGTCATCGCCGTGCGCGATGCCGGCATGCCGCGCAAAGAATTCATCACCTCTTTCCCGCGCAACGAGACCAACGACCGCTGGGTCGCCAAACACGTCAAGGCGAACAAGAAGTGGTCTGCGCCGCTTGAGCGCTTTGCCGAGGACATCCGCAACAAGCAGATCCTGCTCGGCGAAATCGAAAAGCTGCACCATCTCTCGATCGGTGAAATCAAGGACATCAACCGCGAGGTGTCGATCGGCGAAGCCAAAGCGCGTCGCGCCAAGAAAGAGATGGTCGAGGCCAACCTGCGCCTCGTGATCTCGATCGCCAAGAAGTACACGAACCGCGGTTTGCAGTTCCTCGATCTCATCCAGGAAGGCAACATCGGGCTCATGAAGGCGGTCGACAAGTTCGAGTACCGTCGCGGCTACAAGTTTTCGACCTATGCGACCTGGTGGATCCGTCAGGCCATCACCCGCTCGATCGCCGATCAGGCCCGCACCATCCGCATTCCGGTGCACATGATCGAAACCATCAACAAGCTGAACCGCATTTCGCGGCAGATGCTGCAAGAGATGGGTCGCGAGCCGACGCCGGAAGAACTCGCGGTGCGCATGGAGATGCCCGAGGACAAAGTCCGCAAGGTACTCAAGATCGCGAAGGAACCGATCTCGATGGAGACACCCATCGGCGATGACGAGGACTCGCACCTTGGCGATTTCATCGAGGACACTTCGGTGGCCTCGCCGATCGATCAAGCCACCGCCGAATCGCTCCGTGAAACCACGCACGCCGTGCTGGCCCAACTTACGCCGCGCGAAGCCAAGGTGCTGCGCATGCGTTTCGGCATCGACCTCAACACCGATCACACGCTCGAAGAAGTCGGCAAGCAGTTCGATGTGACACGTGAGCGCATCCGCCAGATCGAGGCCAAGGCGCTGCGCAAACTGCGTCATCCGAGCCGCTCGGAGCAGCTGCGCAGCTTCCTGATCGAGGATTGAGCATGAGTCGGCGGAGTCTGCGTGCATGAAGCTCGCGCAGCTCCGCTACCTCGTTGCCATCGTCGACGCCGGCTTCAGCATCTCGGCCGCTGCCGAGAAATTGCACATCTCCCAGCCCGGGGTCAGCCGTCAACTCAAGGTTTTCGAGGACGAGCTCGGTCTCGAGTTGTTCGTGCGTGAGGGGCGCAATCTCGTACGCCTGACATCGGCAGGGCAGCGCGTCTATGACCGGGCGCAGCGGGTGCTGCGCGAGACGCAGGCCATCAAGGCAATGTCGCTCGATGCCCGAGATCCCGATCGCGGCACGCTCTCCATCGCAACCACGCACACGCAAGCCCGCTATGTGCTACCCAAGGTCATCGATCGCTTCCGCCAACGCTACCCCAAAGTTCGACTGCATCTGCATCAGGGCACCTCGGAGCAGATTGCCGACATGCTGAGCGCGGGTCAGGTCGACATCGCCATCGCCACGGGATCACGCGAACAGTTCCCTCACTGCACGCTGCTGCCCTGCTACGAGTGGTACCGCAGGGTGATCGTTCCGAAAAATCACGTACTCGCCAGCGCAAAATCATTGACGCTGGCGAAGCTCGCGCCCCACCCGCTCGTCACCTACGTATTCAACATGTCGGGGCCGGCGTCGCTGCCGGATGCGTTCTCTGCGGCGGGCCTTGAGCCGAATATCGCCCTCACGGCGCGCGACGCCGACGTCATCAAGACCTACGTGCGACACGGGCTCGGCGTGGGCATTGTCGCCGCCATGGCGCTCGACCCCGTCGAAGACGCCGATCTCGTATCTTTCGACGCAAGTCATCTTTTCCCGCGACATCTCACGTGGGCGGGTTTTCGCCGCGGCAGCTTCTTGCGACGCTACACGCTCGATTTCATGCATGAAATCGCCCCGCACCTCGATCGGACACGGGTACAGAAAGCCGAGCGTGCGGCAACGCAGGAAGATGTCGACGCTCTGTTCGCGGACGCACGTCTTCCGCTGCATCTTTGAGCAACACTGGCGTCGACTTCTATAAAATAACGAACGCATCCCACACCGGTGATTTCAACGAGGACTCGCCCATGCCACTCATCTCCATGCGACAGCTGCTCGATCACGCCGCCGAACACGGTTATGGCGTACCCGCTTTCAACGTCAACAACCTCGAGCAAGTCCAGGCGATCATGCAGGCCGCCGACAAGACCAACAGCCCGGTAATCATGCAGGCCTCGGCTGGCGCGCGGAAATACGCCGGTGAACCCTTCCTGCGGCATCTCATCGAGGCGGCCATCGAAAGCTATCCGCACATCCCCATCGTCATGCACCAGGATCACGGCACTAGCCCGTCCGTGTGCGTCCAATCGATCCGCTCGGGCTTCTCGAGCGTGATGATGGACGGCTCGCTGCGTGAAGATGGCAAGACGCCCGCGTCGTACGAGTACAACGTCGATGTCACGCGCCACGTGGTGCGTATCGCGCACTCGGTGGGCGTATCGGTCGAAGGCGAGCTCGGTTGCCTGGGCTCGCTCGAATCCGGTCAGGCCGGCGAGGAAGACGGTCACGGCGCCGAGGGACATCTGTCGCATGATCAGCTTCTCACCGATCCCGATCAGGCAGCCGATTTCGTCGCCAAGACGGGTGTCGATGCACTGGCTATCGCCATCGGCACCTCGCACGGCGCCTACAAGTTCTCTCGCAAGCCCACCGGCGACATTCTCGCAATCCAGCGTATCCGCGAGATCAACGCAAAGATTCCGAACACCCACCTCGTTATGCACGGCTCCTCGTCAGTGCCGCAGGAGTGGTTGCAGATCATCCGCGAAAACGGCGGCAAGCTGCGCGAGACGTATGGCGTCCCGGTCGAAGAAATCCTCGTGGGCATCAAGCACGGCGTGCGCAAGATCAATATCGATACCGACATCCGCCTCGCCATGACCGGCGCGATCCGACGATACATGAACAAGGATCCCGCCGAGTTCGATCCGCGCAAATACATGAAGGAAGCCATGCAGGCCGCCCGCGAGATCTGCGTTGCCCGCTACGAAGCCTTCGGCTGTGCCGGCAAGGCAGCCGGCATCAAGGTACTGCCACTCGAGGCGATGGCCAAGCGCTACGCAGCCTGATTCGGAAACGACTTGGGCACATCGTCCCGGTCGTGATCGTGACCAACCTCGCGAACACTTAAAGGCCCTGGAGCATCTCTAGGGCCTTTTTTTGTAGATCTGATCGAAGCGCTGCTCGAGTTCCACGTTCGTGCCGCGCAACTGATCGACCACATCCTTCGACCAATCAAAATAAGCTTGCTGACGCTCTATGCTCCACCCATGGGGCGGGCTCGCCACCATGCTGCGCAAGTTGCAGATTCGATCGGCGAGCTTCACCTGTTTGGCCTGCGGCGAGGCGAGTCTTGCGCGGGTGATCTGCAGTTTCTTGCGCACTCGCCAGTTCAGCGATGGCTCGTCCGTGACCTCCATGACGATCTCGGCGATATGCTCGCCGAACTCCCCCTGCAACTCCTGCACACTGGTTTGCGTGTCCTCGATCGTGTCGTGCAACAACGCCGCTGCCAACACGGTGGCATCGCTCACACCACCCTCGAACCAAAGCAAGTGCGCAAGATCGAGGGGGTGATTGATGTACGGCACGCGTCCCTTGCCCTTTCGCCGCTGATCGCGATGTTTCCACGCGGCGAATCGGGCGGCGCGTAGCACCAGCCCCATCCCCTCATCGCGCAACTCCAGATGCCTTGCTCTCGACATCGCTCAAGCCTGCGCCAAACCGGTCGTTCCGTAGGAGCGACTTGGCACCAGAATCATGAAGGACTCCCACACAGCTGCTGCATAATGGCCACTTCTCGACAAGACACTCGGCTCACTCCACACATGATACGCAGCATCTGTGATCTCTCCGACGACCACCGCGACAAAGTCAGAACCGCCCGCGGTGTGTTCCGCGACTTCGGTCAGCAACTGAAGTTTCACGGCCCCATCGCCACGATCCACTGTTTTGAGGACAACGCCCTGCTCAAGAGCACTTTGGGCGAGCCTGGAAAGGGTCGGGTCATGGTCGTCGATGGTGGCGGCTCGCTGGAACGCGCGCTGTTCGGCGACGTACTCGGTGGTTTGCTGCAGCGCAACGGTTGGGCAGGCGTAGTCATCAATGGCGCTGTCCGTGACGTCGAAAATCTGCGTCAAATGCCTATCGCGGTGCGCGCACTTGGCGTTTGCCCGACGCAGCCGAGAAAACTCGGCTCGGGTGAACGCGATGTCGTGGTCTCGTTTGCAGGCATCGCATTTTGCCCGGGCAACTGGCTGTATGCCGACGAAAACGGCATCATCGTCAGCGAGCAACCGCTCGAATAGCGTGTCGCGGCGACTGCCGCTTAAACCGCAGCGGCCGCTCACAATCGCCGCACTTTCCCCTCGAGGTTCACGGCCCGAACCGGCGCTTGCGACAGCGGGACACCGACGTGCAAGAAGCCGATGATCGCCTCGTGGCTATCGAGCCCCAGTGCGCGCTTAACCTCGGTGTTATACGCGTGTGAGCCCGTCTTCCAAGCGACACCCAGCCCCAGCGACTGCGCGGCTAACCAGAGGTTCTGTACCGCTGCCCCCACCGCCACCCACTGCTCGATCTCCGGCACCTTTGGATGAGCCTGTGTTGTGGCGGACACCACGATCAGCAGAGGTGATCGCAGAGCCTTTGACGCCTCGCGCGTGACCGCCTCCGCGTCCGCGTCCGGCATCTTCGCCTGCACCGCCGCCGACATGGCTCGGCCCAGAATCTCGCGCGACGCACCTTCGAGAATCGTGAACCGCCACGGCGCGAGTTGACCGTGATCGGGCGCTCGAACCGCCGCGCTGAGCAGCGTTTGTATTTGGTCATTCGAGACAGCCGTCTCGGCAAACTTCTTGGTCGAGCTGCGCGCAAAGATCGCGTCGATCACTGGATTGGTCATATTCACTTGCATGTCGCTCGTCATCTCCCAAAAAGACTCCACCCGCCGGAGGGCGGGTGGAGAATACCTCAAACCGTCGTGTTTACCGCGGCAAAGGCGGGTCGACTACGGCGTACTTGGGGAAACGCACGTCGGCACTAACGTATGGGCACGCTGGAAAACAAAATGTGAAGCCAAAAATCGTATAGACCTTGCCTTTATCGAAGAACGAGTCAGCCGTCGCCTGCCCAGAGGATAGCGTTGCCATAATGCACATCACGGTACTAACCAAAAGGCTTCTGTGCTTGCACTTAAGAAAGAACATATGGAACCTCGCAACCAATGAAAGTGAGAGACGGTTTATGATTGCGAAGTCCGTTGATTACTAAAATTAACGAATCTAGGGAAATCTCATAAAAA
This sequence comes from Steroidobacteraceae bacterium, assembly GCA_044351225.1. Classification (GTDB taxonomy): domain Bacteria; phylum Pseudomonadota; class Gammaproteobacteria; order Steroidobacterales; family Steroidobacteraceae; genus UBA964. The sequence goes on from JBILGD010000133.1 coordinate 6,546, forward strand.
TGGAA
>JBILGD010000134.1:0-6523 GCA_044351225.1 Steroidobacteraceae bacterium
CGACGTCATCCCGGCTGATGCGCTGACCAACATCGGCGTCACGGAAATTAATCAGGCGCTCTCGGTGGCCTTGCCGTCGTTCAACTTCCCGCGCCCGGGCTTGTCGGACGGTACCGACACGGTGCGTCCTGCTTCGTTGCGTGGTCTTGCGCCCGACCAGACATTGGTGCTCGTCAATAGCAAGCGACGTCACGCCGCTGCCCTGGTTAACGTCAACAGCACCGTGGGTCGAGGGTCTGCCGCGGTCGACCTGAACACCATCCCCGCGGCGGCGGTTCGATCCATCGAAGTGCTGCGCGATGGCGCCTCGGCGCAGTACGGCTCAGATGCCATCGCCGGCGTTCTCAACATCCGTCTGCGCGAGGCTCGCGAGGGTGGCAATGTTTCGGTGAGCTACGGCACCCGCAAGACCGACTTCAAGATCGGCGTCAACGGCACTCCCGGCGCGGGTGTATCGGGTTCCGTTCCTGGCGTCCCGGCTAACCCGAACTTCACCATCCCGGCCGAGGTCGAGCGCGACCTCGAAGACGGCGAAGTCCTCACAGCCTCGGGCTGGGCGGGCTTCGGTTTGGGTGAGACGGGCTTCCTCACGCTGTCGTTCGAGTACAAGGATCAGGCCCGCACCGAGCGTGCCGGATTCGATGCGCGTCAGCAGTACCCGGCATTGGCGGGTGGCGTGCTCGATCCTCGCGAGATCAACGCGAATCGTTTCAACGCCTGGTGGGGTGAGCCGGAGCTGGAGCAGCTCACGTTCTTCGCCAATGCGGGTGCTGATCTCTCGAATGGCGTGAAGCTTTACGGCTGGGCGAGCTATCAGGATCGCTCCGCGCTGTCCGCCGGGTTTTTCCGTCGTCCGGTGCAGACGACCCAAATCGATCTGGCGATTTATCCGAACGGCTTCCTGCCCAAGATTTCGCCGGATGTCGCCGATCTGAGCCTGGGTGGTGGCGCAACCTGGGATGCCGGCGAATGGACTCTCGATGCTTCGCTTGTTCACGGCAGCAACGAGATGGACTTCACCATCAAAGATACCTTGAACGCCTCGATCGGTCCGACTAGTAAGACGGTCTTGGATTCTGGTGGCTACAAGTACTCGCAGACGGTCGTCAACTTCTCGGGAACCCGCGCGGTAGATGTCGGTTCGCTGGCCTCGCCGCTGAACGTTGCGCTCGGCATTGAGGCGCGTTCGGAGAAATACTCCATTCGCGCAGGCGAGCCGGATTCCTACCGCAACGCGAATCCTGCCTCCGGCAAGGTCAGTGGCGCACAGGTATTCCCGGGGTTCCAGCCTGCCGACGCTGGCAGCATCGATCGCGAGGCCATCGGTGGCTACCTCGATCTCGAAGCCAATTTGACCGACAAGCTCCTCGCCTCTGCGGCGGCCCGCTTCGAGAACTACTCGGACTTCGGTAGCAACGCCACCGGCAAACTCGCCGCTCGCTACGACTTCACCGATGACTTTGCCTTGCGTGCTTCGGTGCAGAACGGTTTCCGTGCGCCATCCTTGCAGCAGCAGCGTTTTAGCACCACGTCGACCAACTTCATCAACAACCCGCCGGTACCGGTTGAGATCAAGACCTTCCGGGTCGACGCGCCCGCGGCGAGGGCTCTGGGTGCGAAGGATCTCGAGCCCGAGGAGTCAGTCAACTTTTCTTTGGGTGCGGTACTGCGTCTCGGGGTGGCCAGCCTGACCATCGACGCTTACCGAATCGACATCGATGATCGCATCGTGCTTTCCGAAAACCTCAATGCGGCGAATGTCATCAGTTTCCTCGCCAGTCAGGGGTTCACCGGGATCGGCGGAGCGCGCTTCTTCATCAATGGCGCTGACACCAAGACTGAAGGCGTCGAGGTCGTACTGGCTTACCCCTACGAGACCGATTCTTTGGGCAAGTTCGACTTCACGCTGACGGGAAGCTGGAACGATACCGAGATCGAGCGCTTGGCCGTGTTCACGCAAAATATTCCGGGCACCGCGCCGATTCTCTACGGTCGCGAGCAGTCACTGATCCTTTCCGAGGCTCAGCCCGAGAACAAGTTCGGTGCGAACATCATCTGGACCTCAGGTCGCTACGGCGCGACGCTGCGTGCGACGCGGTATGGCGAGGCGCTGGCACCGGCTTCGGGTGCTGCGTTCACGGCCGCTGCGGCGGCGAACGATGTGCTCCTCCAACCCCGCACGCTGGTCGATTTCGAGTTCCGCGCGAATCTCACCGACAGCCTCAAGGCGGCGTTTGGTGCCGAAAACATGTTCGACCAGTATCCGACCGAAACTCCGGCGAGATTGAACGCAACGGGCACAAGCCCGCACTCGAACTACTCGCCGTTCGGTCGATCGGGCCGATACATCTACGGACGTCTCAGCTACGATTTCTGAGATCTTTCCGAAACTGACCACGGTCGCGCCCGAAGTCGTGCTGCTGCACGACTTCGCGGCGCCGACCGATGAGCTCATGGCGGCGGTCGAGGTTCTCTCGGCCGCCGCGCCATTTCGGCGCCTCAGAACTTCGGGCGGCAAACCCATGTCCGCGGCGATGACCAGTTGTGGCGACTACGGCTGGTACAGCGATGCGCGCGGGTATCGTTACGAATCGCTCGATCCGCAGAGCGGGTTGCCCTGGCCGAAAATGCCGGCGCTGTTCGCCGATATGGCACGCCGCGCTGCCGCGGTTGCGGGCTTCGGCGAGACTTTCGCCCCCGACACTTGTCTCATCAACCGCTACGAGCCCGGCGCACGCATGGGCGCGCATCGCGATGCCGATGAACGTGACTTCGCTCAGCCGATCGTGTCGGTGACACTCGGCGCTGCGGCGACGTTTCTTTGGTACGGAGACCAGCGCGCCGGCTCACCGCGGCGCGTGCGCCTTGAGCCGGGCGATGTGCTGGTGTGGGGAGGCGCTGCGCGACGTGGGTATCACGCCGTCGGCACACCGGAGTCTGGTACGCGGATCAATCTCACCTTTCGAAGGGCGCGCTGATCAGCGACGTTGCAGTCAAACGGCTTTCAATTCTTCCCGAATGATGCGCCGAAGATCTGCCAAGGACACCGTAACCCGATTTTTCCGACCCGTGGTGGGGTTGATCATCGTTTCTCGCAGCGACTGGTTGATCAGCGTCTGGTACCCCACGCCGAGTTCCTCGCCCTGCTTTCGGAAATGCTCGAGCACTGCGTTATCCAGCATGATGGTGATTCGCGCCTTTCCTGCCGAGTTCAGCACGGCGCCGCGTCTTGAATTACTGAAATCATAAGTTTTTCGCATGGAATTGTTCCGCTTCGCTTCGGCTGGCTTTTCGGGCTGAAATCAATCTAGTCCGCTTTGCGCGGGGCGTGTGAACAACAACCAAAAGTCGGCCAAGACTATCCGTTCTTAGAGTGATGAATCTCTGTTCGCCAGTTGAATCGGGGTCCTCAATAGTCAAAGCCATTGGATCGCGCAACGCCATCTCCGCGTCGTCGAAGGAGATCCCGTGCAGCAGGCGATTCCGTCGCGCCTTGTCGGGATCGAACTCGACGTTTCCAAGTTGATTATACATACGATATGCATATAACCAACCTCTGGCCCGAGTTTCAGCCAAAGAAACGCTGCAATTCGTGCAGAATCGATCCCTGCGGTAGCGCGTTAAACCAGCACTCGCTCGATACCGCCGTCGTTGGCCGCGGCGACGTAGTCGCGCATCCAGTGCTCGCCGAGCACGTGCTTGGCGATCTCGACGACGATGTAGTCGGCATCGAGTGCGGTTTCATCCTCGTAGCGTTTGAGGCCCTGCAGGCATGATGGGCAGGAGGTCAATACCTTGACCTCGCCGGTGAACCCGTCGGCGCGCGCATTGCTCGCGCCTTTTTGCATTTCTTCGGCCTTGCGGAAGCGCACTTGGGTGGACACGTCCGGTCGGGCGACCGCAAACGTCCCCGATTCGCCACAGCAGCGATCGTTCTTCACGACCTTGCCGTTGGCTTCGGAATTCATCAGCTGATTGACCACGCGCAGCGGCTCATAGCTCTTCATCGGCGAGTGGCAGGGATCGTGATAGAGGTAGCGCACGCCCGTGACGCCTTCCAGTCGCACGCCTTTTTCCATGAGGTATTCGTGGATATCAACGATACGACAGCCCGGGAAGATCTTGTCGAATTCGTAACCCTGCAGCTGGTCGAAGCAGGTGCCGCAGCTGACCACCACGGTCTTGATGTCGAGGTAGTTGAGCGTATTGGCAACGCGGTGGAAGAGCACCCGGTTGTCGGTGATCATCTTCTCTGCCTTGTCGAAGTCGCCCGAGCCGCGCTGCGGATAGCCACAGCAAAGATATCCGGGCGGCAGCACGGTCTGCACGCCGACATGCCAGAGCATTGCCTGGGTGGCGAGGCCAACCTGCGAAAACAGACGCTCCGATCCGCAGCCCGGAAAATAGAACACCGCTTCCGCATCGCTGGTCGTCGACTGCGGGTTGCGGATCACCGGCACGTAGTTGCGATCCTCGATGTCGAGCAGGGCACGCGCCGTTTTCTTAGGCACACCCGCGGGCATGCGACGATTCACGAAATGCACCACTTGCTCGCGGATCGGCGGCTTGCCGGTGGTGGCGGGTGGGGCCTGAATCTGCGGCTTGGCGAAGGTCTTGAGCAGCTTATGTCCGAGTCGTTGCGCCTTGAAACCCCACTCGATCATGCCCTTGCGTGCGAGTTTGATGGTCTCGGGGTTGGTGGCGTTGAGGAACAGCATCGACGCCGCGGTGCCCGGATTGAAACGCTTCTTGCCCATGCGGCGCAGCAGATCGCGCATCGCCATCGACACATCGCCGAAGTCGATGTCGACCGGGCAGGGGCTCTCGCACTTGTGACAGACGGTGCAGTGATCGGCCACATCGCCGAACTCGTCCCAGTGTCGCAGCGACACACCGCGACGGGTCTGCTCTTCATAAAGGAAAGCCTCGATGAGCAGCGAGGTTGCGAGGATCTTGTTGCGCGGACTGTAGAGCAGATTGGCGCGCGGCACGTGCGTCGCACAAACCGGTTTGCACTTGCCGCAGCGCAGGCAGTCCTTGATGGCGCCAGAGATCGTGCCGATGTCCGACTGCTGCATGATCAATGATTCGTGGCCGAGCAGATTGAAGCTCGGCGTATAGGCGTTGCGTAGATCGCCGCCCGGCAGCAGCTTGCCCTTGTTGAAGCGACCCTCGGGATCGATGCGCTCCTTGTAGGCACGAAGCTCTGCAGTTTCTTCCTCGGTGAGGAATTCGAGCTTGGTGATGCCGATGCCGTGCTCGCCCGAGATCACGCCGCCGAGGTCGCGGGCGATTTTCATGATGCGCGCGACGGCCGCATTGGCCTCCTGCAACATCAAGTAATCGTCGGAGTTCACGGGGATGTTGGTGTGTACGTTGCCATCGCCCGCGTGCATGTGCAGCGCCACCCAGACGCGACTCTTGAGTATGCGCTGGTGGATCGCCTGACACTCGGTACGGATCGGTGCGAACGCATCGCCGGCAAAGATATCGGCAAGCGGATCACGCAGTTCGCGTTTCCAGGAGACTCGCCATTCGCGGCGTTGCAGGGCTTCGAACACCGAGAGGCCGCTTGCGTTACCCTCGGCGTCGGTGGCCCGCGCGTCGAGGTCTTCCAGCAACATTTTCCAGCGACGCCGCACGGCGACCACCAGCTCCCTTGCGCGGGCCGGTCGATCACCGAGAATTTCGCTGCGCGAGAGGGCATCGAGTTCGGCGTCGCCCGTCTTGCCGGTCTTCAGGTCGCCGCGCAGGTATTCTTCGAGGGCGTCGGCGAGACGCAATTTGTTGGCGATGGACAGTTCGATGTTGATACGTTCGACTGCATCGGTGTAGTCGCCGAGGCGCGGTAGCGGGATGACCACGTCTTCGTTGATCTTGAAGGCATTGGTGTGTTTGGCGATCGCGGCAGTACGCGCTCGATCGAGCCAGAACTTCTTGCGCGCTTCGGCGCCGACCGCGATGAAGCCCTCGCCGGCGCGAGCGTTGGCGAGCCGCACGACCTCTGAGGTGGCACGCGCCACAGCGGTTTCGTCATCGCCGACGATGTCGCCGATCAGCACCATCTTCGGCAGTTGGGCGCGTTTGCTTTTGGTGACGTAGCCCACCGCCTTGAGATAGCGCTCATCAAGATGCTCGAGACCTGCGAGCTTGACGCCGTGTGCGCGATCGGCGGTGTCGAGCTGGCCGATGATTTCGACGATCGAGGGTATGGCCTCGCGTGCCTGACCAAAGAATTCGAGACACACGGTACGCATGTGCTTGGGCATGCGATGTACCACCCAGCGCGCCGCCGTGATGAGCCCGTCGCAACCTTCTTTTTGAACGCCCGGCAGACCACCGAGAAACTTGTCGGTGACGTCTTTGCCGAGTCCCGCTTTGCGAAAGAGCGATCCCGGCATGCGCAACGATTCGGTGCGCAGCACGCGCGCCGTGGCGGCACTGTCGCGGCCGTCTTTCCAGGTGAGGCGCCATTCGACTTCGGGCGCCTCGTGGATCTTGCCGAGGTTGTGGCCGATGCGTT
>JBILGD010000048.1:0-18982 GCA_044351225.1 Steroidobacteraceae bacterium
GCCTCGGGTCAGGGCACGGACCTCGCCGCCGGCGCGATCGACATCGGCGGACTCAAGGTGGTCGCGACCACCGTCGAAGGGGCCGATGCCGGAGCCCTGCGCACCGCGGTCGATCAGCTGAAAGATCGGCTGAAAACGGCCGTGATCGTGCTGGCCTCAGTCGATGCCTCGGGCAAGGTGGTCCTGGTGGCCGGGGTCACAGCGGGTGAGGTCGGTCGGATCAAGGCTGGCGAGGTCGTGGGACACGTGGCGGCCCAGATCGGCGGTCGCGGCGGCGGTCGGCCGGACTTCGCACAGGCGGGCGGCACTGATGCCGCCAAGCTGCCCGAGGCTCTCGCGGGGGTGGCGGCGTTCGTTCACCAAAAGCTGCGGTAGACGACACCAGCGGTTTCTTTTAATGTCGGTCACGGAAGGCGCCCGCCAAGGAAGACGGGCCGTCGGCGGGGGTCCCACAGGGGGTGAGGCATCTCGAGTCCGGCGGCCAGCCAAGAGCGCCTCTCGGGGGCTGTTATGCTGATTCTTACGCGACGCGTCGGCGAGACCGTCATGATCGGCGAGGAAGTCTCGGTCACCATTCTCGGCGTCAAGGGCAATCAGGTGCGCGTGGGTATCAACGCGCCGAAGAACGTCGCCGTGCATCGTGAAGAGATCTTCGAACGCATCAAGTCCGAAGGTCCGGAGGAAGGTCAGCCGCGCGATCAGGCGAGCCTGCGCGCCTGATTCGGGTTGCGCTCGGCGGAGTCGCGCCAGTACCATCCCGCCTCCTTTGCGTCGGAGAGATGGCCGAGTGGTCGAAGGCGCGCCCCTGCTAAGGGCGTAAGGGCCAAAAGCCCTTCGAGGGTTCGAATCCCTCTCTCTCCGCCAGTCTTTCGCGATCCGCGCCTAATTGCACGCGGTGCCCAGCGCCGCGCTGGAGACTCCGCCTAGGCGTCGAGCGCTCGACACTCGAGCACGAACACCTGCGAGGCTTGCGTGAACAGGGTCCAGCGGCCTTGCTGCCACTGATCGGTCGGCATCGAGAATGCGTCATCCGTCCAGCGATTGACCCAGCTGCGCGCGGCGAGGGGCTGCAACCAATCTGGCAGATGGATCGTGCCCTGCGCCTCGTGATCGGCAAGATTCACGATGCAGACGGCGACGCGACCGAGCGCTTCGCGCCAGCTCCAGGCGATCAGGCAATCGGAGCTCCAGTTGTCTTCCCAGGCGCGGGACACCTCGAGCAACTCCCATTCGCCGACATGAAAGAGGGGATCCTGCTGCAATTGCAGGAGTCGTGTGTAGAGTGCACGAGTTGATGCGTCTGCGGCTTCCTGTGGGGCACGCACGAGATGCGGCGAGATACGCTTGCGGCGACCGTCGGCTTGACCCTGATGGAAAAACCGCAAACCGGGCGAAAGAAAAGTGAGCGCTGCGGCAGGCACATGGTGCGCGTGCGTGAAGGTCTGCGCGGCACGCGGCTCATCGTGGTTCTCGAGAAAACGAGCGAGCTTGGACTGGTAGTCAAGATTTGCGCGCAGATGACCACGCACTCCGGCGTAGTCGCGATCACGTAATCGATCGTAGAGCCGCTTGTCGTAGCAGTAGTCGAAACCGACTTCGTGCAGCTGCCACTCCATGTCCCAATAGACCTCGGCCATGAAGACGAAGTCGGGATATTTTCTTTTGATAGACCGAATGGTGGGCGCCCAGAACTGCGGCATCGATTTGCCCCAGGTACGTTCAAAAACCTCCGGCGTGACCAGCATCGCCATGTCGCAGCGCACGCCGTCGCATTGCGCGGCGATATTCAGCAGATCTGTTTGCAGTTGCCTCTGCAGCGCGGGATTCGAATAGTCGAGCTGTACGGTATCCGGCCAACCGGGAAAGTACGGATCGCGTCCGTGGGCGAACACGCGACCCGTGTCACCATGCGCGAAATAATTCTGCGGCTCAGAGTGCAACTGCTCAGTGCTCCCCTGCACAAAATATTCTGGATGCGAGTCGAGCCACGGATGATCGAGCCCCATATGGTTGGGGACGAAGTCGAGCATGAGGCGAATCCCGCGGGCGGCGAGCCGGCGGCGCAGGGCGGCGAGTGCCGGAGGGCCGCCGATACTTTCGGCGACGGTATAGTCGCTGATCGCAAAGCCCGAGCCCGCGATGTCCTCGACCTGCAGATCCGCCAAGGTGTGCGCAAACTCCTCCAGCCACTCGTGATTGGCGCGCGATACGGCACGCGATTTTTCACCGGTACGCCAGACGCTGAGCAGCCAAAGAATATTGATGCCGTTGTCGACAAGCTCGTCGATCAATGAATCTGGAATGTCATCGAGCGTCGCCGGGCGGCCGAGTTGGCGGCTGCGCTCGGTGAGATAGACGCGAGTATTGAGTTGATGCAGCGCGGGATGCCGAAACATGGGAACTCCGGGTGAATGGGTGTGGCGGCTCGAGTCCGCAGGGTGCCGGCGCGGGTGTTCCAGCGGGCTCAGGCCATCATGTGGTCAGCTAGCGCACGCGCCTTTGTGGCAACCGGTTCGGGTACGGTGGCGAGCAGGCTTGCGCGTACCGGACCGGATGGATCCACTTCATAAAGGCTTTGTTCGACGTCGGCTGAGCTCATCGACATGGCAATCTCGTGGGCCAGCGGCGATTGCCGGATGTCGAATTCGATGGGCGCCTCGCGACCGGCTGCGAGCACGGCTTGCATCGCAGGGTCGATGCGCGCGCCGCCTTGTATTCCGGCGAGCGCATGACGCTGCGGTCGGAAAGTCGCTGTCGAGGAGTCGGCGGCCGCCTCGAGCAGACTGGCCGCGAGCAGCTTGCGCTGCATGATCGCGCCGATTACGGCAAGGTTGCGGGAGGTGCGGTGAGCCAAGGCCTCGAAGCTCGCCGCATCGGGCTCGTCGTCGAAGCGCCGGAAGATCACCGGGGCCGAGAGCGAGCCCAGAAAACGCGTCATTCTTTGCAGGGCTTGTCGATAGCGACCGAAATTCGCGCCCTCGGCGCGCTGCAGCTCGAGCGAGGACTCGTACATCAGGGCCCAGGTGTCATCGAGCAGGGCGATGAGGTCGTTCTCGCCAAAACTGCGGACATCGCGATTGGCGATGCGCACCGCACGCTTGACCTGCGTGCGCAAGGTCTCGGGCGAGAGTCCGAGCGATAGCCGCTGATTGAGGGTCGCCAGAGTGCTCAAGGCGCTACGGCCGACCGCATCGGCATCCTGTCGGAAGGGCACCGTCGCTTCGATGCCGAGCGTCATGGCGAGCACTGCGCTGTCGTCGACCACGGACGCGAGTGCTTTGGCCGCGGCGAGTGCGCTGAGGAATTCGTTTTGGCCGCCGAAGGGCGAGAGCGTTTGTCCGTGCGCATAACCGAAGCTGCCGCGCACCATCTCGAAGATTCGATCATCGCGGGTCTGTGGCGAGTCGACGAGCGCATAGGCGAGCGGCGCGGGCGAGTGAATCATGCCTGCGAGCAACGGCTCGACCACCGGCGGGATACCCTGGTCGACACCGACTTGCACGATGTCATGAAAGAGACCGATCAGTACATCGAGCGGGTCAGCCGACTCGGCCACCATCAGCGCATGCGGCAGGTTGTGATAGAAGCGCGCGCTGCCATGCATGGTCTCATCGACCAGCGAGGTCAGTTCGGCAACTTTTGATGACGGACAGCCGGGCGCCAGCGCACCGAGGCACGCCTGCATTTCGCTGCTACAGGATCGTCTTTCGCTCATTTGTCCTTCATGACCCAAACCCCGTTCCACTCGCCCTCGGGCGGGTGTGACTCGAGGTAGTCGCAGCGACCGATGTAGGTCGTCGAAAGATGATCTTCGGGGTTGAGCTTGAGGCATTGCGCGAAGCCCGCTCGTGCCCGCGCCCAATCGCCGCCTCGGTAGGCCCGCATGGCATCGTCGAAACGAGTGATCACATCGACCATGTTAGGAAAAGTGGTTGCGTCATGATAGTCGAGTATTTCATAGACGCGCACCGGTTGGGTCTTGCCTTTGACGACCACGAGATCAATGTCGCGGTAGCGATAGGTGCCGCGCAACTTGGTGATGGTCGACTCGCTCGCGAGAATATGCGCCGAGTAGGCCTTACAGGCGCTTTCGAGGCGCGAGGCCAGATTCACGCCATCGCCGATCACCGTGTAGTCCATGCGCTTCGGCGAGCCGATGTTGCCCGACACCACGATATCGGTGTTGAGGCCCACACCCATGTCGACGGTCTTGAGTCCGAGCTTGCGTCGCTGCTCGTTCCACGTCCAGAGCTCGCGGATCATTGAGATCGCTGCCTTGACCGCGCGGTCCGGATCGTCCTCGTGGGCGGCGGGCAAGCCGAAGCAGGCCATGATGGCATCGCCGATGAACTTGTCGAGCATGCCGCCTTGCTTGTTGATGCACTCGACCATCAGCGTGAAGTATTCATTGAGGAAGGACACTGTGCCCTGGGCGCCGTATTCCTCGGTGATGGTGGTGAAGCCGCGCACGTCGGTGAACATGACCGTGGCTTCCTTGTTGGCGCCGCCAAGCAAATCAAGGCCATCGCCCTCGAGCATCTGCGCGGCGATCGCCGGGTCCATGTAGCGAGACATGGTCGACTTCATGCGTTTTTCGGAGCTGATGTCTTCGAACATCAGCATGGCGCCGAGTTCTTTTTCGCCGTCGGCCGCGCGCAGCGGCATCACGCTGACGTTGACCGACCGGCTGACGCCGCCGAGCACCAATTGGGCATCGGGGAAATAGCTGGACTCGCCCGACGCCTTGGCCGCAGCGATGCTTTCGGTCAACCATTGACCGCCCTCGTCGAGGAGTTCGACGAGCGGTCTGCCGATCAGCGCCGGCTCCTTCGTCTCCCAAATCCGCAAACCTGCGCCGTTGCAGGTCACGATCTTGCCGGCGCCGTCGAGCGTCATGACGGCGTTCGACATGCTTTGCAGGATGCTGTCGTTGTAGCTCTTCATGCGCTGCACATCGTCGAAGAGCTTCGAGTTCTCGAGCGCGATCGCCACCTGAGCGGTGAACGCCTTCAGGCGCTGCTCGTCTTCCTGGGTGAAGGAACCGGTCTCCTTGTTGAGGACTTGCGTGACGCCGATGATGACGCCGTTCTTGTTGAAGATCGGCGTGCAGAGTATCGAGCGCGTGAAGAAACCCGTTTGCCGATCAAAGGACGGGTTGAAGCGCAGATCGGCGTAGGCGTGAGGGATGTTCAGCGTCTTGCCAGAGGTGAAGGTTTCGCCCGCGATACCAAGATGGGAAGGGAAGCGGATTTCATTGAAATCTGCGCCGACGGCAACGCGCGAAAACAGCGTCTTGGTCGAGGCGTCAAACACGAAAATCGTGGCGCGTTCCGCGCGCAGCATCTTGGTGGTCTCGGCGACCACGCGCTGCAGCAGGCGCGACAGATCGAACTCCTGATTGATTTCGGAGACGAGGTTGATGAATTTGAGCTCTTTTTGGCGGAGCTTTTCGGTGTGCTCGATGAAATGCAGGCTGTTGAGAGCGATCGAGGATTGCGCGGTCATGTCGAGCAGCAACTGCAAGTCGTCGTCGGTGAACGAGCCGGCGTTTTTGTTGAGGCACTGCATGGCGCCGATGACTTCGCCCGAGGCGAGGCGCACAGGCACGCAGATCAGGTTGCGCGTCTTGTAGCCCGTCCAGTCATCGACCTGCCGATTGAAGCGCGCATCGCCGTAGGGATCATGCGAGATTACCGCCTCGCCCGTCTGGAACACGTGACCGGCAAAACCTGAGGTATTCAGGATGCGGATCTCGCGCACCAGATCGCCCTGCGCGACCCGTGAGTAGAGTTCGCCGGTCTCGGCGTCGTTCAGGAAGAGTGTGCCACGATCGCAGTCGAGGGCGCGGGCGGTGATGTCGACCAGGGTCTTCAGAACGCTGACGAGATCATTGGCGGCGGCGCAGCGGCTCGACACTTCGAGCAGTGTTTCCGCCCGACGCAGGGCGACGGTTTTGGAGAGTTTCTTGCGTGGCAGGCGGCTGACGGTAGCGAGTGTGTTCACTTGAGTTTGTCCAGTTCGAGACGCAGTAGGTTGACCTGCTCGCGCAGGTGGTTTCGTTCGAGCGCAAATGCCGACTCCTGGCGGGTCAGCGCGGCTTGATGGGCGACGCGCAGGCTGTCCATCTCGGTGCGCATCGAGTCGATGGTGTCGCGCAATTGTTTGGCTTCGGCTGCAGCTCGCGCTTTTTCGGCTTGTGTTTCGGCGCGGCCCGCGGCGACTCTATCTTCGAGGGTTTGCCGCAAGGAATCGATCGAGCGGCGCAGCTCGGCCAGCTGATTGGCTGCGCGCGTCTCGGCGGCCTGCACGTCGGCGCGGCCTTTGGCCGCTGCTTCTTCAAGCTCGCCGCGCAGCGTGGCGATGGTGCCTTGCAGTTGCAGATTGACGCCGCGCAGCGCCGAGAGGTCGTCACCGGAATTCATTGTCGTCCTGCGAGTCCGTCATAGAGTTGCTGGTATTCGAGCGCGGATTGCTGCCAGCCGTGATCGGCGCGCATCGCTGCGCTCATCATGGTCTGCCAGCGTTGGCGATCGTTGCGGAAGAGGTGGGTGGCAAGACCAATCGTGTCGGCGAGCCGTGTAAAGCGCTCATCGAAGCGAAAGCCCGTGTGTTCATCCACTGTATCGGCGAGCCCCCCGTTCGCCTGCACGAGCGGCAGGGTCCCGTAGCGCTTGGCGTAGAGCTGCGTGAGTCCGCAGGGCTCGTGCCGCGAGGGCATTACGAGCACATCGCCGCCCGCGATCGCGAGGTGTGCGAGCGGTTCGGAATAGCCAAAATAAACGCCGATGTGCTGCGGATGGCGATCGCGCAACTGCTGAAAGCGCCACTCGAGGTGACGATCGCCGCTGCCAACGAGCACCAGCTGGCCGCCGGACTCGACAAGCGCGTCGGCGGCGTCGGCGACTAGATCGAGCCCCTTCTGCCGGTTAAGTCGGCTCACGATCACGAAAACGGGTGCATCGGCTCGCTCGGGCAGATGGAAGCGGGCGCGCAGCGCGCGCTTGCATTGCGCCTTGCCAACGAGGTTGCTGCGATCGTAGTGCACCGGCAGCAGCGGGTCGCTCGCGGGATCCCAGGTGCCGTAGTCGACGCCGTTGACGATGCCGACGATGCCATCGGCGCGAGCGCGGGCGACCGTGTCGAGACCGCTGCCGTGCCGTCCAGCGAGGATCTCTTGTGCATACGTGCGACTGACGGTCGTGACTTTGTGCGCGAGCAGCATGCCGGCCTTCAGCAGACAGAGATCACCAAAGAATTCGAGCGGTCCGAGTCCGGCGGCGAGCCAGTGAGGCAGGTTGAGTCGATGAAAGTCGTGGGGCCGAAAGCGCCCCGTGTAATCGATGTTGTGGATGGTCAGCACCGTCTTCACCGCCGGCCACGCATCGGTGAGGTAGGCGAAGGCGAGCGCCGGGTGCCAGTCATGCACGTGCAACACGTCGGGTCGCCAGTGCCGATCGATCTCGCCCGTGGCGAGCTTTGCGGCCACCCAGCCGAGCAGCCCGAAGCGCATGAGGTTGTCGCCCCAGTCGTCACCGTGCGGCGGCGCATAGGGGGTGCCGGGACGGAGGTACATGGAGGGCGCATCGATCACGTAGACGAGGCTGCTGCGCGTTGGCAGATGTCCCTTCAGGACGCGCACGCGCGCCGTACCGAACAAGCCCTGCGCTTCGTAGATGGTTTCCGGCTCCTGCAGCGCATCGAGGATTGCGGGAAAACCTGGCACGACCGTGCGGGTGTCGGTGCCAAGTTCGGCGAGGGCTTCGGGCAGGGCGGCCGTGACATCGGCAAGGCCGCCGGTCTTCATCCACGGGAAGAGTTCCGTGGTGGCATGCAGTACGCTGGCTGGACGACTCACTCATGGGTCCTCAGTTGGTCAGTCGATCCAGCATTGTACGGGTGATCAGCGTCACCCCGTTTGCACTGCGCACGAATCGCCGTGCATCGAGTTCGGGATCCTCGCCGACCACGAGATCTGGGGGAATTCGCGCGTTTCGATCGACGACCACCCGCCGCAACCGTGCGCCGCGTCCGACCTGCACCCCGGGCAGCAGCACGCCGCACTCCACTTGCGCATACGAGTGCACGCGTACGCCGGAGAAAAGCACCGAGCGATCCACTGTGCCCGAGACGATGCAGCCGCCCGAGACCAAAGATTCGATCGCGGTGCCCCGGCGGTCGCCGAAGTTGTGCACGAACTTGGCCGGCGGCAATTGCGGCTGATACGTCCAGATCGGCCAGCGCTCGTCATAGAGATCGAGTAGCGGCACCGTCGCGGTCAGATCGATGTTGGCATCCCAGTAGGCGTCGAGCGTGCCAACATCGCGCCAGTAGGGCTCGGCAGTGGCATCGCGGTTGACTACGCTCGTTTCGAAGCGATGGGCCACGACCCGTTGCTCGCGTACCAGACGCGGTAGCAGATCGCGACCGAAATCGTGACTGGATGCGGGGTCGGCGGCATCCCGCTCGAGTTCACTGAGCAAAAAGGCCGTGTCAAAGATATAGATGCCCATCGAGGCCAGCGCGCGGTCGGGCTTGCCCGGCAGACTCGGCGGATCGGCGGGCTTTTCCACGAAATCGGCGACCAGATCGTTTTCCCCGACCGCCATGATGCCGAATTCGCGCCCCTGTTCTCTCGGGACCTCGACACAGGCCACCGTACAGCCTCGGCCGTGCTGGGCGTGGTGTGCGAGCGCGATCGCGTAATTCATCTTGTAGACGTGATCGCCCGCCAGAATGACCGTGTACTCGCTGTTGAAACTGCGAATGACTTCGCGGTTCTGATGCACGGCGTCGGCCGTGCCCTGATACCAGTCGTCGCTGCCCATGCGCTGATTGGCAGGCAGCACCTGCACGAATTCATTGAGCTCACCGCGCAGGAATCCCCAGGCGAGCTGGATGTGGCGGATGAGGCTATGACTCGTGTATTGCGTGAGCACCGCGATGCGGCGCACTCCGGAGTTCACGGCGTTCGACAGGGCGAAATCGACGATGCGGAATTTGCCGCCGAAGTAGACGGCGGGCTTAGAACGGCGTGCGGTGAGATCGAGCAGGCGCGTGCCGCGACCGCCGGCGAGCACGATCGCCGCGGCTCGACGTGGCAGATCGAGACTGGTCACAACATCGTTGCGAATCACCACCCCACACCCCCTCCGAGTATTTTTTTCTTGAATAAATCCATTTCGGAGTGATCCTAGGAGGCCACATCCGCGGGCAATGTTCAACGGGTGTTGGAGCAACAAGTTTGCGTACCGCGGGTTTCGCCGGGTACGGAAGGGGTAGCGATGAAGCTCAGTGGCTCGGCGTATCTCAGCGAATTTTTCGGCACCGCGATCATGATGGCGATCGGCATCGGCGCGGTGGTCTTCATGTGGTCGGACGGCAGCGTGATGCGCGAGCTCATCCCCTCGGAGCCGTGGCGGCGCCTCGCAACCGGCCTGCTGTTCGCGGGCGGCGGCACGGCGGTGGTGCTCTCGCCGCTCGGCCAGCGTAGCGGCGGCCATCTCAACCCCGCGATGACCTTCGCCTTTTGGTTACGCGGCAAGATCGGGACCGCGGATGCGCTGCTCTACGCATTGGCGCAATCCCTCGGTGCCTTCCTCGGTGTGCTGGTGGTCATGACGGTGGCGAGCGAAGCGGCGCTCACGGTCGATCTCGGCATGACCCGGCCGGGTGTGGGCTACTCGGCGACGGTGGCGCTCGCCGCCGAGCTCGTGATCACGTTTGCGCTCGTATTCCTGATCTTCTGGAGCGTGGACAGTCGGCGTCTTGCGCGCTTCACGCCTTGGCTCGCGGGCCTCTTGATCGCCTTGCTGGTGATGATCGAGGCGCCGATCTCGGGCACCAGTCTGAACCCGGCGCGCAGCCTCGCGCCCGCCGTGCTGATGGGCGTGTTGACTGATCTTTGGCTCTATTTCATTGGCCCGGTGGCTGGCGCTGCGCTGGCTGTGCTGGTGTATCGCCTGAGTGGTCGCGAGCAGGTCGGCACCGGTTGCGCCAAGCTGCATCACACCGATCGCTACCCCTGTCTTTTCGAGGGCTGCGGCTATCGACGCGTCGCCCGTGGCACGCGGCTTTTTGAGGAGGGCGACGCCTCCGATCGGGCATATCTCATTCGCGCGGGCGAGGTCGAGGTGCGCAAGCGACAGGCCGACGGCGAAGAGCGCACGATCGCGCGGCTCGGCCCGGGTGAATGGGTGGGTGAGATGGGGTTGTTGCTAGGACTGCCGCGCTCGGCCGCGGTGGTTGCCGTCACGGATCTCGATCTCGACCCCATGACCCGGGACAACTTCGAGCACCTTCTTGGTGCACACCCCGAGGAAGCCAAAAGATTGTTGCGCCAACTGGCCGAGCGGCTCTATGCCGCCGACCAGAGATACTCGGTCTAGATCGCCCTTCCAGTAGTCGGTCACAAGAAATTCATCCGATTCGGCTTGTTTTTTTTCCGGATTGATTTCATTCTGGAAGAAAGGAGCGGGGGCTCCTTTTCTCGCTGCAACAAAACAACAACGGCGGCACCGGCCAAAGGCCAGCAAAACGCGTTGGGGGGGTCTGAATGTCGAAAGCGGTACGTACGGCCGAGCATGATCGGCTGAAGGAAGCCCGTGGGGGAACGCCCTGGTACCGCTGGGGGCCGTACCTGAGCGAGCGCTCATGGGGTTCGGTGCGTGAGGATTACAGCGCCAATGGTGCCGCGTGGAATCACCTCACCCACGATATGGCGCGCAGCAAGGCCTACCGCTGGGGCGAAGATGGTCTCGCCGGGGTTTCCGATCAGTATCAGCTGCTATGTTTTTCTTTGGCGCTGTGGAACGGACGTGACCCGATCCTCAAGGAGCGTCCGTTCGGGCTGATTCCTGCCGAGGGCAATCACGGCGAGGACCTCAAGGAGTACTACTTCTACATCGACAGTACTCCCACTCACAGTTACATGAAGTACTTGTACAAGTACCCGCATGCCGAGTACCCGTACGAGTGGTTGGTGCGCGAAAACGGCAGTCGCCACGGCCGCGGCCCCGAGTTCGAACTGCTCGACACCGGAATCTTTGACCAGGACCGTTATTTCGACGTGTTTGTCGAGTATGCGAAAGACGGTCCGGAAGATCTCTGCGTGCGCGTCGAGGTCTGCAATCGCGGCCCCGAGGATGCGGAGATTCATCTCATCCCGCAGCTCTGGTTCCGCAACATCTGGGGTTGGGGCAAGGAGCGCAAGCGTCCGCCTGAAATCAAACTCGGTGCCAAGCGCGGCAAGCAGTTGAAGCTCGTGGCCGACGATTCGGGTGCTGACGGGCTCACCAACCTGCCATTCAAGTATTCGCTCGGCAAGCGACATTTTTCGGCGGATGCCGATGGCACGCCGCTCTTCACCGACAACGAATCGAACGTCGAGCGTCTCTATGGCGTGATGCCCGAGCACGGTAACCGCTACTACAAAGACGCTTTCCACCGTCATATCGTCAACGGCGAAACGACGGCGACGAACCCGGATCATCACGGCACCAAGGCCGGTATCCACTACCGGCGCAATGTGCCGGCGCGCGGCTCGGTGGTGTTTCATTTCCGGCTGTCCGATGACGCGTCGGCGACCGCTTCGGCGGTCGAAGAAATCGTCGCTCGCGCCCGTGGCGAGGCGGATGAGTTTTATCAGACCATCCATCCGAAGGGCGCCTCTGAGGACGAGTGCCGCATCCAGCGTCAGGCCTTTGCCGGCATGATGTGGTCGAAGCAGAACTATATCTTTGATGTCGATCTCTGGCTGAAGGGCGACAACCCCGACCTGCTACCGCCCGATTCGCGGCTCGAGATCCGCAACAAGCACTGGCGGCATCTGAACTCGATGCGCGTGCTTTCGATGCCGGACAAGTGGGAGTACCCGTGGTTCGCGGCCTGGGATCTCGCCTTCCACACAGTTGCGATCGCGGTCATCGATCCGGATTTCGCCAAGCAGCAACTTTGGCTGATGCTCTTCGAGCAGTTTCAGCATCCGAACGGCCAGATTCCCGCCTATGAGTGGGAGTTCTCGGATCTCAATCCGCCGGTGCATCCGTGGGCGGTCTGGCGTGTCTACAACATGGACCGAATCCGTTCCGGTGTTGCCGATCGGGCCTTCCTTGAGCGTTGCTTTCACAAGCTGCTGATCAACTTTGCCTGGTGGATCAACAAGGTCGACAGCCGCGGCAACAACGTTTTCGAGGGCGGCTTCCTCGGTCTCGACAACATCACTTTGTTTGATCGCTCGGAAAAATTGCCGGGCAGCGCAGTGCTCGAGCAGTCGGATGCCACCGGCTGGATGGGGCTCTTCTGCCTCAACATGATGCGTATCGCGCTTGAGCTCGCCAAGGAAAACCGTACCTACGAAGGGCTTGCGACCAAGTTCTTCCAGCACTACGTCTACATCGGCGCGGCGATGAAGCGACAGGGTGGGCGCGACCACGATCTGTGGGACGACACCGATGGCTTTTTCTATGACGTGCTGCGGTATCCCGATGGTCACTTCGAGAAGATCCGCGTGCGCTCGATGGTCGGCCTGATCCCGCTCTATGCGGTCGAGCGTCTCGAGACCGACTGGCTGAAACAGTTCCCCGAGTTCAGCTCGAACCTCAATTGGTTCATGAACAACCGCACGGAGCTCGTCGGCCGCTGCATCTCGCGCATCAACAACCCGGAGGGCGAGACGCTGGCGATGACCATCGTTGATCGGCAGCAGCTCGAGCGCATGTTGCAGTGGCTCTGCGACAAGGACGAGTTCATGTCCGACTACGGTCTGCGCAGTCTCTCTCGCGCTCATCTCGAGCACCCGTTCCGACTGGGCAATAACGAGGTCGGTTACGAGCCGGGCGAGGCCGATTGCAAGATCAAGGGCGGCAACTCGAACTGGCGCGGACCCATCTGGTTCCCGACTGCATTCCTGATGATCGAATCGCTGCGCAAGCTCGGCAAGGCGCACGGCAAGGATCTGAAGATCACCGACAAGGCGGGCAAGACCTGGACCATCGATGATATTGCCGCCGAGCATGCCAATCGTCTGATCGCAGTGTTCACGCGCGATGCGAATGGACGACGTCCCGAGTACGGCAACATCGAAAAATTCCAGACGGACCCGTACTGGCGCGACTACCTCACCTTCCACGAGTACTTCCACGGCGACACGGGCGTCGGTCTCGGTGCGTCCCACCAGACGGGATGGACGGGACTTGTGGCCTCGTTGATCGACGAATGGCGTTCCCACTAAGTCGCACTGCAGCAGGAGATTCTTTGACATGTCTTACCAACCGTTGAAAGGTCAGAAGGCGCTGGTCACCGGCGCAAGTTCGGGTATCGGCGCCGGAGTCGCGATGGCGCTCGGGCAGGCCGGCGCCGATGTCGTTGTTAACTATGCCGGCAATGCCGCAGGCACGGTGCCGGTGATCGCCGCTATCGAGGCGGCAGGCGGCCGCGCGATGGCGATTCAGGCCGACGTGTCTGACGAGGCCCAGGTCGAGGCCATGTTCGACCAGATGATGTCCTCATGGGGCGCGATCGACATTCTCGTCAACAACGCCGGTCTGCAGCAGGACGCCGCGTTCCACGAGATGACGCTTGCGCAATGGAACAAGGTCATCAACGTCAATCTCACCGGCATGTTTCTTTGCAGCCGTCGCGCGACTCGCGAAATGATGAAGCGCGGCGTGCAGCCGGGTCTCTCCGCTGCCGCGGGCAAGATCATCTGCATGTCCTCGGTCCACGAGGTCATTCCCTGGGCAGGTCACGTCAACTACGCGGCGTCGAAAGGTGGCGTGAAGCTCTTCATGCAGAGCCTTTCGCAGGAAGTCGCGCCGCTCAAGATTCGCGTCAACTCGATCGGCCCGGGCGCCATCGCGACGCCGATCAATCGTCCGGCATGGGAAACGCCGGAGGCGCTCGCCAAACTGCTCGAGCTCATTCCTTACGGACGCGTCGGTCAGCCGGCGGATATCGGCAAGGCGGCTGTTTGGCTGGCCTCGGATGATTCGGACTACGTCAACGGCCAGACGATTTTCGTCTGCGGCGGCATGACGCTTTATCCGGAGTTCGCCGACGGCGGTTGATGTTTCGCTTGATCGACGAGGGGGCGTGCAGCTGATGAGTAAAGTCTCCATTGCCGTGGTCGGATCCGGGCCGGGAGGCTTGAGCGCTGCGGCCCGCGCCGCTGAAACAGGGGTGTCGCATGTGCTGCTTGAGCAGACGGCAGCACATGCGAACACCATTCAGCGCTACCAGAAAGGCAAGCACGTCATGGCCGAGCCCAACGTGCTGCCGCTGCGCAGCCCGATGCGCTTCGAAGCCGGCACGCGCGAGAAAATTCTCGGCGAGTGGTCGGAGGGACTCGACACCCACAAGGTCAACATTCGCTACGGCGCCGAAGTCGTCGCCATCAGCGGCTCGAAGGGCGACTTTCGACTGAAGTTGCAGGATGGCAGCGAGGTGCTTGCCGACAACGTCATCCTCGGCATCGGTTTGCAGGGCAATCCGCGCCGTCTCGGCATCAAGGGCGACGGTCTGCCTTGCGTGCAGTACACCCTCGACGACCCGGATGAGTACAAGGGCGAGACGATCGTGGTGGTGGGCGCGGGTGATGCGGCGATCGAAAATGCCGTCGCACTCGCCAAACAAAACACCGTATACCTCGTCAATCGTTCGCCCGAGTTCGCGCGCTGCAAGGACGGCAATCTCGCCCTGATCCTCAAAACCATCGAGGCGGGCAAGGTGTCCTGTCTCTATTCGACGCAATGCAGCCTGCTCGAAGAAACGCCGGGCGACGAGAAGCCGTATCGGCTCACGCTCAACACCGCCAATGGCGAAATGAAATTGCCCTGCGACCGTATCATCGCGCGTCTCGGGGCCACGCCGCCGCGCAAGTTCGTCGAGTCTTGCGGCATCAAGTTTCCTTCGGCCGATCCCTCGTCGCTGCCGACGTTGTCGACTTCCTACGAGTCAAACGTGTCCGGCATGTACGTGATCGGCGCGCTCGGCGGCTATCCGCTCATCAAGCAGGCGATGAATCAGGGCTTCGAGGTCGTGGAGTTCATCCGCGGCAATCCGGTGGCGCCTGCCGATGAGCCGCTGCTCGCGGCGAAGTTCGCGGGTATTCCGGGTCACCGCACGGTGACCGATACGTTGCAGGCGATGCAACAGCAGATCCCGCTATTCACTGATGTGAATCCGCTGATGTTTCGCGAGCTGTTGCTTGGCAGCACGATCCATGTGCCGAAGCAGGGCGATGTAGTCTTCAAGCGCAACGACTACACCAATTCTTTCTATACGATTTTCCGCGGCGGCGTCGAAATCCAGATCGACGAGAACGATCCTGCCAAGCGCATCCCGCTCGTGCCGGGCCAATTCTTTGGCGAGATGGGTCTGCTCTCGGGGCGGCGTCGCACGGCGACGGTACTCGCCGGGCGCGACTGCGTGCTCATCGAGACGCCACGTCGCGACGTGCTGAAGTTGCTGAGCTCGGTCGATGCCGCACGCTCGGTGGTCGACCAGACCTTCATCGTTCGTGCCATCCAGAGCGGCTTTGCTCCCAAAGCCAAGACCGCCGAGCTGCTGCCGATCGCCGCCAGGTCCAAGCTCAATCGCTATAAGGCGGGGCAGGTGGTGTTTTCGGAGGGCGATGAGGCCGATGCGCTGCATCTCGTGCGCAGCGGCTCGCTCGCGGTACTGCGCGCGGTCGGTGGTCGCGAGATCGTCACCTCGTATGTCGCCGCCGGCAACTACGTCGGCGAGATGGGCTTGATGGGCAACACCCGCCGCAGTGCCACGGTCCGCGCGAGCGTCGCTACCGAAACCATCAGCCTCGATGCCGATACTTTTGCGGAACTCTTGCAGAAGAATCCGGAGCTCCGCGCCGAACTCGAGGCCACGGTGCGACAGCGCGTGGCCAGCAACACCCGACTGCAGGGTCAGGACAACGCCGGCGCGCTGATCTCCTTTCTGCTCAAGCAGGGACTCGGCGAAGCCACCGACGTGCTGCTGATCGATGAAACCCTGTGCGTGGGCTGCGACAACTGTGAGCGCGCCTGTGCCGCAACGCATGGCGGTACGTCGCGACTCGATCGTGCTGCGGGACCGACCTTCGCCAACGTGCATGTGCCGACCTCGTGTCGTCACTGCGAAGATCCGCATTGCATGAAGGACTGTCCGCCGGATGCGATCCGCCGCTCGCCAAATGGCGAGGTGTTCGTCGGCGACAACTGCATCGGTTGCGGCAACTGCGAGCGCAATTGTCCGTATGGCGTGATTCATCTGTCCGGGCCACCGCCAGAGCAGCCCTCGTTGCTTTCCTGGCTGATGTTCGGTGGCGACAAGGAAAGCGTCTACGGCGAGGTGCAAGGACTCGGTCGCGCGCACCATCACCATCACGATGATGGCGGGCACGGCGCGCCGAAGGCGGTCAAGAAAGCGGTCAAGTGCGACATGTGCAAAGGTCAGGACGGCGGGCCCGCCTGCGTACGCGCCTGCCCGACGGGCGCCGCACTGCGTGTCAGCCCCGAGGAGTTTGTCGCCTTCGTGCAGCAGGACGCCTCGAGGTACTGATCATGCATGAGTCACTGCTCGACTATGCGAACCGCCGCTACCTAAAGTTTGCGTTACTGCTCTGCGCGGTCTCGATCGTGTTGTACGCCTGGCACGAGCCGCTTTCGCCGCCGAATGGCGGAACTTGGCTCGGTTACACGCTGGGTGGCATCGGTGCGGCGCTCATTCTTTGGTTGACGGCACTCGGTATCCGCAAGCGCAGCTATTCGTCGGCACTCGGTACGCTGCGTGGCTGGACCAGTGCGCACGTGTACCTCGGCCTTGCGCTGATCGTTGTCGCGACCCTGCACACCGGCTTCCAGTTCGGCTGGAACCTGCACACGCTCTGCTACGTGCTGATGGTCATCGTCATCGTCAGCGGCATCGTGGGTGTCGTGGCCTATTTGCGCTATCCGCAGCAGATGTCGGCGAATCGCGCCGGTAGCAAGCCCGAGTTGCTGCTGGGCGAAATCGACGATCTCGATCAGCGCGCTCTGCGCATCACGGCGGAGATGCCGCGCCGATTTGGTGATGTGTTCCGCTCGAATCGCGAGGGTACGCTGCTCGGGGGCAGCGCCCGGGCGATTTTGGGGGGTCGCGATCGCTCCATGGTGACGCTGCCCGCGACGGGTGGCGAGGGCGTACGCACCGCGAATGCCGATCAGGTTGCCTTGCTCGAGTGGCTCGGCAACGAACTTGCGGCGAGCACGGACGGTGAGGTGACACGTCGCGTTGGCGATCTGCTCAGCATCGTTGCCACGCGCCGCAACCTGCTGCGCCGTCTGCGGCGCGATGCGCAGATCCGCGGCTGGCTCGACGTCTGGCTCTATTTTCATGTGCCCGTGACGCTGGCGTTGATCGGTACGCTGATCGCGCACGTGGTCAGCGTTTTCCTCTACTGGTGATCCGATGCGCATCCTGATTCGTACGCTGGAGAAGGAAAACACCGCGGCAGTCGCCGCGAGCGATCGTGTGATCGATGCGGACGTGATCGGCTTCGGTCGCGCCCCCGATCAACAGATCCACTGCAATGACCCGCGCATCGCGCTACAGCACGCCCGCTTCACGCGTGCGGGCGAGGCGTTGATGATCTCGTGCACGCCACCCGCGCAGGCCGAGATCAACGGTCGATTGCAGCGCGATGCAAGCTTGCGTGTGGGCGATGAGGTCAGTCTCGGACCCATGCTCATCAAGGTGCTTGAGCCGCCCGCCGGCATCGATGCGGCGATTTCGGTGGAGCGTGATGCGCGCGAAACGGTACGTGCAGACGATGCGCCGATGCCGCACTTTTCACTGACGCTCGCCGAGGCAGGTTGGCGCAAGCGTCCGTGGGCGTGGGCGGGGGCATTCGCGACGCTGCTGCTGTGTCTCGCCGTGCCTTGGTATTTTGTGGGGCAGGGCGAGACGGCGCTCAGCGGACTGCGCAGCAGTCCCGTGCCGAGTGACCTGCAATGGACCTCTGGGCCGCTGCATTCGGCGCATGCCAATCTCGAGGCGAGTTGCGAGTCCTGTCATGCCGAGCCGTTCCGTCGGGTGCGCAACGAGCAATGCCTCGACTGTCATTCGACGACGCTGCATCAGCACGTACCGGCGAATCACCCTGCCGCCGCCGAGCAGCAACTCGCGCGCTGCACGACTTGCCATGTCGAGCACGACGAACCCTCGAATCTCGTGCAGCTCGACACGCGCATCTGCTCGGACTGTCATGCACAGCCGCAGGATCATGGCGCGAGTACCAAGGCGCTGCCGGTCACCGACTTTGCCGATGCGCATCCGGATTTTCAGGTGAGCTTGCTGACGGCGCCGCAGTGGACCGTGACCCGCGCCAGACTCGGCGAGACAAAGATTGCCGAGAACTCCAATCTCAAGTTCACGCACGAAGCGCATCTTGACCCGAAGGGCATCAAGGCACCCCAGGGCGAGGTCATCATGCAGTGCGCGGACTGTCACGCGCCGCAGGATGACGGCAAGGGGTTTCTGCCTGTCAACATGGAGCAGCACTGCAGCGCCTGTCACACGCTGGGCTTTGACCCCGCGGAGCCGGAACGAAAATTGCCGCACGGCGAGCCGGCCGAGGTGATGCAGACGCTCATCGATCATTACAGCCGCCGCTTCCTTGGGGGCTATGCGGATCCGCTCGCCAACCAGGGGCAGGGGCGTACTGCGCCGCCGGGTGCGTCGGCTTCTGCGGGTGCCCGGGCACAGTTGCTCGGCAATGCGCGCGAGTCGGCCAATCGCATGGCAGCGGATATCTTTGAGCGACGAGTCTGTGCCGACTGCCATACCGTCACACGCAGCGGTTCGCTCAACGAGCCGCGCTGGACGGTGGCGCCGGTGCGCTTGACGCGAACGTTCATGCCGAAGGCGCATTTTGATCACGCCGCGCATGCGATCGGCGAGACCCAATGCGAAACCTGTCATGCGGCGGCGACGTCTGAACTCGCGAGTGATG
>JBILGD010000135.1:0-6505 GCA_044351225.1 Steroidobacteraceae bacterium
TGGTGACCAGGAAATGCTTTTCCTTGTTGCGCGGCGCGACCGCCGTCCACTTGGTCTGCAACAGTTTCTTTGGGCTGAGCAAGTTGACTGGAGCCCGAGTCATCCTGCACCGCCGTCCCTTAACGTCTGCAGCCCCTTCGGACCCAGCTTCGCAAGCGTTGCGAGGTTGGTAGCCGAGATGCTGCGGGTGTCACCGAACGAGTCGACTGCCTGCGCGATGCTCTCCTCACGCAAAAGATGGAGGGTCGGATACGGCGAACGATTGGTTTCATTGCCGATGTCATCCGGCTCAGTCCCGGCGAACTGGTAATGGGGGTGAAAGCTTGCGATCTGAATCTCGCCCTCGAGCCCCAACACCCGCAGCAGTTCATCAGCGACCGTCAGAAAATCATTGAAGTCGTGGAAATCCTGCAGGGCCCTGGGATGGATCAGCAAGGTCGTCTCTATTTCGTCAGATGATGACGCAAAAAGACGCTGCAACTCCGTCGCCAGATCCTCGAGTAAGGCTTCCGGCGTCTCGGCATCGCTCATCGCGTAGCGGATCAACCCCTTGAGTGCGGGCGCCGGCGCAAAAGGACAGAGCTTGAGGCCAATGACCACCCGCTCGACCCAAGTGCGCGTGTCGAGGATGGACGGGTCGTCAGTTTTCATTCCCACTCAGTCGTCGCGCGCGGCTTGCAGTGAATGTCGTAGATCAGGCGGCGGATGCACGATAGACCCTTATCCGCGGCATCAGCTTTGAGATCGACTTGCGAGTCGCCACGCGGATATCGTACTCAGCCTGTAAATTCAGCCAGAACCGCGCCTCCATATCGAAGAACAACCCCAATCGAAGCGCGGTATCAGCGGTGATGGGCCGCTGCCCATTCACCAACTCGCTGATACGACTCGGCGGAACATCGATATCAGCCGCAAGCTGACGGGCGGTAATCCCCATCGGCTTCATGAAGTCTTCCAGCAGGATTTCTCCGGGGTGAATTTCGTCGAGCAGCTTTGCCATGTTTCTCACTCCTAGTGGTAGTCGACGATCTCGACGTCGTGAGCGCCGTCCGACTTCCACGTAAAACAAATGCGCCATTGATCATTCACACGAATGCTGTGCTGACCTTTGCGCCCACCCTTCAACGCCTCGAGCCTGTTTCCCGGCGGGATTCGCAAACTTCTCAGCTCAGTGGCCGCGTGAACCTGCAGTAATTTGCGTCTTGCAGCTCGTTCGATGTTCCGGAATCGAGCGACAGCCCGACTGTTGAACAAAGCTTCGGTGTCGGAGCAGGAGAATGAGCAAATCACGCTTTATAGTGACCCGCGTTAAAGATTCTGTCAAACAGAATCTGTATATCATGCCTGTTGCCGCCGGCGAATAGCGCCCGAGCTCACTCCCACTCAATCGTCGCGGGCGGCTTGCCGCTGATGTCGTAGACCACGCGGCTCACGCCCTTCACTTCGTTGACGATGCGGCGTGAGCACACATCGAGCAATTCATAGGGCAAATGCGCCCAGTGCGCTGTCATGAAGTCGATGGTTTCGACGGCACGCAGTGCGATCACGGGATCGTGTCGGCGCCCGTCGCCAGTGACGCCCACGCTCTTGACCGGCAGGAACACCGCGAACGCCTGGCTCGTCTTGTCGTACCAACCGGCCTTGCGCAGCTCTTCAATGAAAATGTGATCGGCGAGTCGCAGCGTCTCGGCTGCAGCTTCGGTGACTTCACCCAAGATACGCACGCCTAGCCCCGGCCCGGGGAAGGGATGGCGATAGACCATCTCGGCGGGCAACCCGAGTTCTACGCCGATGCGACGCACTTCGTCCTTGAAGAGCTCGCGCAGCGGCTCGACGAGCTTGAGCTGCATGTGCGCCGGTAGGCCGCCCACATTGTGATGACTCTTGATGACGTGCGCCTTGCCGGTTTTGCTGCCCGCAGACTCGATGACGTCAGGATAGATCGTGCCTTGGGCGAGGAACTCCACTCGATCAGAAGCCTCCTCACCGGCAAGCTTCTTGGCTTCTTCATCGAAGACCTCGACGAAGAGACGCCCGATGATCTTACGCTTGGCTTCAGGATCAGAAACACCTTTGAGTTCGCCAAAGAATCGCTCCGTCGCATTCACGCGAATCACGCGTACGCCGAGATTACGGGCAAAGATATCCATGACAGCATCACCTTCACGGTGACGCAGCAGGCCATGATCGACGAACACGCAGACGAGCTGATCGCCGATGGCCTTGTGCAGCAGTGCCGCCACCACCGAGGAATCGACACCCCCGGAGAGTCCAAGCAGCACCCGCGATTTGCCGACCTGCGCGCGCACACGGGCGATCGCATCTTCGATGATGTTGCCGGCGTTCCAGCTCGCCTCACAGCCGCAGATCTCGTGTAGAAAGCGCTGGTAGATGCGAGTTCCCTGTCGGGTGTGCGTCACCTCGGGATGAAACTGCAGCGCGTAGAGCTTGCGGGTCTCGTCCGCCATACCGGCGATCGGTACATCGCCCGTCGAGGCAATCGCCTTGAAACCCGGCGGAAGCTCAACCACCTGATCGCCGTGGCTCATCCACACATCGAGCAGACCATGACCTTGATCGTTGACCCGATCCTCGATGTCCTGCAAAAGAGCCGAGTGTCCACGCGCGCGGATCTCGGCATAGCCGAATTCGTGCACCGCGCCAGGTTCGACCCGACCACCCAACTGCGCAGCCATGGTCTGCATGCCGTAGCAAATGCCGAGCACCGGTACGCCGAGCTCGAATACTGCCGCGGGCGCCGCAGGCGCATTTCTTTGGGTGACGGACTCCGGACCACCCGAAAGGATGATGCCTTTCGGAGCGAACGTGCGCACGTCGAGATCGCCCGCGTCCCACGGGTGGATCTCGCAGTAGACGCCGAGCTCGCGCACCCGCCGCGCGATCAGCTGCGTGTACTGCGAGCCGAAATCGAGAATGAGAACGCGGTCGGCGTGAATGTCGCGTGTGGTCATGAGGATCGGAGTTCCGCGTTGAGTCGTGGCGGACGGCTCAGGAGATCCGATAGTTCGGCGCTTCTTTGGTGATGGTCACATCGTGCACGTGCGACTCGCGGACACCCGCCGTGGTGATACGCACGAACTCGGGACGAGTACGCATTTCAGTGATCGTCTGGCTGCCCGTGTAACCCATCGCGGCCCGCAGGCCGCCCGCGAGCTGATGCAAGATGGCGACGATGCTGCCCTTGTAGGGCACGCGACCTTCAATACCCTCGGGCACCAGCTTTTCGAGTTCGGTGGTGGTGTCCTGAAAGTATCGATCGCTCGAGCCGTGACGCTCGGCCATCGCGCCGAGCGACCCCATGCCGCGATAGCGCTTGAAGCTCGCGCCCTGGAAAAGCTCAACCTCGCCCGGTGACTCTTCGGTGCCGGCGAAAAGACCCCCGATCATCACGGCATCGGCGCCCGCGGCGATCGCCTTGGCGATATCGCCGGAGTAGCGGATGCCGCCATCGGCGATCAGCGGGACGTCGGTATCTTTGAGCGCTGCGGCGACATTGGCAATCGCCGACACCTGCGGGACGCCGACACCGGCGACGATGCGCGTGGTGCAGATCGAGCCCGGACCGATGCCCACCTTGACCGCATCGACACCCGCCTTGACGAGTGCCTGCGCCGCCTCGGCGGTGACGATATTGCCGGCGATCACCTGCAGGCGCGGCCAACGGGCCTTGATACGCTCGACCATCTGGATGACGCCGCGCGAATGGCCGTGCGAGGTGTCGACCACCACGACATCGACTCCGGCCTCGCAGAGCGCCGCGACGCGATCGACGGTATCGGGCGAAGTGCCGACCGCCGCACCGACGCGCAGCCGCCCACTCTCGTCCTTGCAGGCGCGCGGGCGCTCGGTGGCTTTCTGGATATCTTTGACGGTGATCAGACCCTTGAGCTCATGATCGTCGCCGACCACGAGCACCTTCTCGATGCGGTGCTTGTGAAAAAGATGCAGCACGTCTTCGCGGGCGGCGTTCTCGCGCACCGTCACGAGTCGCTCCTGGGGCGTCATGACGGTCGAGACCGGACTGTCGAGCGCGGTTTCGAAGCGCAGGTCGCGGCTGGTGACGATGCCGACCACCTGCTTGCCCTGTACCACGGGCATGCCGGAGATGCCGCGCGCCTTGGTGAGCTCGAGCACCTGACGGATCGTGGTATCGGGCGACACCGTGATCGGGTCGAGTACGACTCCGCTCTCGAATTTCTTGACTCGTGCGACCTCGAGCGCCTGGGCTTCGACGGTCATGCTCTTGTGGACGATGCCGATACCGCCCTCCTGGGCGATGGCGATCGCGAGCCGTGCCTCGGTGACCGTGTCCATGGCGGCCGAGACCACTGGCAGATTGAGACGGATACCGCGGGTGAGGCGGGTCGAGAGGTCGACCTCGCGAGGCAGGACTTCGGAGTACGCCGGGACCAAAAGCACGTCATCGAAAGTGAGTGCTTCCTGAAGGATGCGCATGGGGGGCCGTCCAAGATTGTTCGGACGGCGCATTCTACGCACCCCCGCCGAGCCGGTAAACTTGCCCTCGGCCCTAGTGCAGGCCAGGCTTGCTGCACAGCATCCACCGACAGGTCAGTTGCCCCCTTGCCCAGCTCCAGCCGTCAATCCGCCGAACGCGACGTCTACAGCATCGAGCGCCTGAATCGCGAGGCACGGCTGCTGCTCGAGCACGGCATGCCGGTGCTGTGGATCGAGGGAGAGATATCGAATTTTTCGCGGCCCGCATCCGGTCACTGGTATTTCTCGCTCAAGGACCGCGAGGCACAGGTCCGCTGCGCGATGTTCCGCAACCGCAATGCGGCGCTGCGCTTCACGCCGACGAATGGTCAACGAGTCCTCGCTCGGGTTCGGGTCACGCTCTACGAGGCGCGGGGCGAGTTTCAACTGGTGGTCGAACACCTCGAAGACTCGGGGGTCGGCGCGCTGCGCCGCGAGTACGAACAACTCAAGGCGCGGCTCGAGGCGGAGGGGCTCTTTGACCCCGCGCGGAAGCGCCCGTTGCCGCGAGTTCCGACCTGCATCGGCGTGGTCACCTCGCCGACCGGAGCGGCGATCCGCGACATCCTGAACATACTGGCGCGACGCTTCCCCGCCGCACAGGTGGTCATTTATCCGACCGCGGTACAAGGCAAGGCCGCGGTGCCGCAACTACTTGCGGCGATCGGGCAGGCTGCGGGCCGTGCCGAATGCGACGTCTTGATCGTCGCCCGCGGCGGTGGCTCGATCGAGGATCTCTGGGCCTTCAACGACGAGGCGGTGGCACGTGCGATTCGCGCGGCACCCATGCCCGTGGTGACCGGCATCGGCCATGAGATCGATTTCACGATTGCCGATTTCGCCGCCGACCTGCGCGCACCGACGCCTTCGGGCGCCGCCGAGCTCGTCGTGCCGGATGCCGATGAGTGGCGACGCTCGCTGACGCGACTGGATGCGCGCTTCGTGCAGTCGATGCGGCGACAACTGCGTGATGATGTCGAGCGTTCACTCGCGCTGCAACGCCGGCTCAACCTCGCTCACCCGGGCCAACGACTGCGTCAGCAGGCACAGCGACTCGATGATCTCGAGCAGCGCCTCGGCAGCCGCCTGCAGTTACTGCTCGCGCGACGCCGTCACACCTTGCAAGCATGGGCCGCGCGGCTGTCACGCGTCTCGCCACAAACCGCGTTGCAAAATCGTGGCCGACGCCACGCGCTGCTCGATGCGCGCTTGCGCGCGAGTGTGCCGCGTCAGCTCACGAGCTTGCAGCAAAGACTCGCTCTCGCGGCACGCACCCTCGATGCCGTGAGCCCGCTCGGTACGCTGCAGCGCGGTTTCGCGATCGTCACACGCGCGAGTGATGGCGCCTTGCTGCAGGACGCCGCCGCGATCGCCGTCGATGATTTGATCGACACCCGTCTCGCTCGCGGACGATTGCGGTCGCGGGTGGTCACCGTCGAGCGCGATGATCCGCCAACCCAGGCCCAAGTCCCCGGAGAAAACTCTTGAGTCGATTTCGCGGGTCGATGCCTTTTGCCGTGGCATTACTGCTGTGTGTGACAGCAAGCCACAGCGTATACGGCACGAGCGAACTGCCGCGTCCGCTCGCCGTGCCCGGAGGCGTCGTGATCCTCGATCTGCCGAGCAATCTCGAGCGGATGCCGGTCGTGACATTCGAGGGCAATCGGGTGATGGTGTTGCCGCAGGAGCAAGGCTGGAAAGCCGTTGTCGGCATCCCGCTCGCGCGTACACCCGGCGCTGCGTCCATCGAGATCCGCGCCGGCAACACCACGCTGACTCAAGGCTTCACCATCGAAGGCAAGGCCTACGCAACGCAGCGCCTCAAAGTGGCGCCGAAGCACGTCGATCTCTCGCCGCCCGATGCCGCTCGCGTGGAGAAAGAACAACCGCATATTCGCCAAACCGTGGCGACGTTCAGCGACGCGCCACCCGCAACCCTTAAATTCGAATCACCCGTCAAGGGACCGCGCTCGAGCTCCTTTGGTCTGCG
>JBILGD010000136.1:0-6479 GCA_044351225.1 Steroidobacteraceae bacterium
ACGACTGACGCGCACGCCAGGCGGTGCCTGACGACGCTTGTACTCATTGCGCTTGACGAGCTCCAGCACGCGTACCACGGTCGTTCGCTCAAAGCCGCGCTCGACGATCTCCTCGACCGACTGATCCTGCTCGATGAAGGCCTCGAGAATGGGATCGAGGATTTCATAGGGAGGCAGCGAATCGGCGTCCTTCTGATCGGGGCGCAGCTCCGCCGACGGCGCACGCTCGATCACCCGGGCCGGAATCACCGCCGACCCACCATTGGCGCTCGCGAGCGCATTGCGGTACGCCGCAAGTCGATAGACAAGCAGCTTGCTGCAATCTTTGATCGGCGCGAAACCGCCTGCCATATCGCCATAGAGCGTGGCATAGCCCACAGCCATCTCGCTCTTGTTGCCCGTGGTGAGCAACATGCGGCCGGTCTTGTTGGAGATGCCCATCAGGATCTGCATGCGACAGCGCGACTGGATGTTTTCTTCGGTCGCATCGACGGGGCGACCCGCAAACTCCTCGCGCAGCGCCTCGAGCGTCGCGGCGAACATGCCCTCGATGGGAATGACGGAATATTTGACGCCGAGACGCTCTGCCTGCAGCGCAGCATCGTCGAGACTCATCTGCGAGGTGTAGCGCGAGGGCATCATGACCGCCTGCACGCGCTCGGCACCCAACGCATCGACGGCGATCGTCAGCGTCAGCGCCGAGTCGATGCCGCCCGAGAGACCAAGCACCACCCCCGGAAAGCGATGCTTGCCGACATAGTCGCGAACGCCCATGACCAGCGCCTCGTAGACCTCGGCATCCGCCGACAGCGGCGGCGCCACGGCGATGCTGGGCGGCGCCACCGCGATGGACGACGCTGCAGCGGCGCTAGGCGAGGCCACGGATACGCGCAGCGGCGCACCCGGCGAGTCCCGGGTCAGCTCGACGAAGCTCAAAGATTCCGTGAACGCCGGCGCGCGCAGCACTACCTCGCCCTCACGATCGAGCGCGACACTCTGACCATCGAAGACGAGCTCGTCCTGGCCGCCGACCAGGTTCAGATACACGAGCGGCAGACCTGTCTCAGCCGCGCGTCGTCGCAGCAAGGTCTCGCGCTGGATTTGCTTGCCCTGTTCGTAGGGCGAGGCATTGACCACGACCAGCGCCTCAGCGCCGGCATCGCGCGCCGCCTGCGCCGGCGCGTCTTGCCAGATGTCCTCGCAAATCAGCAGCCCGAGACGCAGTCCCTGCAAGGTCACGAGGCCGCTTGACTCGCCCCGCGCGAAATAACGCTGCTCATCGAATACGCCGTAGTTGGGCAAACACTGCTTGCGGTAGCGGACGAGCTCTTCACCAGCCTGCAGCACCGCCACGGCGTTGAAGATGGCCCGCTCGGTATATTCCGGAAAGCCGACCAGCAGCGCCGGCCCTGCGCGCTCGGCCGTGAGCGTCGCGAGCGCGGCCTCGATCTGCCGCCGCAAACCGCGATGAAAGAGCAGGTCCTCGGGCGGATAGCCGACCAGCGCGAGCTCGGGAAATACCACGAGCTGCGCGCCCGCAGCGTGCGCCTGAGCAGCGATTTGCCTGATGCGCGCCGCGTTGCCGCCGACGTCGCCGACGAGAAAATTCGTCTGCGCGAGGGCGAGCTTGAGCGCGCGGCTGCTCAAGCCTTCCGGCGCTTGCGCAGCTGCTCGTCGATCGCCGAGCCGAGTTCGGCCGGCGATTTGACGGTGCGCACGCCCGCCGCCTCGAGGGCGCTGAATTTGTCGGCGGCCGTGCCCTTGCCGCCCGCGATCACCGCGCCCGCATGACCCATGCGCTTGCCCGGCGGCGCCGTGACGCCAGCGATGTAGGCAACCACCGGCTTGGTGACATGCTGCCGAATGAACTCGGCGCCCGCCTCTTCGTCGCTGCCACCGATCTCGCCGACCATGACGATCCCTTCAGTCTGCGGATCGTTCTGGAAGAGTTCGAGCACGTCGATAAAGTTGAGTCCGCGAACCGGATCACCGCCGATGCCAACGCAAGTGCTCTGCCCGAGCCCGTTGTTGGTGGTCTGGAAGACGGTCTCGTAGGTGAGCGTGCCGGAACGCGAGACGATACCCACGCAGCCGGGCTTGTGAATGAAGCCCGGCATGATGCCGATCTTGCACTCGCCCGGCGTGATGATGCCCGGACAGTTGGGTCCGATCAGCCGCGACGCACCACCGGCGAGCGCGGTCTTGACGCGCACCATGTCGTTCACCGGAATGCCCTCGGTGATGCAGACGATGAGCTCGATACCGGCGTCGGCGGCTTCGAGAATGGCGTCGGCCGCGTAAGCCGCGGGCACGTAGATCATGGTGGCGTTGGCGCCGGTCGCCGCGACGGCGTCGTGCACGGTGTCGAACACGGGTCGACCAAGATGAGTGTCACCGCCACGCCCCGGCGTGACGCCACCCACCACCTGCGTGCCGTAGGCGATGCATTGTTCGGAGTGAAAAGTGCCCTGTTTGCCGGTGAAACCCTGGCAAATCACCTTGGTGTTCTTGTCAACGAGAATGCTCATGAATCGAATCCTGTCAGCTTGAGGTTGCGCGCGCGACTCGCGATGTGCGTCAGCGCGCGAAGAGGCATCAACGCGCGGCGGCCACGACTTTTTGTGCGGCGTCGGTGAGATCTTTGGCGGCGATGACGGCGAGACCACTGCTGGCGAGCATCTCGCGCGCCTTTTCGGCATTGGTGCCTTCGAGGCGCACCACCACCGGCACCTTGACGCCGACATTCTTGACCGCGGTGATCACACCTTCGGCGATCAGATCGCAACGCACGATGCCGCCGAAAATATTGACCAGAATCGCCTTGACCTTCGGGTTAGAGAGAATGAGTTTGAAGGCTACGGTGACGCGTTCGGCCGTGGCACCACCGCCCACATCGAGAAAGTTGGCGGGCGATCCGCCATGCAGCTTGATGAGATCCATGGTCGCCATGGCGAGTCCTGCGCCATTGACCATGCAAGCGATGTCACCATCGAGCGACACGTAGTTGAGATCGTGCTCGCTCGCCTGCAACTCCATCGGATCTTCCTGCGCCGTGTCGCGCATGGCGGCGATGGCCTTCTGCCGATAGGTCGCATTGGCGTCGATGTTGATCTTGGCATCGAGCGCGACGAGATCGCCCGTCTTGGTGACGATTAGCGGATTCACCTCGACCAGGCTCGCGTCTTTTTCGAGATAGAGTTGATACAGCGCCATGGCGATTTTCTGGAACTGCGCGATCTGCGCATCCTTGAAGCCGAGCGCGAAGGCCATGCGACGGCATTGATAGGGTTGCAGGCCCGCTGCCGGATGAATGTTGACCGTGGTGATCTTCTCGGGCGCGTGCGCCGCGACCTCTTCGATGTCCATACCGCCCGCGGCGGAGCCCACCATCGCGATGCGGCCCTTTTCGCGATTGAGCGTGAGGGAGAGATAGATTTCGCGCTCGATCGCCGAGCCGGTTTCGACGTAGACGCGATCGACCGGCAAGCCCTCGGGACCCGTCTGCTTGGTGGCGAGGCGCGTACCGAGCATCGCCTTGGCGGCACTACGCACGGTGTCGAGGTCGCGTGCGAGTTTGACGCCACCCGCCTTGCCGCGACCGCCTGCGTGAACCTGTGCCTTCACGACCCAGACCGCGCCACCCAAGGCCTCGGCAGCCTTGACCGCTTCGTCGGGCGAAGCCGCCACGCGGCCGGTTGGCACCGGGATGCCGTAAGCGGCAAACACCTCTTTGGCCTGATATTCGTGAAGATTCATGGAGACCCCCGTCACTAGACTAAACTCCCATTCTCGCCAAATCCCGGGGTTTAGGGAACCGTCGATGCTGCAGCCTGTGCTCGACTTGCTCGCCCTTCCGGGCGCACTGCCCATTGCGGCTGCGCTTGGCGGCCTGCTCGTCGGCAGTTTTCTCAATACGGTCATCCATCGATTGCCGCGCATGCTCGAGCGCGAGTGGCGCGCGCAGTGCGCCGAGCTCGCGGGTGGTGGGGAGTTTGCGGCCGGTGGCGAACTCGCGGGCAGCGCAGCGCCGCACGAACCTCGCCAAGATTTGCCGCGGTACGATTTGCTTGCACCGCGCTCGCACTGCCCCGCGTGTCGCACGCCGATTCGCGCCGTGCATCTTGTGCCGCTTATTGGTTGGCTGTTACTGCGCGGCCAGTGCGCCGCCTGCGGTACGCGCATCAGCTCGCGCTATCCGTTGATCGAACTTGTCACCGCGCTGCTATTCGTCCTTTGTGCGCTGCGCTTTGGTCTCAGCGTCGAATTCCTCGCCGGCATCGTACTCAGCAGCGCGCTGCTCGCGCTCGCGGTGATCGACTTCGACACACACTATCTGCCCGATCAACTCACGCTGCCACTCTTGTGGCTCGGGCTCGCCGCAGCACTCGGCGGTGATCTGCAGGCGGCGGTAAGCGGCGCCATCATCGGTTATCTGATTCTTTGGCTGGTGTATCACGGCTTCAAACTCGTTACCGGCAAGGAAGGCATGGGTTATGGCGATTTCAAATTGCTCGCCGCACTCGGCGCCTGGCTCGGACCCGAAGCGCTGCTGCCGATCGTGCTCGCCTCATCGATGGCCGGCGCTGCGATCGGCATCGCCATGATCGTGTTCGCCGACCGCTCGCGCGAAGTGCCGCTCGCCTTCGGACCGTATCTCGCCGCGGCGGGCTGGCTCGTGATGATGGCTGGCGAGACGCTGCCCGGTGGTCTGTTGCTCGATGCCGCGGCCAGCGCCGAATTTTCGAGCATCGAATTTTCGGGCGTCGAGTTT
Source organism: Steroidobacteraceae bacterium (assembly GCA_044351225.1). Taxonomy (GTDB): domain Bacteria; phylum Pseudomonadota; class Gammaproteobacteria; order Steroidobacterales; family Steroidobacteraceae; genus UBA964. The sequence goes on from JBILGD010000136.1 coordinate 4,772, forward strand.
GCTCGATGAGCGCAGCGCAGCATGCGGCCGCGACGCAACCTCGCGTGTATCGAGTGGGTTTGACCGGCGGCATCGCCAGCGGCAAGTCGACGGTCGCAGAGCTTTTCGCAAAACTCGGCGTGCCGATCGTCGATAGCGACCTGATCGCGCGCGAAGTCGTGGCGCCAGGAAGTCCGGGGCTCGCCGCCATCCGCCAACGATTCGGCGACGAAGTGCTCGCCGCCGATGGCGGTCTCGAGCGGCGCCGACTGCGCAGACTCGTGTTCGCAGATCCGGCGGCCCGCGCCGACCTCGAGGCCATCACCCATCCGCTGATCCGCGAACGCATGCGCGAGCTCAACGAATTGGTCCGCGCACCCTATGTGATCAATGCAATTCCGTTGCTCGCCGAGGGGGGCGGACGTCGGGATCTCGATCGGGTACTGGTGGTCGATTGCCCGGAAGCACTGCAAATCAGCCGCGTGATGGCGCGCGATCAGGTCACCGAGGACGCCGCTAGAGCCGTGCTGGCCGCACAGGCGAGTCGGACTACGCGGCTGGCCATTGCGGACGACGTGCTCGTCAACGAGGGTAATCTCGCCGCACTCGAGGCCGCAGTGCAGGCATTGCACGAGCGTTATCTCGCGCTGGCGGCCGCCGCTGCATCGGCGGGTGGCGGTGGCGCCGGCGCTATAACACAATAGGCCCATGACGGGAGAGTCCGCGGATGAGGGGGCCCCGGCGCCTGCGGGCATCGGCGAGCCGCTCGTATTCGAGCAACCGCTCAACGAGCGGATGCGGGCCTATTTGCGTATCGACTTCCTGTACAACCAAGCCCTCGCCCACGCCCGCGCGAGTTCGCAGTGGGGCAGCCGCGCAGCAATTTCCTCGCTGCTCGATATTCTCGCCATCATCACCCGCGCCGATACCCGCGCCGATGTCTTGAAGGAGCTCGAGCGCCAGACCGCGCTCTATACCGAATACCAACGTCGCGCCGAGGTCGACGTCGATCGGCTGCAAGCCCTCGTGGCCAACCTCGTGCGACTGCGCACCGAGCTGCTCGGTGCGGGCAGCGCCTACCTGCAGCCCTTGCGCGACTCGACCTTTCTCGCTGCAGTGCGTCATCGCAGCACCATCCCGGGCGGCACCTGCGATTTCGATCTGCCGGATTTCTTTTATTGGTTGAATCAGTCGAGCGAGCAGCGCGAGCGCGCACTCGGCGAGTGGCTCGCCATGCTGCGTCCGCTCTGCGACTCGATTGCCGAGCTCTTGTGGCTGACGCGGCAGGGTGGCCGCCAGCGCAGCGAAGTCGCACCGAACGGCGTTTTTCACATCACGTTTGATCGTGGCAGTCAGGTACAGCTGTTGCGGGTCGCGGTCGATGGCACTCTCGGCATATTCCCCGAGATCAGCGGCAGCCACTATCGGGCCAGCGTGCGCTTCGTCCAGTGGCACGGCGTCAACGAGCGGCCGCGACAGGTCGACACCGACGTGCCCTTCGAAATCATCTGCTGCGCGTGACGCGGTGAAGCTCTACGACAACGATTTCGCACCGAGCCCGCGGCGTGTGCGCATGTTCATCGCCGAGAAGAATCTCGCTGGCCAAGGCGTGGAAATCACGCGAGTCCCAGTGGATATCGCCGCCGGCGAAACCGCCAGCGCCGCTTTTTCTTTGATCAATCCGCGCGGCGAAGTGCCAGTGCTCGAACTCGAGGATGGTACTCGGCTG
>JBILGD010000049.1:0-18803 GCA_044351225.1 Steroidobacteraceae bacterium
CCACCTCGAGACCGAGCACGAGGTCGCGCATCATGCCGTAGCGCAGTACGTTTACGCCGCCCGCGTTGGTCGAGAGGTTGCCGCCGATATGGCAGCTGCCCTCGGCGCCGAGACTGAGCGGGAAGAACCGATCGGCATCGGCCGCCGCGCGCTGTACCTCGGCGAGAATGCAGCCCGCTTCGACAGTGATCGAATTATTGAGGGGTTGCAGCGCGCGGATCGCGTTCATGCGGCGCAGCGAAAGCACCAGTTGCTTGCCCGATTCGTCCGGCGTGGCGGCAGCGCAGTAGCCGGTGTTGCCGCCCTGCGGGACGACGCCGATGCGCAGCGCATTGCACAGCGCGAGGAGTTGCGACACTTCGGCGGTGTTGCGCGGCAAGGCGAGGGCGAGGGCGCGCCCGCCCACGAGCTTGCGGTGATCAACGTTGACGGCGGCGAGTGCGCTGGCGTCCGTGACGATGAGGTCGGTGCCGAAGCGGGCGATGAGTTGCTGCAGCGGTGAGGCTGCGCCGCCCGGCATCATGCCCGAGCCCCGACCTGCCCGCCGGCGACTGCATACATCCCGGGGACTGGCGGCAGGCGGCAGCCGGGCTTGGTGAGCAGCAGTTGCACGTCACCGAGCTGCCGCTCGGCGAAGCCGCCTTCGCAGTAGCAGAGGTAATACTCCCAAAGGCGCACGAACGAGTCCGGATAGCCGAGCGCGCGGACCTTGCCGAGGTTGTCGAAGAAATTGCTTCGCCAGGCAGCGAGCGTGCGCGCGTAATGCGGACCGATATCCTCGAGGTGGAATATTTTGAGATCCGTGGTGTGGGTCAGGGAGCGGCTGATCACCTCGACGCTAGGGATGAAACTGCCGGGAAAGATGAAGCGCTGGATATAGTCGACCGACTTGCGCGCCTGTTCGTAGAACTGGTCCTGGATGGTGATCGCCTGCAACAGCATGGCGCCGTGCGGCGCGAGCAGATCCGAACATTTGCGCAGATAGGTGTCGAGGTAATCGGCACCGACCGCTTCGATCATTTCGATGGACATGGCCTTGTCGAAGCGACCTTTGAGATCGCGATAGTCCTCGAGCAGCAGCGTGATGCGATCCGCAAGGCCGAGTCGCGCGATCTTGTCGCGCGCGTAGTCGTGCTGTTCGCGGGAGATCGTCGTCGTGGTGACATGGCAACCGTAGTTCGCGGCCGCGTGAATTGCGAGCCCGCCCCAGCCGGTACCGATCTCGACGACCCGATCACCCGGCTGCAGACGCAACTTCTGACAGACCGCCTCGAACTTGGCGAGCGAGGCCTGCTCGAGCGTGCTCTGCTCATTGGCGAAGATGCCGCAGGAGTAGGCCATGGTGGGATCGAGCATCAGCTCGTAAAGCGCATTGCCGAGGTCGTAGTGCGCGGCGATGTTGCGGGCGCTGCCGGTCTTGCTGTTGCGGTTGAGCACATGGAACGCCTTGAGCAGCGGGCGACTGAGCAGCGCCCAGCGGCTGTCCATGCCGTTCATGACCTCGCGATTGGCCACGAACAGGCGCACGAGCCCGGTCAAATCATCGCAGCGCCACAGGCCACGGATATAGGCTTCGCCGGCGCCCACCGTGCCACCGAAGGCGGCATCGGCGTAGAGCTGCGGATGATCGATCTGCAAGGTCACGCCGAGATCGAGTCGCGGTGTGCGGCGACCGAAGCGATGTTCGCTGCCATCCCACTCGATGATGCAGAGCTCGCCGTCGGTCAAATTCTCGAACTGCGCGAGCAGCAGCCGACGACCGAGCACGGCGAGTGCGCCGGGCCGCGCCGGATCGGGCAGGGAACCCATCGTCGCTGCGGCAGCGCCAGGGATAATCGAAGGTTTGCGGTGTTCGCTCATGGCGGCGGCATCAATTGGCGAGTTTGTCCGGGTGAGTGAAAAACGGCGTTCGTTTGAGCAGCAACAGCAAAGCCTGCCAATAGATGAGCAGGCTGACCCTGAAGGTCACGAGTGGAAAAGCGATGAGCGCGCGCGCGAGTGAGCCCGCCGTGAGCGGTTCGCGTCGCAGCGTCAGTGTCGCATCGAACTGGGCTTCGCCGTCTTTCCAGTTTTCCATGTGCACCGACAGTGTCTCTCCGGGCTCGCTGAAGCGCCAGTCATAGCGCATGTCCATGGGCAGGAAGGGCGAGACGTGGAAGAGCTTGTCGAACTGCCAGCGCAGCACCTGAGCACCCACCCGCTCGGCCTCGGTTACCCGCAGTACGTAGGCGTGGCGTTCATCCCAAGGGGTGTTGGTGATCTCGGCGACCACGGTTTCGAGCCGCTCGTCGGTGGCATCGAAGACGTAGTAGAAGCTCACCGGGTTGAAGGTGTAGCCGAATTGCCGGATGTGGGTGAGCAGACGGATCGGCCCCGTCGGCCGCTGACCCGTTTCGGCTTCAACCCGGTCGCGCACCGCCGTGTCGAGGGGCAGCGTAGGGTCACCCAAATAATCCTTGCGACGGAACCAGGCGAGCGCCGGTCGGCGCGCCGACCAGAACCAGCGTCGATCGAAGAGCGTGGGTAGTTCGGTCAGATCGAGATAAGTCAAAAAAATTCGATAGCGAAAATCATTGCGCCGCGGTCCGAATCGTCGGTGGCGGATATGCCCCGTATAGAGACAACTCGCCGTCACGCACTGCGCTCGCGCAGGCTGCGACGGACGGGTTGCAGCACGGGCGGGGGCGGCGGCTCGCTGCCCATGGCGCGCGCGAAATCTTCGAGCGCCCAGAGGCCGCTCACCACGCCGTCCTCGTGAAATCCATAGCGCCAATAGGCTCCGCAGTACTGAGTGCAGCGGACACCGCTGATCTCGCGACGTCGTCCCTGTGCGGCCACCGCCGCGGGCGTGTACACGGGATGATGATACGTGTAGCGGCCGAGCACCTTGCGCGGGTCGATATCGGCGTCGCGATTGAGCGTGACCAGAAACGCCTCATCCGAGTCGATCGACTGCAGAATGTTCATGTCGTAGGTCAGTGCGACCCTTTCGGTATCCGGATCAAGCAGATGGTAGTTCCAGGCCGCGCGGGCGAGGTGCGTCTTTGGCAGCATGCGCCGATCGGTGTGCAGCAGCGCGTCGTTCGCCTGATACGGAAAGGCGCAGAGTATCTGCTGCTCGGCCTCACTCGGATCCTCGAGCATGGCGAGCGCCTGATCGCTGTGACAGGCAAAGAACACCGCGTCGAAATGCTCTTCCTGCAATCCGCCACCGGGCGAGGCGCTGCTGATGCGTACGCCGTCGACGAGCCGCTTCACCCGATGCACCGGCGAGGACAGGCGCAGCTCGCCACCGAATCGCTCGAGAAATCTTCGAACGTACTCGCGAGAACCGCCGCTGACGGTGCGCCAGGTCGGTCGATCATCGACATTCAGAAAGCCGTGACGATCAAAGAAATCGACGAAGAATCTCGCCGGAAAATCGAGCATCCCCTGACCTGTGGCCGACCAGATCGCGCGACCCATCGGGATGATGTACTGCTCGATGAAGGCGCGCGAATAGCCGCCCCGCTGCAGGTATTCACCGAGCGTGAGCATCGCGGTCTCGCCGCCGCGAGCGGAGTCCTGTGACGCCAGTAATGCGCGCGCCCGGCCGTTGAAGCGCAGGATGTCGGCGATCATGCGCAAGAAACGGGGGTTGAAGATATTGCGGCGCTGCGCGAAGAGGGAATTGATCGAGGTACCGTTGTACTCGAGCCCGCTGCGAGCGCAACTCAATGAAAAGCTCATGTTGGACCATTGCCAGCTGGCTCCCAGCGCCTCGAGCAGGGCGATGAAATTGGGATAGGTCCAATCGTTGAACACGATGAAGCCGGTATCGATCGCGTACCTGCGGCCGTTCACTTCGACGTCCTTGGTCGCCGTGTGTCCGCCGACATAATCGTTCGCCTCGAACAGTACGACGTCATGGCGTTCGCGCAGCTGCCAGGCGACGGTGAGACCGGCGATGCCGGTGCCAATGATGGCGATACGACTCACGATGGGGGCTCAGGTGTGCGGCGGGCGCGGGCTCGTGGCCGGCGGCACACGCCGCTCAGGCGATGCGCCTCGGCGAATGATCGCGCACGGACACCGGCACGGGGCGCAGGTCCCAGATGATGCCGAGCCAGGCCATGACCTTGAGCAGGTAATAGGTGATGTCGATCTCCCACCAATAAAAACCTTGGCGGGTGGAGCTCGGGAAATGATGGTGGTTGTTATGCCAGCCCTCGCCGAGCGTGATCAGTGCGAGCAGCCAGTTGTTGCGGCTTGCATCGCCGGTCTGGTAGCGCTGCCTGCCGAATACGTGGGAGAGCGAATTGATGGTGTACGTGCCGTGATAGCACGCCACGGTCGAGATGAAGAAGCCCCACACCAGCATCTGCGCACCGCTGGTGCCAAGATCGGGTGTCGTGCGCTCGAGCCAAACGCCGAGCCCGAACATGCCGACCGCGAGGGCGACCGGTACCAGAATATCGAAGCGATCGAGCCAGCGCAGTTCGGGAAACTGCAGCAGATCGCGTACGCGACGCAGGTCCGGCTGAAAACCGCGCGCCGTCAAGAACCAGCCCATGTGCGAGCGGATGAAGCCATGCTGCACGGGAGAATGCGCATCCTCGGGTTTGTCCGAGTAGGCATGATGATGACGATGGTGTGCGGCCCACCAGAGCGGCCCGCGCTGCACCGCCGACGCGCCGATCACGCCAAAGATGAACTGACCCATCCGCGAGGTCTTGAAGGAACGGTGCGAGAAGTAGCGGTGATAGAACCCGGTGATGGCAAACATGCGCACGACATAGGCGATCACGGCCACCAGCACCGCCACCGGGCTCCAACCGACCCAGATCACGGCCAGACAGGTGGCGTGCACGGCGATGAAGGGGATGATGCGGGCCCACTCGACCCGGTCAGGGATCTCGGGCAACGGCGCGCCGTCGGGCGCAGCGGTCAGCGGGCCGGTATCGAACCAGTTGACGAGGGCGCGGATCAGTCGGCGCCAAAGCGGCAGGGGCGGGTGGCTCATGTGTAACGAATCCTGGACAGCACTACCTTGCCAAACCAGCCACCCCCTGTAAATCCAACGGAGTCCGGCAGGCGGACTGCCCTAGCAAAGACCGCCGCCATCCCGAGAGGGCTGACGGCGGTCCGTAGGCTGACGAAGCGTTGGGTCAGATGAGCCCGTGCTGGCGCTTCAGGGCGTCGATGCGCTCATCGAGCGGCGGGTGGCTCATGAAGAGCCGCTTGAGGCCCGAGGCGACACCCGCATTGATGCCAAACGCGGCCATCTGCTGCGGCAAGCCTTCCGGCTGCTGAGCGCGCTTCAGCGCCTCGAGTGCGCCGATCATCGAGCGCGGATCCGTCAGCAACGCACCGGCCGCATCGGCACGGAACTCGCGCTTGCGCGAGAACCACATGACGATCGTGCTGGCGAGGATGCCGAGGAGGATTTCGCAGACGATGACGATGACAAAGTAACCGATGCCGCCGCCGTTCTCGTTCTTGAACACCGCTTTATCGATGAAGTTGCCGATGATGCGTGCAAGGAAAATCACGAAGGTGTTGACCACGCCCTGGATCAGCGCGAGCGTCACCATGTCGCCGTTGGCGACGTGGCCGATTTCGTGACCGAGCACGGCTTCGACCTGGTCCTTCGACATGCGCTGGATCAGGCCGGTGCTCACCGCGACCAGCGCCTTGTTCTTGTTGGCCCCCGTCGCGAAGGCATTCGGTTCCGGGGAATCGAAGATGCCAACTTCAGGCATGCCGATACCGGCCTCCTGCGACTGCTTGCGGACCGTGTCGACCAACCAGCGCTCAAGGTTGTCGCGCGGGTTCTCGATGATGCGCACGCCCATCATCCGCTTCGCACTCCACTTGGACATCGCGAGCGAGATGAGCGCACCGCCGAAACCGAACACGGCGGCGAAAACCAACAGGCCCCAGGCGCTACCACCCTGCGCGGCAATGTACTGGTCGATGCCGAGCACCTTCATGACGACCGACAGCACGAACACGACGGCGAGGTTGGTGGCAAGGAACAGCAGAATGCGTTTCATACGGGTCGAGGACTCCTGTGATGACGGGATGGCCGAGATTTGGACTCAGCCGAAACTGGGCAGTTCACCGAATTATGCAAATTTATCCGGGTCTTTGCCTCACCGCCAGAGGTGGGGGGCAGTGAGCGGATTTCAAGGACTTAGGCGAGGGTCAGGACGCCGAGATAGGGACTTTCGTCGGCCAGCTCGAAGCTCGTGGTTGCCCGACCCGACGGGCCGGTCACCTCGAGGTCATAGTGCCCGCTGCCCGGGGGCAGCCGGTCGATCTTGAACTCGCCAAACGTGTCGGTGGTTGCCCGCCCGATCTCCCGGCCTTGTAGGCGCAGCACCACGGTCGCCCCGGCGGCGCATTCCTCGATGCCGTTCACGTGGTGCGCCACGGAGCCGCCAACGAAGCAGTGGGTCATGAGATGCAGGTTCTTGTAATACACCCGCGGTCGCGTGCCGAGTTCCGGCCGATCGACCGAGAGGTTCTCGGCCGCGGCGAGCCGCTGCATCTCGGCATCTTCGAGCTGCACGGTCTGAAAGACGTTGGTCGGGCAGCACTGCTCGGCGCGCGTCTTGGTCCAGCCCGAATCGAGCAGGTGGGCATCGAAGATCCAATGCTGCGGCAACTGTTTTTCGTCGTTCCAGTAGACGGCGCCGTAGGGGCAGGCATCGACGATCTGTCGCTGGCCTTTGGCTTTGTCGGGATCGATGATGACGATGCCATCGTCACGCTTGCGCACGGCGCCATCGCGGGCCGCCTTCATGCAGGGTGCGTCGTCGCAGTGATTGCACATCACCGGCTGGAAACGCGCTTCGACGAGCGGATAGCTGCCGCGCTCCTTGCGACGGATATCGAGCCAATGATGGCCGAGTGAGGGCTGCGCTGCGGCGTAGCCCGGGAAATCATTGCCGGCGTGTTCGTCCTTGACGGCGATGTAGCAACCGCGGCAGTTGTCGCAGCGTTCGACATCGACGATCAGATTCCATTTCTTGGCCATCACGCGCTCTCCGCCACCGGTTGCCAGGTATCGACGCCGGTCCACTTCTCGATCTGGATGAGCGTGGTATTCGGGCGGATACCATGGGTTTTCTTGGCGATGGGTTTGCTGGGGTTCAGCATGTTGATGCAGCCGCCGAGGTCGGTGGAGCGACCCGGTTCGCCCGCCGGTCGGTATTCGGCCGAGGCGGTCGAAGCGGACACCACGCCGGGTAGCAGCCGATCGGTAAGCTGCGCGGCACACACCACGGAGCCGCGGTGGTTCCACAGGCGAATGAGATCATCGTCGCGAATGCCGCGCGCCGCAGCGTCTTCGCGATTGATACGGGCGACGAGATAGTAGTGCCCATCCTTGAAGACGCGGTGTTCGCGGATATCGCGCACGCTGCAGCCTTCGTCATCGCCCATGAGGTGGAAGGGATAACGCGAGTGCGGCGAGAGTAGCTGCAGCGGGAAATCCGCCAGATGTGGCTCACGCTGTTTGTCCTCGTAGGCCGGCATGTAGCGGTTGAGCGGCGGCCGGTCGGGGTCGTCGATGCGCTTGAGCGTGCTGGCGACGAACTCGAACTTGCCGGACGGCGTCTGCAACCCCTTGCCGAGCCCCGCGACGTATTCGGACGGCAGCGGATACGGCTCAGGCGTGTCTTTCTTGCGCCCCTCGTAAAACCAGCGATTGGCGGTCGGTGCGCGCGCGGTCTCGGGATCGGGCGGGACTACGAAATAGCCCTTCTTGAGGAACTCGCGCCAGGTGGTGAGCTTGGCGAGATCCGAGGAATCGAACACGCGTTTGCACCAGTCGTACTCGGAGGTGCCGCCTTCGGAATACACCGAGCCGAGATCGAGTTTTTGGGCGATGGCAAGAAAGATGTCGTAGTCGGATTTTGATTCGCCGAGCGGCTCGATCGCCTTGTGCTGCAAGGTGATCACCCGATGATTGTTCATCGAGTACATGTGATGCACGTAGCCCGCGCCCACGTTGTACCACTCGCCGATGTCCCAGCGCTCGAACACCGTGCAGGCAGGCAGAATGATGTCGGCGAACGGCGTCTCGCCTTCCCACCATACCGACTGATTGACCACGAACTTCAGGCTCTCGTGCTGATAGGCGTTGATCCAGCGATTCGAGGCGACCTGCGTGCCGAGCGAGGAACTGCCGTATTTGTAGAGCATTTCGACGCGTACGTGACCTGGCGAGGGGTAGCCGAAAGGAAAGAACTGCCCCTGAATTGAGGACACGTCGGTGAGGTAGCCCATCGCGCGGCCTTGCGTGATCGCCTCGGGAAACCACATGCGTGGGATCGCCTGACGGACCGAGCTCATGGTGACGATGTGTGGCATGCGCTGATAGTTGTTCGCCGAATTGGCGCTCGCCATCAGTTCGCCCGAAAAACTGCCTTCGCCGTAGCCCGGGAAGTAGAAGTTGAAATCGAGCGGTGCGCCGAACTGCAGGTTGCCGAAGTTCGAGCCCGGTCGACCGTAGCCCTGCATGGCACCGAGGATGGTCATCATGCGCGCCCATTGCGTGCCCATCGGGCTGCGCCCGGCGCCGCCCAAACCTACGCCCCAGCCACCGGCGCCGAGATAGGTTTTCTTTGAGCCCCACTCGCGGGCAAGCGCGCGCACTTCGCGCGCGGGCACGCCGCTTTCTTTTTCCTGCCACTCCGGCGTCTTGGCGATGCCGTCACTCTCGCCGAGGATGTAGGCCTTCCATTCGTCGAAGCCGGTCGTGCGTTCGGCGATGAATTTTTTGTCGTAGAGGTCCTCGGTCAGCCACACATGGCAGATGGCCTGCGCCATGGCGGCATCGGTGCCGGGCTTCGGCGAGATCCACTTGCCACCGAGGTGGGCGGCGGTGTGGTTGAGGTACGGGTCGATATGCACCATCTTGATGCCGAGCTGCTTCGCCCACTCGCGCCGTTCGGTGCCATCGAAGCCATAGGTTGCATCCGGGTCGCTCGACCAGAAGACGATCAGTTCGGCTTCCTTGAGGCAGTCCTCAACGGTGCCGTAGAACTCGGGGCAGCCGAGCCGCAGGCTATTGCCCCAGTGGTGCATCGCGCCCCAGAACCAGCCTTCCCAACTGTCGGGCGTGTGCACGAGCTTGGTGACGCCGATCAGATTCCAGAAGCGGTTGAAGGCGCTCAGGTAGTGCCCGAGATTACCCCACTGATGATGCGAGCCGTTGGCGACGCAAATCGCTCCGGGACCGACCGCCTTGGCACGCTTGATTTCTTTGCCGATGAGATCGGTGGCTTCTTCCCAGCTGATGCGCACGAACTTCGATTTGCCGCGGTTCTGCGGGTTGCGCTCGCCCTCCGGATCCCAGTCGACCCGCTTCATCGGATACAGGATGCGGTTTTTGGAATAGACCATCGACTTGAGGCACAGGCCGTGCGTGGCGACCGTGGTGCGCCGAGTCGGCTTGAAGGTCTTGCCGCGCGCCGAGATCGACCAGGAGGGCGCATCGGTCTCGTCGAAGTCGATCGGCGTCGTCCGCAGGATCTTGCCGTCTTTGACGTAGACGAAGATCGGGCCGCTGTTCGTGCCATTGGTGTAGCGGGTAACGCCGTTGCCGAGGTCGGTACCGGCTTTCCAGGTCACTGTCTCGAGACGCGTGAGCGTCTGCATGAACCAGACCGCGAGTTCATCGGGGCCGTCGATTCCGATCTTGAAATTCTTTGCCGCATCGATGCGCTCGAGCATGTCGAAGGGCGGTGTGAGAAAGCTCTCGGCAATCTCCCGATTCTTGAAGTGAATGGTCAGATCGGGCGAGGCATGGAGCCCCGCGCGGCTCTTGACCTTGCCGTCGCGCAACTCGATCCACCGACCCTCGGGCACGTCACGCAGGCGGAACTGCGCCACGAGATTGCGCTCCCGCAAACGGGCTGCGTACTCGGGATAAAGCTTGGCCATGGCCCGCATGGCTTGCGGGATGCCCCAGAGCAGGACCGAGAGATTCATCGTGACTCTCCTCGACATCATCGGCTTCGACGTGATCCGCAAAAAACTATCACGGGCGTGACTCAGGCCGCGTGATGCACCGGCGGTGGCCCGCAGCGCGGTTGCTGCGGGTCGCGGTTCAGGCGAGGGCGACGCCGAGCAGGCGACCCACGCCCCAAGCGATCACACCCGCGCCGCCGCCGATCAGCACCATGCGCAGCGCGCCGCGCCAGGCCTCGCGGCCGGTGAAGAGGCTGATGGCGAGGCCGACGCCCGCGAGCGCCAGCACGGTGATCGCGATCGTCCAGCCGATGGCCTGCCCGCTGGCGACACCGAGCGCCGGACCAGCGATGAAGGGCAGTAGCGGCAGCACCGCGCCCACGGAGAAGGCGAGGAACGAGGCGATGGCCGCGGCCCACGGCGAACCGAGGTCATCGGGATTGAGACCGAGTTCTTCACGCGCGAGCACCTCGAGGGCTTGCTCGGGTCGCTTGACGAGTTCGAGCGTCATGGCGCGCGCCTGCGCGAGGTCCATGCCGCGCGCGGCGTAGATAAGGGCTAGCTCCTCGGCTTCTTCTTCGGGATATTCCTCGAGCTCTTCTTTTTCGAGGGCGATCTGATACTCGTACATGTCGCGTTGCGAGCGTACCGACACATATTCGCCCGCCGCCATCGACAAAGCGCCCGCAAGCAGCCCCGCGGTTCCGGTGATCAGCACGGTGTCTGCGGATGCGCCCGCGCCGGCGACACCCATGACGAGTGCGGCGTTCGAGACGAGACCGTCGTTGATGCCGAATACGGTGGCGCGCAAGTTGCCGCCCGAGACCTGGCGATGTCGTTCGCCCACCTGCGCGACCGAGGTCGGCATGACGTGACCGGGCGCGGGCCCCGCCGTGTACACCGACACGCCGCGCAGCTTCATGGCGGCGAGCACGTTGCGGCAGGCGCGCGGTCCAAAGCGCTCGACCAGCGCGACCACGATGCGTGCCCGGGTCGAGGGCGCGAAACGATAGTCGCGTGACGGATCGAGTGCCTGCCATTTCAGCGCCTGCGCTTCGGCGGCAGACCCAAGCTGGCGAAACATTCGACTTTTCGCCGGGTCATGCTCGAGATCGGCCACCTTTGCGTAGAGCCAGGCCGACTCTTTCTCGTGGTACCAGCTGTCGGGACCGTCACTCACGGACGCAGATCAACGCTCGCGACCGTCGTCGTTATCGTCTTCCCAATCCTCTTCTTCGTCCTCGTCCCAGTCGTCGTCCTCGTCCTCATCTTCGTCGTCCCACTCTTCATCGTCTTCTTCTTCGTCCTCGTCATCCTCGGACCAGCCTTCCGGCTCGGCGATGAGTTCGAGGTCGAGTTCGTGCCACTCTTCGATGTCGAGCTCTTCGATCTCGCCATCGAGATATTCAATTTCGATGAGTTCGACGTCTTCGTCGACCGAGAGGACGCGGAAAGTTTCCTGGTCTTCGGTGTTTTCGTACCACTGTCCCTTGACGGGCTCGTTGTCTCTGCTCACGACCATTACCTCGACGCGGAGAATCCGCAGGGAAGCCGGGATTTTACTTCGACTCTGCTCTATAGTGCCACGCGTCGAGGTGCTCTCAGCATGCCTTCCCGCGCAAATTCCGCTCACGCCAGTTCCCCGCTGTCGAAGTCCCGCCGCGTCGTGGTCAAGGTCGGTTCGGCTTTGTTGGTCGATGCCGCAACCGGGCGACTCAATCGTGCCTGGCTCGAGTCGCTGGTCGAAGATGTGGTGCGTTTGCGACGCCAAGGCAAAGAAGTGGTGCTCGTTTCCTCCGGGGCGATCGCACTCGGTCGTCGGCATCTTGGTTTGCCCAAGGGTTCGCTGCGGCTCGAAGAAAGTCAGGCTGCCGCGGCCGTGGGGCAAATTCGTCTCGCGCATGCCTACAAGGAATTACTCGAGCAGTGGGACCTGCCGGTCGCGCAGGTGTTGCTGACGCTCGAAGACAGTGAACAGCGCGTGCGTTACCTCAATGCACGCGCCACTCTCAATGCGCTGCTCGAACATGGTGCAGTACCGGTGATCAACGAGAACGACACCGTGGCCACAGCCGAAATCCGCTATGGCGACAACGATCGGCTGGCCGCACGCGTGGCGCAGATGGTCAGCGCCGATTGCGTGTTGCTGCTCTCGGACATCGATGGCCTCTACACCGCGGACCCGCATCGCGATCCGCAGGCCGAATTCATTCCCCTGGTGCGCGAAATCACCCCGCAGATCGAGGCGATGGGTGGCGAGTCCGCCTCCGACGTGGGGCGCGGTGGCATGGTCACCAAGATCATGGCGGCGAAAATTGCCGTGAGCGCGGGCGCGCACTTCTGTATTGCCGCCGGTTCGCCACGTCATCCGGTTCGGCGCATCGAGCAGGGGGCGCGCTGCACCTGGTTCAAGCCGCATTCTTCGCCGGTTGCGGCGCGCAAGCAGTGGATTGCCGGCACCTTGCGTCCGGCTGGCGAGCTCGTGATCGATGGCGGCGCGGAACGTGCGTTGCGTGCGGGCAAGAGCCTGCTGCCTGCAGGCGTGACCGCGCTGCGCGGTCGCTTCGAACGTGGCGATACGGTGAGCGTGGTGACGAGCGCAGGGCGCGAAATCGCCCGCGGCATCGTCGGCTATTCGGATACGGAGAGTACGCGCATCATCGGCCGACGCTCGGCCGAGATTGCGGCGCTGCTCGGCTTTGCGGGGCGCGACGAACTGATCCATCGCGACGATCTGGTGATGCAATGACGGCTGATGTGCGCACGATGATGGCGGAGATCGGTGCCGCGGCGCGCGCCGCGCAGCCGCAACTCGCGCAAGCCTCGCGTGAGCGCAAGGATCAGGCCTTGCGCGCTGCAGCCACTGCCTTGCGGCATTCCGTCAAAGATATCCTTGCTGCCAATGCGCTCGACATGCGCGCGGCCGAGGCACGTCATTTGTCGGCAGCGATGCTCGATCGCTTGCGTCTCGATGCAAGTCGGATCGAGGCGATGGCGCGCGGTCTCGAAGACATCGCGGCGCTGCCGGATCCGGTCGGTCGCACGCTCGCCGAATGGTCGCGACCGAATGGCCTGCGCATCGCGCGGGTGGCCGTGCCGCTTGGCGTGATCGGCATCATCTACGAGAGTCGACCCAACGTCACCGCCGATGCCGGGGGGCTTTGTCTCAAGTCCGGCAATGCCGTCATCCTGCGCGGCGGCTCGGAGAGTCTGCACTCGAGTCGGGCGATTCATGCGTGCTTCCTCGAGGGTTTGCGTGCCGCACAACTGCCCGAGGGCGGCATCCAGCTCGTCCCGACGCGTGATCGCGAAGCAGTGGGCTTGATGTTGGGCGGGCTGGATGGCGCGATCAACGTCGTCGTGCCGCGCGGCGGCAAGGGCCTCGTGGCGCGCGTGCAGCAGGAGGCGCGGGTGCCCGTGATCGGTCACCTCGATGGCAACTGCCATGTCTACGTCGATTGCGACGCCGATGCGCCAATGGCGATCGCCATCACGCTCAATGCGAAACTGCGACGTACCGGTGTCTGCGGTGCCGCCGAGACCTTGCTGGTCGATCGACCGCTGGTTGCGACCCTGCTGCCGGCACTCGTGCACGCCTTGCTCGGTGCGGGCTGCGAAGTGCGCGGCGATGCGGCGACGCAGGCGATCGATGCGCGCGTCAAGGCCGCCGGCGAAACCGATTGGCAGAGCGAATTTCTCGACGCCATCATCGCTGTACGCGTGGTCGACGGCGTCGAGGAGGCGATGGCGCATATCGCCCGCTACGGTTCGTCACATACCGAGTCGATCATCACCGCCAACGCGGCGACTGCGCAGCGGTTTCTCGACGGCGTCGACAGTGCGATCGTGCTGCACAATGCTTCGACGCAGTTTGCCGACGGTGGCGAGTTCGGCATGGGCGCCGAGATCGGTATTTCAACCGACCGATTCCATGCGCGCGGCCCGGTGGGCGTCGAACAGTTGACGAGCTACAAGTACGTGGTGCGAGGCACGGGCCAGATCCGTCCGTAGTAGGCCCCGCCACCGCGGCGGGAAGCGCCAGTAGACGCCGGCGTCTTGCGCTAGCGTCCAGTCGAGCCGCCGCCGAGTCCCAGCGCACCGCCTTTCAAAGAATACACGGCGACCAAACCCCGCTCGCGTAGCGCCTCGGCGGTCGCGAGGCTGCGCGCCCCTCGGGCGCACACCAGGAGATAACGTCCCTCCGCCGGCAGATTGCGCCCGGCGAGCAACTCACCCATCGGCACGGCGAGCGTCACGGCCGGAAGTGGCGCAGCGTCGATCTCGCGCGGTTCGCGAATATCGATGACTTGCAGGCCGCGAGCCGCCGCCTGCGCAAGATCGGTCAATTCGAGTTCGAGCACATGATCTTCCGCAAGCCCCTCGGCCGCATTCGTTCGCTGCGTTCTTGCGCGGGCTGCTGCGAGTGCGCTGGCGCAGCGCGTGCAGCGGATCGTACATTCGGCAGCTCGGCGTGCTCGCAGGCGAGTGGTGGCGAGACCGAGCAGATCGACGATCAGCACTTCGTCGCCGAGCTGACCCGGCAGATCGAGCAGCAGCTTCAGTGCCTCGAGTGCCTGCAGCGAACCAAGCACACCGGGTACGGGACCGAGCACGCCGGCTTCGGCGCAGTTGCCGACCACGCCATCGCGGCTGGCCTCTGGCCAAAGACAGCGCAGGCAGGCGCTGCCACGCCGCGGGTCGAGCACCTGCAACTGTCCTTCGTATTGATGGACGCTGGCGAAGATCGCCGGCTTGCCGAGCGTCTGCGCCAAATCATTGAGCAGGAACTTGGTGGCGAAGTTGTCGGTGCAATCGATGATCAGATCCGTATCTGCCAGCAACGCTTCGGCATTCGTCGCCTCGAGTCGTTGCGCATGGACGTCGACCGTCACCTCGGGGTTGAGAGCGCGCACGCGTTGCCCGGCGAGCTCGGCCTTCGGCGTCCCGCAGTCGGCGAGCGCATACCAAGTTTGGCGATGCAGATTCGAGGGCTCGAGCCGATCACCATCGACAATCAAAATCCGCCCAACACCTGCGCCGGCGAGGTACTGCATGACGGGCACGCCGAGACCCCCGGCGCCGATCACCGCCACGCGCGCGGCGCGCAGTTTGGCTTGTCCGGCTGCGCCGACTTCGCGCAGCGTCATTTGCCTTGAGTAATCGGGTGAATGCCGCGCAGGCGCAGCGGGGCGCGCGTGGTGATGGTGCGCATGATCATGGTGCGCATGATCATGGTGCGCATGCGCTACGGCGATCGCGGGCGCCTCGCCCGCAGCGCTGGTCGGGGTGGCCGCCGCGCAGCGCTCGCAGTTCACCCAGCCCGAGTCACCGCCGACGTAGTGCTCCTTTTTCCAGATCGGGACGCGATGCTTGACCTCGTCGATGATGTAGCGACAAGCCTTGAACGCTTCATCGCGGTGGCGCGCGCTTACGCCTACCCACACGGCGAGCTCGCCGAGTGCCAGATCGCCCACTCGATGTACGCAGCGGGCGTTCTCCACGCCGTATTTGCGACAGGCCTCGGCGATGATGCGCTCCCCTTCGCGCACCGCGAGCGACTCGAACGCTTCGTACTCGAGGTGGGTGACGGCCTGACCTTCGTTGTGGTTGCGCACCCAACCCTCGAACGCGGCATAGCCGCCGCAGGTCGGATCGGCCAAAGATTCGCGCAGCGCCGCTAGATCGACGGCAGAGTTGCTGAAACTGAAGCGTGACATTGGCGTTCGATCCGGCTGCGGAGTTTGCGGCCTCAGCCGCCCGCCACCGGCGGAATGAACACCACCGCATCGCCCGTCTGCAGCGGTTGCGACCAGTCGCCAAAGTCGCCGTTGATGGCGACCTTCAACATCTCGGCAGGCAGCGAGAAGGCGTACCGCTGCTGCAATTCGGCGTAGAGCTCGGCGGGCGAGCGCGCCGCGCTTTGCACGGTCTCGGCGCTGCGCCCCGCCTGTTCGCGCAGCAAGGCGAAGTACTGCACATGCAGCGTGCGCAGCGAGGAGTGTTCGGGGGCGAGGGTTTGCATGGACTCCCAATATTCACGGGTCGAGTTGACGTTGTCGAGGGCGCGCGCCTGCAGGGGCTCGACCAGCGTTGCCTGACGCTCGAGCAGGAACTTGCGTGGGCAGCTGCGACCCGCTGCGGCGTACTCGAGGAGTGCAGCCGCGCTCGCTGGCTCATAAATGGCACACAGCGGTTCGGGCAGACCGTCGTGTGCCGAGCGATACGCGGTCGCGAGCGCTCCATCGTGCCGATGCGCGATCAAATGCTGCAGCGAGGTGCGATCGAGAAACGGCAAGTCGCAGGCGAGCACCAGCCACGCTGCCTGCGGGTGCGTGTGCTGTGCGGCGAGAATCCCGGCGAGCGGTCCCATGCCCTCGTGTCGATCGACAATCTGCGCAAAGCGCCGACGCAGCGGTTCGTCCACCTGGTCGGCTCGCACCGAGACGAAGCAGCGCTCGGTCACGGTGGCAAGCAGTTCAAAGGCCGATTCGAGCTGGCTGCGACCATGGTAGGCCAGTGTCGCTTTGTCGCGGCGCATGCGACTGCTACGGCCGCCGGCAAGCACGAGTCCGAAAATAGGTGAGGGTCGCATCATGGTGAGCGACGTCGCTTGCGGGTCACATCGACATCGCGCTTGCCGCCTCGCTTTTGCAGCAGGCGTACTGATTCGATGACGATGTCGTGCGAGAGGGCCTTGCACATATCGTAGACGGTGAGTGCAGCGACGCTGGCGCCGGTCAGCGCTTCCATTTCGACGCCGGTCTTGTGCGTGGTGCGCACCGTGCAGCGGATGCGCACTAGCTTGCCGCGCGCGTCGATGTCGAGCTCGCAGTGCTCGAGGGGCAACGGATGACAGAACGGAATGAGCTCGTGGGTTCGCTTGGCGGCCTGCACGGCGGCGATGATTGCCGTATCGAAAACCGGACCTTTTTTCGTGCGGTGACCGCTCGCGGCGAGTGCGCGGGCGACCGCCGTCGGTAGCCGCACCAACGCTTCGGCCGTTGCTTCGCGACGCGTGGTCGATTTGTCGCCGACATCGACCATGGTGGGTCGATTGGCCGCATCGAGATGGGTGAGCGCGGCGCGTGGGCGGCGGCGAGTGCGGGATGCGGTGGTTTTACTGGATGAGCGCATGTTTCGAGTCCTCAGCCGCCGAGTCAGCCGCCGATGTGGAACATCTCGACCTTGTCTTCGCGCGCGTTGCGGGTCCTGCGCAGTTCGCTGTAGCGATCGCCGCGCTGCTGCCAGATACCGGCCAGCAGATCGAGCATTTCGTCATCGCTCGCGCCGCCGCGCAGCGCACTGCGCAGGTCGGTGCCCGAGGTGGCGAAGAGGCAGGTGTAGAGTTTGCCTTCCGAGGACAAGCGAGCGCGCGAACAGTCGCCGCAGAAAGGCTGCGACACCGAAGAAATGAAGCCGAGCTCGCCCTGACCATCAGCGAACGCATAGCGTTCGGCGACTTCGCCGCGGTAGTTGCGCTCGAGCGCTGCGATCGGCCAGCGCGCATGGATCGCCGCGACGAGTTCGCGCGAGGGCACGACCCGATCTGCGTGCCAATCGTTGCGATTACCAACGTCCATGTATTCGATGAAGCGCACGATCACGCCGGTGCCGCGGAAGTGCTGCACGAGATCGAGTGCGGTGTGTTCGTTGACGCCGCGCTGGATCACGGCATTGACCTTGATCGGTGCGAGGCCGGCACGCTGCGCCGCTTCGATGCCCTCGAGCACCTCGGCCACACCGCCGAAGCCACCGCTCATCTGCGCGAAAACTTGCGGGTCGAGACTGTCGAGACTGACCGTGATGCGCGCGAGTCCGGCGGCCTTCAGTTCGGTCGCGTACTTGGCGAGCAGCATGCCGTTGGTGGTGAGCGCGACGTCCTCGATGCCGGACAAGGTCGACAGATCGCCGACGAGATCGGTGAGATTCGGTCGCAGCAGTGGCTCGCCGCCCGTGATGCGCAGTTTGCGCACCCCAAGCGTCGCGGCAAGACGCGCGAGACGCACGATTTCATCGAACGAGAGTCGTTCACTCGATTTGAGGAAACGATAACCCTCGTGGAAGGTGTGCTGCGGCATGCAATACGGACAGCGGAAATTGCAGCGATCCATGACCGAGATGCGCAAGTCGCGCAATGGCCTGCCGAGCGTGTCGCGCGGGGCGGGGCGCGTACGCAAGGGCAACAGCGGATGCTCGCGAACAGTACTCAAAGAATGATCCTCACCAGCGGTGCAAGCGGGTAACGAAGCCCTTGGCATGCGTGTTCGGGCCGGGTGGAAGTTCGACGAAACCATCGGTGCCGGTGAGCGCCGCGAAATCTCCCGATCCGTTGGTCGGGGAGGGGTGCGCCCAGCTGCGCCCCCACTCATCGATTTGCAGCTTGACCGGCAAGAACGTCGTCAGTGCCGCCTTGACTTCCACGGGCGCGGCCAGCGCGATTTTTTCCGCGACCCGTACGCTCTCGCCCATGGCCGCATAAAGCCCCGGAATGACGTAGCGGGTGAGGCAGACGAGCGTCGAGACAGGATTGCCGGGCAGTGCGAACACCGCGGTGCCGGTGGGACCGATGCCGAACCACATCGGTTTTCCCGGTCGTTGCGCGATCTTGTGGAAGACCTGACGCACGCCGAGCTCGCCGAGCACGCGCGGTACGAGATCGAGTTTGCCCATGGATACACCACCCGAGAGCACGAGCACGTCATGCGTGTCGAGGTGCACGCGCAGCCGTTGGCGCAGCAGTTCGAAGTCATCGGCCAGATGATCGTCGGCGATCTGCTGGAAGCCGCGCTGCCGCAGCGCCGCGACGATGCCGTAAGCATTCGAACGGCGCACCTGATGTGCCT
>JBILGD010000050.1:0-18440 GCA_044351225.1 Steroidobacteraceae bacterium
ATGCGACCCGCGGTCAGTGGATCCGTGGACCGGGCGAGGCGCTGTTCAAGGCCGCCGAGCGTACGCTCGGTCCTTTGCCGGTGATCGCCGAGGACCTTGGCTTGATGACCCCCGATGTCCCTGCCCTACGTCGCACGCTCGGCTTTCCGGGCATGAAAGTGCTGCAATTCGCCTTCGACGACGACGCGACCAACGGACACCTGCCGCACAATCACGACCCGCTGACGGTGGTGTATACCGGCACGCATGACAATGACACGACTCGCCGATGGTGGCTCGGCCTCGATGCGGCCATGCAGCAGCGTGTGCGTCGCTACTTCGGCAATCCGCAGGGTGACTACGACATGCTATTGCGTGCCGCGCAGGCGAGCGTTGCCGACACCGCCATCTTGCCGATGCAGGATATTCTCGGTCTTGCCGAGGGTGCGCGCATGAATACGCCGGGTCTCGCTGCCGGGTGCTGGGAGTGGCGCTTCGATTGGCTGCAAGCGAGCCCAGAAGTGACCGAGCGCTTGGCGGAATGGTGCCGACTTTATGGCCGCACGCGTGATCTACCGTGAGCAAACTTCCATGAGTGAACTACTGCAGCGCAATATTTTTCTCGACAATTCTTTGAGCGATTGTCTCCTGGCAGCCGCGGCTTTCCTGGTCTGCTTCATCGTCCTGCCGGCGATTCGCGCTTTCGTGATGTCGCGGGCGCGACGCCTGCGTGGCAGTGACATGCCGGCGTGGATCGACCTCGTCCTGCTGCTGATCAGGCGGACCCATGCCTTGTTTCTTTGGGTTGTCGCATTATGGGTCGGTCAGCGTTTTCTCGTGCTACCGCCCGGCATCGAGAAAATCTCCGATGCCATCATCGTCCTTACCTTCTGGATCCAGGTAGCGCTGTGGGGCGTGGCGGCTACCGAATTCTTTCTCAAGCAGCGGCAGGAGCGGCTGCTGGCCGCGGGCGAGACTCGTCAGTCGGGTTCGATGAGCGTGCTGCTGTTCGTCGCGCGCGCGGTCATTTTCGGTTTGGCTGTGCTGCTGGCGCTTGATAACCTCGGAGTCAACATCACTGCGCTCGTGGCCGGCCTTGGCATTGGCGGTATCGCCATCGCGCTCGCCGTGCAGACCGTGCTCGGCGATCTGCTGGCTTCGCTCTCGATCGCGCTTGATAAGCCGTTTCAGGTCGGCGATTTGCTGCAGGTCGACAACATCGATGGCGTGGTCGAATTCATCGGCGTACGCAGCACGCGGTTGCGCAGCGTGAGTGGCGAGCAGGTGATTATCTCCAACGCCGATCTACTGAAGAGCCGCGTGCGCAATCTTGGTCGCATGCCCGAGCGGCGCATGCTGTTCAAGATCGGCATCGCGTACGAAACGCCGCCGGCCAAGGTTGCGCGGGTGAGCGAAATCGTCGAGGCGGCGATCGTCTCGGTCGAGGGCACGCGTTTCGAGTATTGCGCCTTTCGCAGCTTCGACGATTCGGCACTCGGTTTCGAGGTGATGTATTTCGTCCCCGACTGGAATCAGGCCCGGTTTCGCTTCGTGTTCGTCAATGATGCGGTGAATCGCGCCATCCATGCGGCCTTTGCGGAGCATGGCATCGAGTTCGCCTATCCGACGCGAACGGTCTACGTGAAGCAGTGAGTTCGCCGCAGTGTTGCGGCGCGGCGTTCAGCCGAGGCGCAGTGTGCCGAAGAGTTCGCTGACGTTCTGCAGGCCATGATCCTGCAGATATTTTGCGATGCCAGCGTTGATTTTTTTGCAGGCCATCGGGTCATAGAAGAGCGATGTACCGATGCCGACGGCGCTCGCACCGGCGATCATGAACTCGATCGCGTCGGTGGCGTTGATGATGCCGCCCTGACCGATGATCGGCACGCCGTGTTTCTTTGCCACTTCATGGACCTGATGCACCTTGAGGAGCGCAATCGGCTTGATGGCCGGCCCCGAGAGACCGCCCTGCACGTTGCCGATAATCGGACGGCGCGTCTTCGCGTCGATGGCCATGCCCATGACGGTGTTGATCACCGCGAAGCCGTCACTGCCCGCTTCGATGCAGAGCCGTGCGTTTTCCTTGATGTCTGTTTGATTCGGCGAGAGCTTGGTGATGAGCGGTTTGCGTGTCACCGCACGGCAGGCCGCAACGACCCGGGCAGACATCTCCGGATAGTTGCCGAAAGCCACGCCGCCCTCCTTGACGTTTGGGCAGGAGATGTTGATTTCGATGGCGTCGATCGGCGAGTCGTCGAAGCGTCGCGTGACCTCGGCATATTCTTCGATGGTCGAGCCCGACACGTTGGCAATGAAACGAGTCTCGGCAAAATCGAGAGTCGGCAGGATGCTGCGTACCACATGATCGGTGCCCGGATTCTGCAGACCGATGGCATTCAACATGCCCATCGGGGTTTCATAGACGCGGTGCGGCGGGTTGCCGAGGCGCGCCTCGAGGGTCGTACCCTTCAGGACCACTGCGCCGCAATCGGTGTTGGAGAACCCTTCGACCCGGGTGTACTCCTCGCCGAAACCGACACAGCCTGACAGCAGCACGATCGGCGAGGCGAACTCCATGCCGAGGAAGCGGTAGCGGAGCGAGGGCGCAGGGCCTTCGCCCGCAGTCGAGGTGGCGCTGACGGGAACGGCGACGGACATGCCCCGATTATAGGCCGCCGAACACGAAAATCCCTTCCGGTCCCGCAGCTCGCCATGGATGATTGGCAGCCATGTTTCGTATTGTGCTGTTCGAGCCGGAGATTCCGCCCAACACCGGCAATGTCATTCGACTTTGCGCCAACACGGGTGCCGAACTGCACTTGATCAAGCCGCTTGGCTTCGACATCGATCGTCCCGCGGTACGGCGGGCGGGACTCGACTATCGCTGGATGGCGGCGGTGCAGGTGCATGAAAACTTTGCCGCATGTCGAGAGGCGTTGCGCGCCGCGGGCGCGATCCGCTGGTGGGCGATCGAAACCGGTGGGACGAGGCGTTATGACGAGGTGGCGTATCTGCCCGGAGACGTGCTGCTCTTTGGTTCGGAGGGACGGGGGTTGCCGCAGTCGGTGATCGACGAGGCGTCGCTCGTCAGCATTCCGATGCTTGCGGGCAATCGCAGCCTGAATCTGTCGAACGCGGTGACGCTGGTCACCTATGAAGCGTGGCGGCAGAACGGTTTCGCCGCGCCGGTCAATCGAACTCCGCCTTGATGGGCCGGGACATCAGACCGCGCACGACTTCGCGCGGTGGCACGCCCTCGTAGAGCGTGCGATAGAGGCTTTCACAAATCGGCATCTCGACGCCGTGACGTTGGGCCACCCGGCGTACGGCTTGGGCCGCAAGATACCCTTCGACGACCTGACCGATTTCGGCGAGTGCGGTTTCGACACTGCGTCCGGCAGCGAGCAGCAGACCGAAGCGGCGGTTGCGCGACTGATCATCGGTGCAGGTGAGCACCAGATCACCGAGACCTGCAAGACCCATGAAGGTCTCGCGATGTGCGCCGAGAGCGACGCCAAGTCGGGTCATCTCGACGAGCCCGCGCGTGATCAGTGCCACGCGCGTGTTGGCGCCGAAACCGAGTCCGTCGGCAAGGCCAGCGCCGACGGCGAGCACGTTCTTGGTGGCACCGCCGACTTCGACACCGACGATATCGGTCGAGGTATACGCTCGAAAATTCGCGGACGACAGGCTTTGCGCCAAAGAATTTGCAAAAGCCTCGTCCGTGGCGGCGATAGTCATCGCCGTGGGCAGACCGGCGCCTACCTCGCGCGCGAACGTGGGGCCCGACAGCACTGCAAAGGCGCGAGTGTTTCCGAGTACCTCGCGCGCCACTTGATGTGGCAGCAGACCGGTGTCGAGCTCGAAGCCCTTGGTGGCCCAGGCAAGTCGCACCTCGGGGCTCAGCAGCGGCGCTATTTCTTTGAGCAAGCCGCGCAGCGCATGACTGGGTACGGCGATCAGCACCTCGTCGGCGCCGTCGAGCGCATCGCGCAGCGAATGCACCACGCGCAATTCGTCCGGAAAGACAGCCTCCGGCAGATAGCGCCGGTTGCAGCGCGCGCTTTGCATCGCCACCTGCTGGGCCGCATCGCGGCCCCAGAGGCGAGTCGGGTGACCGGTGCGCGCAAACTGTATGGCGAGCGCCGTACCCCAGGATCCGGCACCGAGCACGGCCAGCGGTGCAACCGCGCCGCCGGTCATGGGTGTCAGCTGTTCAGCGCCGGTGGCGGTGCTTCAGCCTGCTGGCGTGCGGCCGCTTCGGCGAGCGAACGCGCATACAGCGCATCGAAGTTCACCGGTGGCAGCAGCATCTGCGGGAAGCCGCCGAGCGAGACCAGATTGGCGATGGTGGCGCGTGCGTACGGAAAGAGCACCGTCGGCGCGATGGCCGCGACGGCGCGGCGGTAGTCTTCTTCGTTGAGGTTGCGCACGCCGAACAGGCCGGCTTGTTGGACCTCGACGAGGAACGCCGTCGCCTCATCGATCTTGGCGGTGATGCTGACGGTCAACACCACTTCGCGCAGCTCGGGCGAGATCGCTTCGGATGCCGTGTTCAGATCGAGACCGATCTGCGGGTTCCAGGCGCCCTCGACGCGCGGGCCCTTGGGTGCCTCGAAGGAGCAATCCTTCAAATACACCGACTGCAGCGAGAATTCGGGAGCGTCGGCATCGACGCCGGGAGCGGTTGCGCCGTCGGCGCGCGGATCGGGATCAGCCATGTTGTCGAGCCTCTGTTGGAATCAGGTTGCGCGCAGGAGCGGATCGAGACCGCCCTTCGCCTCGAGTGCGTGCAGATCGTCACAACCGCCGACGTGCACTTCACCAATGAAAATTTGCGGCACGGTGTGCCGGCCACTGCGGGCCATCATCTGCTGACGCAGCGCGGGGTCGCGATCGACGTCGATGATCTCGGGATCGACACCCTTGCGCGCCAGTAATTCGCGCGCCCGCGCACAATAGGGGCACCAGGCGGTCGCATACATCAGCACCTTGGTCGGCGTGGGTGTCTGGGACTGCAGCGGCGCGCTCATGGGCTCAAGCCTTGCCCTGACCTTGGGTGAGCGGCAGGTTTTCGGTGCGCCAGCCGCCCAGTCCGCCCTTGAGATTGAAGGCCTGCTTGAAGCCTTGGCCGGCCAGTACGCGCGCTGCGGAAGCACCCACGGTGCCGGATTCGCAGTACACGATCACGTTTTTTTCCTTGTATTTCTTGAGTGTGTCGCCGGCGGTCAGCATTTGTGCCGAATCCATTCGACGGGCACCACCAATGTGTCCGGCGGCGAACTCCTCGGGTTTGCGCAGGTCGATGACCAGCGCCCCCTGATTCTGCAGACGGATCAGGTCTTGCGGCGATATGCCGGCGAAGGCGTCGCGGCGCGCACGCCACTCGTATACGACGACGAGCAGCGCAGCGAGCACGGCCATCGAGACGAGCCAAGGGTGATTGGCGATGTATTCCGGGAGCCTTTCCATCGGCAGGATTATACAATTTGCACCGATGCGCGGCCGGATCATCCGTTTTCTGCTTGCTGTAGGCGTGATGGCGCTGCTGTCGGTGGCCAATGCCCAGGATGCCGCCCGCGCCGAGGCGGAACTTCGCCAATTGCGCACCGAAATCGAGCGTATTCGCAGCCAGGTGGCCAAGGATGCGGCCGAGCGGGATCGCCTGACCCGGGCGCTGCGCTCGGCCGAGACTGCGGCCAATCGTGCCCGCAACGAACTTGGGCGATTGCGCGGTGAGCGTCAAAGCCGCGAGGAAAGGCGAGCCGAACTCGGCGCCCAGAAGCGGGATCGCGAGGCTGAGCTCGCGCAGGAGCGGCGGGCGCTGGCGGCGCAGATGCGTGCGGCCTACCTGATTGGTCGCGAGCAGCCGCTCGAGTTGCTGCTCAATCAACGTGAGCCGTCACGCTTGGAACGCCTGTTCGCTTACTACGGTTATTTTGGTCGTGCGCGAGCCGATCAACTCGCGCTCATCGAGAGCAACCTGCGCGCGCTCGAGGCGCTCGATCAGGATCTCGAGACCGAGGAAGAGCGAATCCGCCGACTCGAACAGCAGCAGAATTCCGAGTTGTCACGTCTCGAAAAGGCGCGCAGCGAGCGCGGCGAGGTGCTCGCCAATCTCAACGCCGAGGCCAAGGCGCGCAGCGCGAGTCTGCAACGGCTGCAGCGCGAGCAGGCTGCGCTCGAAAAATTGTTGCGCGAGTTGCGGCGCGCAGCGCCGCAGTTCCCCGCCGACAGCCGCAGCCCTTTCGCCGGTATGCGCGGCAAACTCGCCTGGCCGACGAGCGGCAAGCTGGTGGCGCGTTACGGCCAGCAGCGTGCGGGCTCGGTCAAATGGGAGGGCGTGCTGATCTCCGCGGCGCGCGGCACGCCCGTCAGGGCGGTGTACCGCGGTCGCGTGGTCTACGCCGATTGGTTGGCGGGGCTCGGTCTGCTGCTGATCATCGATCACGGCGGCGGTTACCTCAGCCTCTATGGCCACAACGAACAATTGTTTCGTACCGTGGGTGAGCAGGTCGCGCCGGGTGACACCGTGGGTTCGGTCGGAGATTCGGGTGGGCGAGCCCAACCGGAGCTTTATTTTGAAATTCGCCGCGCGGCGAGGCCCCTCGATCCCACGCCCTGGTTCAAGGATCGGCAGCCCTGAGTGATCACGATTCGTCGTGATGACCCTGTAAACTCCGCCCTCCCATGTCCGTGCAGCGCATTCCTTTCCTGATCGGTTCCGTCGTCGGCCTTGTTGCCGGCGCCCTGCTCGTACGCTTTGTGTGGATGACGGGTGAGGTCGGCGGCAAGACCGCGGCGGCAGTGACCGCCCCGCGAGCTTTGGACGTCGAGACCGCTGTCTTGTCGGCGGCCGAGACGCGGCGACTGACCGAAGTACTCGGACAAATACGCCGCGAATATGTTGATGAAGTCGCCGACGAGCGACTGGTCGAGGCGGCGATGCGCGGCATGCTCGCCGGGCTGGATGAACACTCGGCTTATCTGGATCGTCGCGAGTACGAAGAAATCCGGCGTGGCGCCGCAGGCAACTATCCGGGCATCGGCATCGAGGTCGTTGCCGACAACGGTTTCATCAAGGTGCAACGACCGCTCGAGGACTCGCCCGCCGCGCGTGCCGGCATACTCGCCGGCGATCTCATCCTGCGCATCGATGGCGAGCCCGTGGGTGCCAATCTCGCAGCGGCCATCGAACAGATGCGTGGACCCGCCGGCTCGCTGGTGAAGCTCACGGTACGTCGCGCCGAGGGCAACGAGCTCGTCGAAGTGGCGCTGGAGCGCGCCCGCGTCGATGTACACAGCGTCTCGGCTGCAGGGCTCGACGATGGCTATGCCTATCTGCGCATCGCCGCCTTCAGCGACACCACGCCCGCCGATTTCGCTCGTGAAGTACAGCGCTTGCGCACCGCGCAACCGGAGCTGCGCGGCGTGGTGATCGATCTGCGCAACAATCCGGGCGGCGTCCTCGAGAGCGCCGTGGCGGTTGCCGATGCATTGCTCGAGAGCGGCAACATCGTTGTTGCGCGAGGTCGTGCGCCGGATGCACGCTTTCGCATGGACGCCCGGCCTGGACAATTGCTCGAGGGCGTCGCGTTGGCGGTGCTGGTGAACGGCGGTTCGGCCTCTGCCGCCGAGATCCTCGCAGGCGCACTCAAAGATAACAACCGCGCGCTGCTGGTGGGTCGCCGCACCTATGGCAAAGGCTCGGTACAGAGCGTCATCCCGTTGGCCGATGGGCGGGCGCTCAAGTTGACCACCTCGCGCTATGCAACGCCTTCCGGCGAGTTCATCAACGAGCGCGGCATTGATCCCGAGGTCGTGTTGACGGGTCCGGATGCGGCGCCGACCGATCCGACCATCGACGATGAGGTGCGTGCCGCGCTGCGCGAGTTGCAACGCCGCACGCCACCCGCAACCCGCACCGCCGAAACCAGGACTCCCCGAGCATGATCGAACTGCTGCAATATTTTCTCGACTTCATCCTGAATCTCGACAGCCATCTCGTTGAGCTGATGCAGCAGTACGGTGTATGGATCTACGCGATCCTGTTCGCGATCGTGTTCGCCGAAACCGGTCTCGTGGTCACACCTTGGCTGCCCGGTGATTCTTTGCTCTTTGCGGTGGGCACTCTCGCAGCCATCGATACCAGCGGTACGCTGCATGCGCCGACGGTGGCGGCGTTGTTGATCGTCGCCGCGATCCTCGGCAACAGCTGCAATTACGCCATCGGCAAGGCTATCGGCCCGCCGGCATTCAGTGGCCGATATCGTCTGCTGAAAGTCGAATATCTTCGTCAGACCGAGTCGTACTTCGTCAAGCACGGCGGCAAGACAGTGATGCTGTCGCGCTTTCTGCCGATCCTGCGCACCTTCGCACCCTTCGTCGCCGGCGTAGCGCGCATGGAATATGCCCGATTCCAGGGCTACAACGTGCTCGGTGCATTCATCTGGGTGGCGATTTTTTTGGGCGGTGGCTATCTCTTCGGCAACATCCCGCTCGTGCGCGACAACTTCGGCATCGTCACGCTGCTCATCATCTTTGGTTCGCTGATACCCGTAGTGATTCTGGCGTTGCGTCGTCGCTGACCGCGCGTCGCGATCGCGAGTGAAACTCAGAGCGCGAGCACGGCACCGACGATGCCGCCGATCAGCAGGAACAGCTGCGCAAAGGTTGCAAGACCAAAGCCTGCGCTGCGTTTTTCGGCGGCCTTTGTGTAGCCGACGAAATAAAGCAGGCGACCGACGATGAACGCGACACCGAGCCCGACGGCCCAGGGCACACTGATGAAGATCGCGAACGACCACAGCGCAGGAACGAAGATGATCAACTGTTCCAGCGTATTCATCTGCGCGCGGTAATAGCGCTCGAAATCGATGTTGCCGGAGGTGGCGGGCGCCTTGACGCCGTAACGGTAGCGCGCGCGGCCGACGGCCAGTGCGAAACCGAAGTATTCGAGCAGCGCGAGCAGCATGACGAGATGGATCGGGGCATATTCGGCTGACATGAGACACTCCCTGCTATGGAACCGCAGTCGAACGGCAGCGGTCACAGTGACCATGCCGCATGCCCTGCCAGCATAGCGTGCTGGCACAATGCCGCGGAGGAGGATGCTTTGTCATGACCGGTTTCGTGTTGCGCGCCGTCATCGTCGCTTTCGGGCTTTGGCTCGCTACCCTTTGGGTCGACGGCTTCACCATCGACGAACCGCTGACCTTGTTGATCGCGGCGGCGCTGCTCGGGGTGGTCAATGCCTTCATCCGCCCCGTCCTGCTGGTGCTGACGTTGCCGATCAGCGTGGTGACACTGGGTCTGTTCGTGCTGGTGATCAACGCTGCGATGTTGGCGCTGGTGGCCGGCATCCTGCCGGGTTTCGATATCGCCGGTTTCTGGGATGCGTTTTGGGGTGCCATTGTGGTGGGACTAACCGGCTGGGTGGGTTCGTGGTTCATCGGCCCGCGCGGCCTCGAACGGTTGCGCCGCGGATGAGCGATCGATCACGACATCAGCCGCAGCGCAGCTCGCCGATCGGACTGCTCTGCGGGCTGTCCTTTTTCTGGTGTAGCGCGCTGCCGACGTTGCAGGCGGCAGACCTGCAGTTCAACGGGTTTGCGCGTGATCGTGACGGCAAGCCGCTGTACGTCGAGGCGCACTACGTACGCAACGCCGGCGCAGTCGGCGAGAGCCGCGTCGTGATGTATCGCTGCGCGGCGGGCGGTTCTGCGTTTGCGCGCAAGGAACTTACCTACGGCAAGTTGCGCGAAGAGCCGGAGTTCATGTTCACCGACGCGCGCAGCGGTTACGTCGAGGGCTTGCGGCAGACGGCGCAGGGACCGCGTGTCTTTCAGCAGGAGAACGCCCGCAGTCCGCGACGCGACGCACCGGTCCCGGCAAACGTCGCGATCGTCGCCGACGCGGGCTTCGATGAGTTCGTTCGTCAGCACTGGAGTGAGCTCGAGGCGGGCAAGACGGTACGCTTTCCCTTTCTGGTGCCGAGTCGTCTCGATTACCTCAGCTTCAAGGTCAAGAAGCACCACGAAACCACTATCGAGGGCGCGACCGCGAGCGTGATCCGTCTGAATCTCTCGGGCGTGCTCGGCTGGTTCCTGCCGTACATCGAAGTGTCCTACCGCAAGAGCGATCGCGTACTCATGCGCTACGACGGGATCAGCAACATCCGCGACGACGCCGGTCGAAACCATATCGCGGTGATCGAATTCCCGCTGCGCGAGCGCCGCGCAGTGCCCACCGTCGATCTCGTCAAGTTGCGGGCGGAGCCTCTCGTTTCGCGCTGCTGAGCGGCGCCTCGGCGGCTCCGGTGATGGCAGTGATTGCCGCAGGCGCAGGCGCAAGCGCGGGCGCGGGCCGCGGCCAGTTGACGAGCAGCGTGCCGCCGAGAATCACCAGCGTACCGACCATCTGCAGCGGTCCGAGTGTTTCGTCGAGGATCCACCAGCCAAGCAGCAAGGCGATGGCTGGGTTCACGAAGCCATAAGTCGACAGCTGCGCCGGCGTCACGTTCACCGACAACCAGGCGTATGCGGTGTAGGCGATGCAGGAACTCATGAGGGTCATGTAGGCGAGTGCGGCGAGTCCGCTTGTATTCCAATGCCAGCGCGCCGGTTCGCCCGAGAGCCACATCACGCAGGACAGCAGCAGGCCGCCGCACAACATCTGCAGGGCCGTGAAAGTCATCAGATCGAGCGAGCTTTGCTGATTACGCTGCAGGATGGTCGCCACGGACCAGCTGAAGCAGCCGACCAGCACGATGAGGGTCGGCCAGGTCGCCGCCGCGGCGGCATCGCTGCCCGGCCAGGCGATCAGAACGGTGCCGGCGAAACCGATCACGAGCCCCACCCCGATACGCAAAGAAATCGACGTGGCGCGCGCGCCGAACAGCCCGAGCAGCGGAATCCAGAACGAGGCTGAGACGTTGAGCAGCGCGGCGAGGTTGGAGGGTATGAATTGCAGACCCCACACGCCTGTTCCATTGGCGATGAACACGCCAAAGAAACCCACCGCCAGCAGCGCACGAGCATCGACGAGGGTGATGGTCGGCCAAAGTGCCTGGCCGCGCCGCAGCGCCAGCCACCGTGCCACCACGAGCAGCAACAGTCCGCCGCTCACGAAACGTGCAGCAGCGAAGGTGAGCGGCGGCAGGTGGCCGACACCGATCTTGGTCACGAGATAAGTCGAACCCCAGACGAGATAAATGATCGCGAACGCCACGACGAGTTTGGTTCGTCGCGCGTTCGGTGCAGCGACGGTCACGTCGTGGGAGCGTCTGCGCGCGTGGCAGTGCGGTACATCAAAAGTCCGAGAGCCGCGAGTACGAGCAGACCCAGCCACTCGCCGAAGTGCAGCGTCGCGGGCAAGGCAAGTACGTCTGCACTACCCGAGGTGACGATCGGCACGGCGATGGCGATGCCCATCAATGCCTCACCGGTGATCATGCCGGCGGCGAACAGCAAGCCCTTGCGACCCCGTCGCTCGAGATCCGCTGCCGCGCAGCCTTGCTGGCGCAGCGCACGTTCGACGAGCCAGCCGATCAGACCGCCCAGGAAAATCGGCGTCATCAATTCGATCGGCAGATAGATGCCGACGGCCACGGCGAGTACGGGCGTGCGAAACGTCGAGCCGCGCGCCTTGAGGATTTCGTCGACGATGATGATGGCGACGCCGATGAGCGCGCCGATGATGATCATGTCCCATGGCAGACTGCCACCGAACAGACCTTTGGACACCGAAGCCATGAGTGTCGCCTGCGGCGCGAGCAACGGATTCGGATGTTGCTCGGTGGGTATGCCGATGCCGTAGGCCTGGGCGAGCAGATTGAGCACGGGTGCCATGACGAGCGCGCTGCTGGCTGCGCCGATGCCGAGCATGACCTGCTGCCGCCACGGCGTCGCGCCGACGATGTAACCGCACTTCAGATCCTGCAGATTGTCACCGGCGATGCAGGCAGCGCAGCAGACGACGGCGCCGATCATGATCGCCGCGACCGGGCCGATGCTGCTGTCCGGACCCATCAATATGAGTAGCACGACCGCCGAGAACAGGATGGTGGCGATGGTGATGCCCGATACCGGATTGTTGGAGGAGCCCACGAGGCCAGCCATGTACGCCGAGACCGAGCAGAAGAGGAAACCGGTGACGATCATGATGAGCGTCATCGGCAGGCTGACGGCGAGCGAGCCGACGATGGTTTCGTACAGTGCCCACAACGGCAGCGTAAAGAGCAGAATGCCGAGCAGCACCGATTTCATGGGCAGATCCTGCTCGGTGTGCACGATAACCTTACCTGCGGCACTCGCGCGGGCCGCTGCGAGTCCGCTGCGCACACCGGATACCAGCGAGTGACGCAAGGAAATCAGCGCCCAGAATCCACCGACCAGCATTGCGCCGACGCCGAGATAGCGGATTTGCTTGGACCAGATGAAGCCGGCGAGATCTTCGGCGGAGAGACCCGCGGCCGCCTGCGCGAGTTCGACATTGGCAGGCAAAACATTGGCGACGTAGTAGGGAATCGCGATGTTCCAGGAAATCATCGCACCGGCGAGCGCGACGATGCCGACATTGAGACCCACGATATAGCCGACGGCGAGCAGCGCCGGCGACAGGTTGGTGCCGATGAAACCCAGATAATTGCCAAAGAAACCGGCGCTCGCTGCGGTATCGGGAATGAGTTTGAGGCCGCTGCCTGCAGCAAGTTTGGCGAATGCACCGCCGAGCGCTGAGGCACCGAGGATGCGCAAACCTTGCGACGGGTTCTCGCCGGCCTTCAGGACTTCGGCGGCGGCTTGGCCTTCTGGAAAAGCGAGTTTCTGTTCGACGATCAGTGCGCGTCGCAGCGGCACCGAGAAGAGTACGCCGAGTATGCCGCCGAGACCCGCGATCGCCAGTACCCAGGAATATTTGAAGTCCTGCCAATAGCCGAGGATCACGAGCGCCGGGATGGTGAAGATCACACCCGAGGCAATCGATGAGCCCGCGGAAGCGCCGGTTTGCACGATATTGTTCTCGAGGATGCCGCCGCCACCGAGCAGACGCAGCACCGCCATCGAGACCACGGCAGCCGGAATTGCCGAAGCGATGGTCATGCCGGCGAAGAGGCCGAGGTAGGTGTTGGCGGCGGCGAGAATCATCGCCAGCACGATCGCGAGCACGATCGCGCGCAGCGTCAACTGCGGGGGCAGCACAGCCCCCGAAGATGAGGTCATTGCACGCCACCCATCCAGCGGCGCACCAACGGACTCGCCAGCAGCAAGATCAGGGCGGCAATCGCACCGAACCAGAAGATGTCGAGATATTGCCCCGGCATCGCGGCAACGTTTTCGGCGTCGAACTCGCCGGCAATGCGCCCGGCGATCAGATTGCCGAGCGAGGCCGCGAGGAACCAGATGCCGAGGCTCTGGCCGACGAAGCGTTGCGGCACGAGCTTGGTCACTGACGACAGTCCGACGGGCGAGAGGCAGAGCTCACCGAAAGTGTGCAGCAGGTAGGTCAGCACGAGCCAGTAGGCGGCTGCGGGCAAACCGTCGGCGACGATGCGCGCTGCCAAAAACATGATGAGGAAACCCAGCGCCATGCCGAGCAGTCCCAGCGCAAACTTCACCGGTGTCGAGGGATCGAGATTGCGTCGCGCCAGCATCACCCAGGCTGCGGAGAACACCGGTGCAAAGATCACGATGAAGATCGCATTCAATGATTGAAACCAGCCGGCAGGCACGACGAAGTCGCCGAACTCCCGGGCGGTATAACGCTCGGCAAACAGATTGAGCGAGGAGCCGGCTTGTTCGAAACCTGACCAGAAGAGCGCGCAGGCGACGAACAGAACGATCAGCACGAGCACGCGCTTCTTCTCGGCGGCGTCGAGTCCGGCGAGCAGCAGCAGATAGGCGAAATAGAGCGCGGCCATGGCGACGATCACACCGATGCCGTAGCCCTGCAACTCGATCGGCGAGACTTGCACGATACCGAGGAAGGGCAGCGCCACCAGCACGGCGAGCAGCGCACTGCCGATCCAAAGATTTCGCCACGCTGGCGCGAGATCGGTGCCCGGCGCAACGTGAGGTTGCAGACCGGCTGCGCCGAGATGCTGTTTGGTCAGCATGAACTGCACGACGCCGAGCGCCATGCCGACGCCCGCAGCCATGAAGCCGACCCGCCAGCCATACTCGACCGCAAGCCAAGCGGTGATCAGCGGGCCGATGAAGGCACCGAGGTTGATGCCCATGTAGAAAATCGTGAAGCCCGCGTCGCGGCGACCGCCGCCCTCGGGGTAGAGCTCGGCCACCAGAGCGGAGATGTTGGGCTTGAGCAGACCCACACCGAGGATGATGACGATCAATCCGAGGTAGAACATCGCAGCGGTCTGCGACAACCACAGGCCAAAACTGCCGAGCGAGATGAGAATGCCACCGTAGAGCACGGCGCGCTGCGCACCGATCAGTCGATCGGCAATCCAGCCGCCCGGCAGGGCGACGACGTACACGGCGGCCGTATACAACCCGTAGATGGCGGTAGCCGTCTTGTCATCGAGACCGAGTCCGCCACGCGCGATCGCATCGACCAGAAAGAGCACGAGCAATGCGCGCATGCCGTAGTAGCTGAAGCGTTCCCACATTTCGGTGAAAAACAGCGTGGCGAGGCCACGCGGATGGCCGAAAAAGGTCTTTGATTCATTCATTGTTTTTATTCCCCTGCGATGATCCTGCTCAGGCTTCCACGGTCTTGACGCGCATGCGATTCATGATGCGAGCCATGATCAGACCGCCCTCGTAGAGCAGGTACATCGGCACGGCCATGATGGTTTGCGAGATCGCGTCGGGCGGTGTCAGCAGTGCGGCGATCACGAAGATGCCGATCAGCACATAGCCGCGGATCTCAGCGAGTTTGTCGACTTTGACGAGCCCCGTCAGCACCAGAAGTACCACCACCACGGGGACCTCGAAGGCGAGACCGAAGCAGAGGAACATGGTGAGCACGAAATCCATGTAACTTGTGATGTCGGTCATCATGCGCACGCCTGCAGGCGTGGTGTTGGCAAAGAATTCGAACATCACCGGAAAGACGACGAAATAGGCAAAAGCAATGCCCGCGTAGAAGAGCAGGATCGAGGAGACGAGCAGCGGCAAGGCGAAGCGCTTTTCATGGCGGTAGAGGCCCGGCGCGACGAAGGCCCAGATTTGATAGAGCACGTAGGGCATGGCGACGAACAGTCCGACGAAGAACGCGAGCTTGAACGGCGTCATGAAGGGCGAGATGACGCTGGTGGCGATCAGCGAGGAATCCGCGGGCAATTGTTTGATCAGCGGCTGCGCCACCAGCGTGAATACTTCGTTGGAAAAAAACGCCAGCGGCAGAAAAGCGAGCAGTACGGCGAGGAAGGCGCGCAACAGCCGATCGCGCAGCTCGAGCAGATGCGAGATCAGCGTGCCCTCGGCGAGTTGTTCGGGTGGTTGTTCGCTCATATCGCCGAGCTCATGTCCCCGGTCGGTCGGGATCCGCTGGTGTCGGCGTCGATGCCGGCGTGTTCTGTGCCGCCGTGCTCGCTGCCGGTGCATCCGCGGCCGGCGTCTCCGGGAACGGATCGAGCGTATCGCCACCGAGCGGCACGTGATCGGGAACGGCGGCTTCGGCGTGCCGTTGCACCGCATCTTCCAGAGTCGGGGTGCCCATGGCGGGGGTATCGGTCACCGATGGTTCCGCCGGTGTCGTGCTGTCGCCGGTAGCCGGTGACGCGGTGGCGGCCGAAGCGGTGGCCGACGGCGAAGAGGCAGGCGGTGTCTGGCGACGTTTGCCGAACTCCAGCGATTCGTCTTCGAGCTGCTCGCGGAATTGTCGCGCCATCGCGCGAGCACGACCCATCCAGCGACCGATCTCGCTGACGACCTTGGGCAACTTTTCAGGGCCGAGCACGAGCAGTGCAAGGCCCATGATCAGCAGCAGTTCGCTGAAGCCGACTTCGAACATGGCGCCTCAGGCCCGCAGGCAGCGGGCGAAATCAGCCGTTGCGGTCGGCGGGCTTCTTCTCGGCACCGGAGTCGGCAACTTTGGCCTTGGCAGCTTCGGGGAAGTCCGCATCCGCAGCCTCCTGCTTGATCTGCTTGAGGCTTTCGTCGGCATCGCCGTCATCCATGCCTTTCTTGAAGCCTTTCACGGCGGCTCCGAGGTCGGAACCAATGGTCCGCAGCTTCTTGGCGCCGAACACCAGCAGCACCACCAGCAGGATGATGATCAATTCGCGCATTCCAATTCCCATAACGACCTCTTCAACCCGCGTGTCTGGATGACTGATATGTGGAGTGCCGATGTTAGACGGTTTCCGGGGTTTGCAGCCAGAAAGTCACCGGTCCGTCATTCACGAGTGCGACCTGCATATCGGCGCCGAACCGACCCGTGGCGACCACGGGATGGTGTCGGCGTGCGATCTCGCACAGATGTTCAAACAGACGGGCCGCCTCGGCCGGCGGGGCTGCGGTACTGAAGCCCGGGCGATTGCCCTTGCGGGTATCGGCCGCGAGCGTGAATTGGGGCACAAGCAAGAGCCCACCGCCCGTGTCGGTCAGCGACAGATTCATGCGCCCTGCAGGGTCGGCGAAGACACGGTAAGCCAACAGGCGATCGAGCAACCGCTGGGCGGACCGTTCGTCATCCTCCGGCTGCACGCCGATCAGCGCGAGCAGTCCCCTGCCGATCGCGCCCACCGGCTCTGCGGCGACCGTGACGCTGGCGGTGGAGACGCGCTGGATCAGGGCGATCATGGCACTCGTGTGGTGGCAATTCGGCGGGCGAGACCTTAACATCGCGGCCTGTTTTGCGCATGAATCGACCGGTTTCGGGGGTTATGGTGTCGAAGTTTCTCTTGGCGCTCTCCTTGATTGCGGCATTGGCCGCGCCTACTGCCATCGCCCAGTCCGCTGGCAATGCCGAGCGGGGAGCCAAGCTGGCCTACACCTGCCTCGGTTGCCACGGCATCCCGAACTACAAGAACTCCTACCCCAACTACCGCGTGCCGAAACTGCGTGGCCAGCATGCGGAATATCTGCTGCTTGCCCTGCAGGCCTATCAGAACGGCGAGCGCAGCCACGCCACCATGCATGCCAACGCGGCAGGCTGGAAAGAACAGGACTTCGCCGACATGGCCGCCTTCCTTGCCGGTCCGCCCATTCAGCCGGCGGCTGCACCCAAGCCGGTCGGCAAGGCGCCGGAAGCGGCGCAGACCTGTGTCGCCTGTCACGGCACCGATGGCGTGGGCATCACGCCGCAGTACCCGACGCTCTCCGGACAACACGCCGATTACCTCGAACGCGCCCTCACCGATTACAAGCGGGGCGGACGCAAGAACGCGATCATGGCGGGTTTCGCCGCGCAGCTCTCTGCGGCCGACATCAAGGCACTCGCCGCGTATTACGCGGCGCAACGCCCGGGCCTCGAGACCTCGAAGCGTCCGACGCGCGCTACGGCGCAGCGCTGAGCATCCGCTCCAGAAAACTCGCCATCGTTCTCGACTGGAAGTCGCGGTTGGATTTCTTGCGGAACCCGTGACCTTCGTCGCGTGCGGCGAGATACCAGACTTCGCCGCCCTGCGCGCGAATCTTTGTCACCAGCTGTTCGCTCTCCGAGGCCGGCACGCGCGGATCGTTGAGACCCTGCACCACGAGCAACGGGCGGCGAATCATCTCGGCTTTTTCGAGCGGCGAAATACGCTGCAGGAAGGCGCGCATCGAGGGATCACGCTCATCACCGTATTCCGCCCTGCGCAGATCGCGTCGATAGCCGGCGGTATTGGTCAGGAAGGTGACGAAATTACTGATGCCGACGACATTGATGCCGCCGCGCAGCCGATCGCCATAAGCGATCAGCGAGGCGAGCACCATGTAGCCGCCATAGGATCCGCCCATCACCACCACGCGTTCGGGATCGAGATCCGGTTGTGCCGCGATCCAGACGAGCAGTGCACCGATGTCGCGTACCGAGTCCTCGCGCAGCCGGCCGTTGTCGAGCAACGTGTAGCGACGACCGTAGCCGGTCGAGCCGCGCACGTTCGGCTGAATCACGGCATAGCCGAGTTCGCCAACTAGGTATTGCAGGAATGGACTGTAGCCGGGTCGCGATTGACCTTCCGGCCCACCGTGGATGTCGATGACCACCGGATGCTTGCCGAGCTTCGCGGGTTTTTGCAGCAGTGCGGGGATACGCCGCGGTGCGCGGCCATCGCGATCCCAGGTCGGGTAGCGAAACACCTGTGCTGCGCTGATGCGTTGCGGGTCGACGAGGCCGGTTTCGCTGAAGGTCCAGCGGGTCGCCTGGCCGGCGGCAAGGTTGTACGTCCAGACGTCGCGCGGCGCCACGCTGCTCTCGAGGCTGAAGCCGAGACGACTGCTGCTGCGGTCGAAACGCAGGTTCGAGATGATGCCCTGCGGCACGCCAGCGGGACGCAGCGTCTGCGCTGCACC
>JBILGD010000137.1:0-6160 GCA_044351225.1 Steroidobacteraceae bacterium
GCCGCAGCCGGTGTGCCGCTTGAGCGACAACTCGTCGTGCGCACGGCCGAACCCGCCTGGGCGATCGAGCAGGCGCTCGATTCGGGTGGCTGCAGTCTCGTGCTCGGCTGGCTCAAAACTTCGATCAGCACGCCGGCGCTGCGGCGCCTGCAGTTGGCTACCCAGCGCAGCCAGACTCCGGCGATGCTTTTCCGCCCGCTCGCCGAGGCACGGCAGGCTTCGCCTGCCGAGTTGCGTATCACCCTCGAGCCTTGTGTCGGCGGTGCGCGCCTGCAGATCATCAAGAGCCGCGGCGGTGATCGTCGACCGCTTGAGCTGAGTTGGTCGGACGAGTCCATCGACAGCCGTCTCTGCGACAACGGCCTGGGCGACAACGGCCTGGGCGACAACGGGGTCGGCCATGCGTCGTCGTGAACGCGTCGCCTCCTCGCGGCGTGCCTTGGTCGCCTTGCCCGGCGTGCAACCCGCCGCCGCATCGCTGCAGCGATCAAAGATATCGCCAGCTTTGCCTGCGCCGTCCCCCTCGTCATCATCATCGCCCGAGTTGCCGCTCACGTTGCCGCCCACGTTGCCGCCCACGTTGCCGCTCGAGTCGCTGTTCGATGTCGCGCCAGAGTCCTGGATGGCTTTGCAGATTCAGGCCGCCCCGTCATCGATCGATCTTGAGCGTCTCGCCCGCCTCGCCGGTGATTTCACCTCGCGCGTGAGTCTTGAGCCGCCCGATGCCGTATTGCTCGAAGTGCAAGGCAGCTTTCAGCTTTTTGGTGGCGCATCGTCGTTGTGCAGGGTCTTGCTCGAGCGCTGCGTTGCGGCGGGGATCGAGGTGCGCTGGGCACTGGCACCAACGCCGCTCGCCGCACTCGCGCTCGCACGGGCGGAGCAGGGGGTGATCGTACTGGCGCGCGATCGACTCATCGGTCTGCTCTCGCCGCTGCCGCTCACGGTGTTGCGCTGGCCGGCGGTGACGCTTGAACGCCTCGAGTCGATCGGCGCCCGCACGCTCGGTGCGGTACTGCGCCTGCCGCGCGCCGGATTCGCCCGCCGGTTCGGTCGCGAGGCGCTGCTCGCGCTCGATCGTCTGACTGGTACGGCGCCAGAGCCACGGCGTGCGTTTCTGGTGCGCGAACGGTTTCGTGCGCGCGTCGATCCCGGCTTCGAACTGTCATCCGTGCAGGGTGTGCTGAGCTATCTCGAGCCTGTACTCGGTGAACTCGAAGATTTCCTGCGCACGCGTCAGTCCGGCATCGAGCTGCTCATGCTGCGCTTGCACCACCGCGCGATGGACCCCACGCGCGTCACGCTGCGTCTCGCCACCGCCGAGTTGCAGGCGAGGCGCTTCAGCGAACTGCTGGCACTACAGATGTCGCGCCTCGTGCTGCCGGCGCCGGTGACGCTTTGCGAGCTGCGTTCGGGTGCGTTACGCGCTTTCGTGGCGCACAGCGCGCCGCTTTGGCGGCCGGGCGAGCACGGGGGTGGCGCCACGCGACAATCGACGGCACTCATCGAGCGCTTGCGGGCGCGGCTCGGCAGTGAAGCTGTCTATGGTTTGTGTCTCGTGCCCGAGCATCGCCCGGAGAGTGCGTGGCGCGTGACCGACGTGCTTGCCGCGCGCTCATCGCCGTACGTGACTTCACCGACAGGTACGCCCACCGCAGTCATGGCGCGTCGGCCGCTCTGGCTGTTGCACGAACCCGAGGTATTGCCGTGGGCGCTCGAACATTTACGACTGATTGATGGGCCGGAGCGTATCGAGACCGGTTGGTGGGACGGGCGCGAGATCGCGCGTGATTACTACGTTGCGCGTGATGAGTCCGGTGCAGAACTTTGGGTATACCGCGAGCGTTTGTCGCCGCATGGCTGGTACCTGCATGGGGTTTTTGGTTGAGGTTCCATGTTGCTTAGAGGTACTGATTTTTTGAAAGCCATCGTACTGTCTAGCGCGCTCCGGCAAGCAGGCTCTCATACGGGATTTTCAGTCCCTCATGCAGGCGCTTGACCATGCGCAAGCTCAAGCGGCGTTTGCGGTTTAGCACTTCCGATACCCGCCCGCTCTGGCCGATATATTGCTCGAGATCGCGTGGTGTGAGCCCTTCCTGCTCCATGCGGAATTTGATCGCCTCGATCGGATCTGCCGGTCCAAAGTCGTAGTGCTTTCGCTCGTATGCCTCGATGAGCGTCACCAAAACATCGCGTTCGTCGGCCTGGGCCGTGCCCTCTGGTGCCTGGAAGATCTTTTCCAGCCTCTTGAGCGTGCGCCGAAGGTCGTCGTCGTTGTGAATCGGTTTAATAGTCATTGACGGTCTCCACATCAATGAGGTCGTACTGCGCATGTGTGCCAATGAACTTCACCCACACGATGCTCGCGTGATACTGAACCTCGACGATGAGGCAGTACTTGTTTCCGGCCACGTTGAAAACCACACGATTATTGCCGCAGAGGCTCGCGCTCGCGTACCGAGCTTTGATGTCTTGCGGTGTTTTCCAGTTCGCCTTGAGCGCTTCCTCGTACCAGCTATGGAGTGGCCCTTTCGCGTCGGCGCGACCTGGCCGTTCCCAAAACTTCTTGAGACTGCTTTTGGCGATGACACGCATATTATCTCGTTTCTCCCATTATGGGAGGCACCATACTTGATTTGCCATTCGGGTGAGATTGCTCCATCAAACAAATACTGTATAAATAAACAGTATCATGGGTCCAGTGATCAATCCGCCGGCATTACCCGGTTATGCCGAGTTGCATTGCCTGAGCAGCTTCAGTTTCCTGCGCGCCGCCTCGCAGCCACAGGAACTCGCGGCCCGTGCCGATGAACTTGGTTACGCTGCGCTCGCGATCACCGATGAATGCTCGGTGGCAGGCGTGGTGCGGGCGCACGCCGCGCTCAAGGGCCGTGGCACGCGGCTCATCGTTGGTGCCGAGTTCAGGCTCGATTGCGGCATGCCGCTCGTGGTGCTCGCCACTGACCGACAGGGCTACGGACAACTCTGTCGTCTCACCACTCGCGGGCGGCGTGCCGCACCCAAGGGCGAATATCGCCTCGCACGCCATGATGTCCTCGCGCTGATCGAGCCCGCGCACTGTCTCGTGCTCTGGGCACCGCGACCGGGATCGCTCGCCGATGACGCGGCTGCGTGGTTACGCGCGCACTTTGCCGGCTCGGCGTGGATCGCCGTGGAGCTGCTGCGCGATGGCACCGAGCGTGCGCATCTCGCAGCGCTCACGGCGCTCGGTCTTGCGCACGGCTTGCCGCTCGTGGCCGCGGGCAATGTCTGCATGCATGTACGCGCACGTCGGCGTCTGCACGATGCGCTCACTGCGATTCGTCTCAACACCACGGTCGATGCCGCGGGGTTCGCGCTTCTGCCTTCGGGCGAACGCCATCTACGCGAGCGCGCACGCCTCGCGCGCCTTTATCCGCCCGCGTTGCTCGCCGAGACGCTCATCATCGCGGCGCGCTGCCGTTTTTCGCTCGATGAGTTGCGTTACGAGTATCCGCGCGAGCTCGTGCCTGAAGGACACACTGCCGCCTCGTGGCTGCGTACGCTCGTCGAGCGCGGCGCGGAGCGACGCTGGGGCAGTACGCCGACGCGTCAGGCCATGCCCGCCTACGTGCGTACGCTCGTCGAGCACGAACTCGCGTTGATCGCCGAGTTGGGTTACGAGCCGTACTTCCT
This sequence comes from Steroidobacteraceae bacterium, assembly GCA_044351225.1. Classification (GTDB taxonomy): domain Bacteria; phylum Pseudomonadota; class Gammaproteobacteria; order Steroidobacterales; family Steroidobacteraceae; genus UBA964. The sequence goes on from JBILGD010000137.1 coordinate 3,673, forward strand.
TACGGTGCAGGATATCGTCGATTTCGCTCGCAGCCGCGGAATTCTTTGTCAAGGTAGGGGCTCGGCGGCCAACTCCGCCGTGTGTTATTGCCTTGGCATCACCGAGGTCGACCCATCACGCATGTCCATGCTGTTCGAGCGCTTCATCTCGCGCGAGCGCAATGAGCCGCCTGATATCGACGTCGACTTCGAACACGAGCGACGCGAAGAAGTCATCCAATACGTCTACGCCAAATACGGGCGCCATCGCGCTGCGCTCGCGGCCACGGTCATCAGCTATCGACCGCGCAGCGTGCTGCGCGATCTGGCCAAGGCGCTCGGTTTCGCGCCGCTCGCCGTCGAGAAGATCGCGACCACGGTGAGCCGTTGGGACCGCGGCTTGGGGGCGCCTGGCGCACCCAGCACATCCAGCGCACCCAGCACCTCCGGCGCTGCGGCGGAGTTGCTCGCGCCTTTCCTCGAGCGGCTCGCCGAGGCGGGTTTCGATACCACGGATCCCGTGCTGCGCCGACGGCTCGCGTCCTTGCTCGAACTCGCGCCGCAGTTGCTCGGATTTCCACGTCATTTGTCGCAGCACGTCGGCGGCTTCGTGATCGCGCGCGACTCGCTCGAAGCGCTGGTGCCGATCGAGAACGCCAGCATGGACGAGCGCACCGTCATTCAGTGGGACAAGGACGATCTCGATGCGCTCGGGCTGCTCAAGGTCGATTTGCTCGCACTCGGCATGCTCACGGCCATTCGTCGCGCCATCGACTTGATCTCTGCATGGCGTGTGGCGCAGGGTGGTGCGTCGCTGACGCTCGCGGATGTGCCGCCTGAAGACCCGCGCGTCTACGACATGCTGTGTCGCGCCGACTCGGTTGGCGTATTTCAGATCGAATCGCGCGCGCAGATGGCGATGTTGCCGCGGCTGCGACCGCGCAATTTCTATGACCTCGTGATCGAGGTGGCGATCGTGCGACCGGGACCCATTCAGGGCGACATGGTGCACCCCTATCTGCGCCGGCGCAGTGGCGAGGAGGCCGTCACCTATCCGAGCGATGCGGTCAAGGGCGTATTGCAACGCACGCTCGGCGTGCCGATCTTTCAAGAGCAGGTGATGCAGCTCGCCATCGTTGCGGCGGGTTTCACGCCCGGCGAGGCCGATCAGCTGCGCCGTGCGATGGCTGCGTGGAAGCGACACGGTGGCCTCGGGCATTTCGGTGAGCGGCTGATTTCGGGCATGCGCGAGCGCGGCTACAGCGCCGAGTTCGCAGCGCGCATCTTCGAGCAGATCAAGGGCTTCGGCGAGTATGGTTTCCCGGAATCCCATGCAGCGAGCTTTGCGCTGCTCGTCTACGTCTCCGCCTGGCTCAAATGCCACGAGCCGGCGGCGTTCACCGCAGCGTTGCTCAACAGCCAGCCGATGGGTTTCTACTCACCCGCGCAACTTGTGCGCGATGCGCGCGAGCATCAGGTCGAGGTGCGGCCCGTCGATGTGCAGGTGAGTGATTGGGACTGTACGCTCGAGCCTTGCACGGTATCAGGGGGGCGTACGGCCATCCGCCTCGGCTTGCGCTTGGTGCATTCTTTGACGCAGGCCGCGGCGCTGCGCGTCGTTGCCGCACGCCAGGGGCGGGCGGGTTTCGACGATCTGCAGAATCTGGCCGAAGCAGCCCGACTCGATCGCGGCGATCTCGAGGCGCTCGCGGCCGCCGGCGCCTGCGCCACCCTCAGCGGCAATCGTCACCGTGCATTCTGGGCGGTGGCGGGGACCGAGACCGCCTTGCCGCTTGCACCACCTGCGCGCGAGGATACCTTGCCATTGCTCATCGCCCCCACCGAGGGGGAGAACCTCGTCGCCGATTACCGCCATCTCGGACTCACGCTCGGTCGGCATCCGCTCGCTTTGCTACGGGCGGCTTTCGAGAAGCGCGGGGTGCTACGGGCGCGCGAGCTCGAGACAATTCCCTCGGGTAAACGCCTGAGAGTGGCTGGTCTCGTCACCACGCGACAAAAACCTTCGACGGCGAGTGGCGTCACCTTCGTCACCCTCGAAGATGACACGGGCAATGTGAATCTGATCGTCTGGAAGACGGTTGGTACGGCGTATCGACGCGAGTTGTTCGAAGCGCGCTTGATGGAAGTCGAGGGAAAACTGCAGCGCGAAGGCCGCGTGACACACGTGATCGCCGAGCGAATCTTTGACCGCTCACGATGGCTCGGGCGGCTACTGACCCGCTCGCGGGATTTTCGTTGACGACGACGACGACGGCGGTGTATCGCGCGCCGGTTGCCGACGACCGCCAACTACTGCCGGCTGCCGCGCCGCTTGCGACTGCCGCTACCCCCGCCATTGAGCCCGATGTCGTAGTCCTCGAAGTCACTCATGAGCTCGGCGGTACGCTTGTCCTCGCGCAGCCGCTCAAGACGCCGCCACGCCGGATCGCCGCCTTTCGGGGCGCTGCGCCGTCGCGACTGGTCGAAATCACGAATGACCTGATCGACA
>JBILGD010000003.1:0-46023 GCA_044351225.1 Steroidobacteraceae bacterium
GATAACTCGAGCGCAATAACCTCGGTCTCTGAAGTGTCTGCCCGCAGATCATCGGAGTTGGGGTCAGAATTAGAGGGCGGAGCGCCATTGACGCAGTTGACCTGGACGTCGGTCACATTGGCTGACAAATTGGAACCGCTGCCGTTCGCTGCGACCGTGCAGGTTTGACCTTCCGGGTGCGTCTGCACCGTCACGGCGTAGCTTCCGCCGGAGATAACCGCGGTAGGGAATGTGAACGCACCGTTGGCTGCGACGGTTATCGAATCCGCAGAATTGCGCAGCACCACGGACTTGCCGTTACCGAGTCCGCTCACGGCACCACCTATCGTGTAGCTCGCCATCCCAGTGCCCGAGAGCGAAACGGTGGTCGGGCTGCCGACGGCGCTATGCACGATCGCGATGGCTGCGGTCTTCTCACCTGTGTTCGTCGGCGTGAATGTCGCACTGACGGTGCACGTCGCGCTCGGCACAAGCGAAGCACCACAAGTTGTCGTTCTCGCAAACTGATTGGCGTTCGCGCCTGTGATGGTGATTGCCGTCGCCCCGCCACCGGTGAAGACGAGGTCAGCAGTGCCCGGATTACTCAGGGTGATCGTCTGTGCGGCGCTGGTGGAATCCACCATTAGATCGCCGAAGGTGATGCTGGGTACCGATACGCTGATCCCTGGCGCCGTACCGACCCCACTCAGCGCCACGGTGTGGGGACTACCGGTCGCGTCATGAGCAATCGAAAGAGTCGCGATCTTGCCGCCCGTGCTCGTCGGTGTGAAGGTCACGCTGACCGTGCAGGACGCGTTGGGGGCTATTGCCGCCGCGCAGGAATTGTTCTCTGCGAACTGGCCGTTGTCGGTGCCCGTGAGCGATACACCGCTTACAGTCAGATTCGCGGTACCCGTGTTGGTGATCGTCACCGATCGGGTCGCACTCGTGGTGTTGATCAGTTGGTTGTCGAAGGAAATCGTCGTTGAGGACAAGCTGATCGCTGGCGTCACACCCGTTCCAGTCAGCGGAACGTTTGTAGGGCTACCGGAAGCGTTGTGCGCGATTGCCAAGGTTGCGCTCTTCGCGCCCGTGGTGGTGGGCGTGAACGTCACGCTCACCGTGCAGGTGGCATTGGGCGTGAGCGATGTGCCACAGGTCGTTGATCTCGCGTATTGGTTAGCATTCGTTCCAGTCAAAGTAATCGCTGCCAAACCACCAGTCGAAGAAAACACGAGATCATCCGTACCGGTGTTGCTGACCGTAATCGTCTGGGCCCCACTCGCGACGTTGATCAGCTGATGGCCAAAGGCGACGCTTGAAGGTGACACGCCGATCATAGGACTGATCCCGGTGCCAGTCAGTGCCACCTCAGAGGGGCTACCCGCTGCGTTGTGTGCGATTGAAACGCTTGCAGTCTTGGCTCCCGTGCTGGTCGGCGTGAATGTCGCACTGACCGTGCACGTCGCGCTCGGCGCAAGCGAAGCACCACAAGTTGTTGTTCTCCCAAACTGATCGGCGTTCGCGCCTGTGATGGTGATTGCCGCGGCCCCTCCACCGGTGAACACAAGGTTCGTCGTCCCGGTATTTCTGACGGTGACCGACTGCGCGCCACTGGTTACGTTCAAGGCTCGCGAACCGAATGACAAACTCGACGGCGTTACCGAGACAATCGGGTTGATGCCTACCCCGCTGATCCCGACGGACGTTATGTTTTCAGCACCGTTGTACGCAATCGACAAACTCGCCGTCTTGGCTCCGATCGTGGTGGGTGTGAAGGTGACGCTCGCCGTGCAACTTGCATTCACGGCGAGAGACGCCCCGCAGGTTGTCGTTCGCGAAAACTCGCTGGCATTGCTCCCGGTCAATGTGATCGCACTCGAACCGCCACCCGTGAACACGAGTTCGCCTGATCCTGTATTACTGATGGTGACGGTCTGTACTGCGCTCGAAACATTGATCCGTTGATCACCGAATGCGAGATTCGTTGGCGTGACCGTGATGGCATCGGTAGTGCTGCTGCCACTCAGTCCAATCACACTCGGACTGCCGGGCGCATCGTGAGTAACCGACAGAGAGGCGTTCTTGCCGCCTGAACTCGTCGGCGTGAAAGTCACGCTGACCGTGCAGGTGGCGTTCGGCGCCAGCGCCGCCGCGCACGTATTCGTTTGAGCGAACTGGGTACTGTCCGATCCACTCACCGCGACTCCGCTCACCGTCAGATTCGCCGTGCCCGTATTGGTGATCGTCACCGACTGAGCCGCGCTGGTTGTGTTGATGGTTTGGTTACCGAAAGACAGACTTGAGGGAGACAAACCGATCGCCGGCGCAATGCCCACACCACCATTCAACGCCACCAAGCGCGGATTGGTCCCGGGTCCATTGTGGGTAATGGACAAGTTCACTGCTGTCTTGGCGCCCGTGCTCGTCGGCGTAAACGTCACACTGACCGCGCAGCTCTCGCCCGGAAGCAACGTCGCCGCACAGTTCGTCGTTCTTGCAAACTGGCTGGAATGGGTGCTGCTCGCGATGACGATTGATGACAGCGACAAGTCCGTGGTCCCGCTGTTGCTGACCGTCAAGACCTGTGCCGCACTGGTCGTATTGATCAGCTGGTTGCCAAAAGACAGACTCGAGGAAGACAAGCCGAGAATCGCGTTGGTACCTGACCCACTCAGCGAAACGCCGGTCGGACTGTTGGCGCCGTTGTGGACGACCGACAGAGTCGCCGTCTTGGCACCCGTGCTGGTCGGCGTGAACGTCACGTTCACCACACAATTCGCGCCGGGCGCAATCGACGCCGCGCAAGTGGTCGTCCGCGAGAACTGCCCGCTGTCCGTCCCCGTCAAGGTAATTGCTGCGGCCCCTCCACCGGCGAACACAAGGCTCGTCGTCCCGGTATTGCTGAGGGTGATCGACTGCGCGGCACTGGTTGTGTTGATCGGTTGAGGGTTGAACGATCGACTGGCCGGAGAAACCCCAATAATGGGGTTGGCTCCGGAGCCCACCAAGGACACCGTAGTCGGGCTACCGATCCCGCTATGCGCCACGGACAAGGCGGCCCCTTTGCTACCGATGCTGGTCGGCGTAAACGTCACGCTGACCGTGCAACTCTGACTCGGCGCAAGCGTATTCCCACAGCTGATGGTCCTGGAGAACTGCGTGGCGTCGGTTCCCGTCAAGCTAATGGCGTTCGATGGACCGTTTGTGAACTCGAGGGTTTCGGTGCCCGGATTGCTGATGGTGATGGTCTGTGCCGCACTGGTCGAGTTGATGAGGCGCTCAGCGAACGAGAGACTTTGGGGCGTGACACTAATCGAGCCGGCCGCGCCGGCGCCGCTTAGAGTCACGGTGGTCGGACTGCCGACACCACTATGCGAAATCGCCAAGCTGGCCGTTTTTCCTCCGGTAGCACTTGGCGAAAAATTCACGCTGATTGTGCAGCTGACATTTGGCGCCAGTGCGGTAGAGCAATTATTTGTCTGCGCGAACTGCGTGCTGTCTGATCCCGTCACCGAGACGCTGCTCACCGTAAGGTTCGCCGCGCCCGTGTTGGTGATCGTCACCGCCTGTGATCCACTGCTGGTGTTCACCGTCTGATTTGCAAACGTCACCCTGGAAGGCGCGATAGAGATACCGGGAGCCGTTCCTGTGCCGTTGATCGCCACGGACGTCGGGCTGCCCGCGGCGTTGTGCGTAATGGTCAGGCTCGCCGCTCTATCCCCCGTCCCGGTCGGGCTGAATGTGAGGCTAATCGTGCAGGTGGCATTCGGCGCCAGCGCAGCAGAGCAAGTGTTTGTTTGGGCGAACTGAGCCGTGTCCGAGACGCTAACGCCCGTCACCAACAGATTCGCCGTGCCCGTGTTGGTGATCGTGATCGAGCGCGCAGCGCTTGTCGTATTGACGAGTTGATCGGCGAACGTCACCGAGGACGGCGAGACTACTATGCTCGGTGCGACACCCGTACCGCTCAGCGCAATACTGCTGGGGCTACCCGTACCGTTATGCGTGATAGAGAGACTCGCAGACTTCGCACCGGTGCTCGCCGGCGTGAACGTCATATTGATCGTGCAGGTGGCGTTCGGTGCGAGCGTGGCACTGCAGGTGTTGCTCTGCGCGAACTGCGCGGCGTGATCACCGGAGACCGAGACACTGTTTATCGTTAGGTTCGCGCTACCCGTGTTGGTAATCGTCACGGTCTGCGCACTGCTCGTAGTGTTGATCAGCTGATTGCCGAACGACAGCGTCGAGGGTGAGATTCCAAGGCCGGGCGCAGTGCCCGTTCCGCTGAGGGCTACCGTGCTCGGGCTACCCGCGCCGTTGTGAGTGATCGAGAGACTGGCAGACTTCGCACCGGTGCTCCCTGGCGTGAACGTCACACTGATCGTGCAGGTGGCGTTGGGTGCCAGGGCGGCACTGCAGGTGTTGCTCTGCGCGAACTGCGCGTTGTCCGTTCCCGTCACCGACACACCGCTCACTGTGAGATTCGCCGTCCCGGTGTTCGTGATCGTCACGGTCTGCGCACTGCTCGTGGTGTTGATCAGCTGATTGCCGAACGACAGGGTCGAGGGTGAGAGGCTGATGCCCGGAGCCGTGCCTGTTCCGGTGAGTGCCACCGTGCTCGGGCTGCCCGTGCCGTTGTGGGTGATCGAGAGACTGGCAGACTTGGCACCGGTGCTCGCTGGCGTGAACGTCATGCTGATCGTGCAGGTGGCGTTCGGTGCCAGGGCGGCGCTGCAGGTGTTGCTCTGCGCGAACTGCGCGTTGTCCGTACCAATGAGAGACACATCACTCACCGATAGATTCGCCGTCCCGGTGTTCGTGATCGTCACCGTCTGCCCACCGCTCATCGTATTGATCAGCTGATTGCCGAACGACAGTGTCGAGGGTGAGACGCTGATGCCCGGCGCTGTCCCCGTGCCGCTCAGCACAATGATCGTTGGATTGCCCGCACCGTTATGCGAGATAGAAACAGCGGCGCTCTTGCTACCGGTCGATCCCGGAGTAAATGTCACACTGATCGTGCAGGTGGCGCTCGGCGCGAGCGCCGCGGCGCAAGTATTAGTCTGAGTGAACTGCGCGCTGTCCGTTCCCGTCACCGACACGCCGCTCACCGCGAGGTTCGCCGTCCCGGTGTTCGTGATCGTCACTGTCTGCGCACTGCTCGTCGTGTTGATCAGCTGATTGCTGAACGACAGGGTCGAGGGTGAGACGCTGATGCCCGGCGCTGTCCCCGTGCCGCTCAGCGCAACGTTCGTCGGGCTACCCGCGCCGTTGTGAGTGATCGAGAGACTGGCGCTCTTGCTACCGGTAGATCCCGGCGTAAACGTCACACTGATCGTGCAGGTGGCGCTCGGCGCGAGCGCAGCGCTGCAGGTATTACTCTGCGCGAACTGCGCGTTGTCCGTTCCCGTCAACGACACGCCGCTCACCGCGAGGTTCGCGCTGCCGGTGTTGGTGATCATCACGATCTGCGCACTGCTCGTCGTGTTGATCAGCTGATTGCCGTACGACAGTGTCGAGGGTGAGACGCTGATGCCCGGCGCGGTACCGGTGCCGCTGAGCGCAATACTGCTCGGACTACCCGCACTGTTGTGCGTGACCGAGAGGCTGGCGCTCTTGCTACCGGTAGATCCCGGCGTAAACGTCACACTGATCGTGCAGGTGGCGCTCGGCGCGAGCGCGGCACTGCAGGTGTTGCTCTGCGCAAACTGCGCTGCGTGATCACCGGTCACCGACACACCACTCACCGTGAGGTTCGCGCTACCCGTGTTGGTAATCGTCACCGTCTGCGCACTGCTCGTGGTGTTGATCAGCTGATTGCCGTACGACAGGGTCGAGGGTGAGAGGCTGATGCCGGGGGCGGTACCGGTCCCGCTGAGGACCACCGTGCTCGGGCTACCCGTACCGTTGTGCGTGATCGAGAGGCTCGCGCTCTTGCTGCCGGTTGACCCTGGCATGAACGTCATGCTGATCGTGCAGGTGGCGTTCGGCGCGAGGGCGGCACTGCAGGTGTTGCTCTGCGCGAACTGCGCGGCGTGATCACCGGAGACCGAGACACTGTTTATCGTTAGGTTCGCGCTACCCGTGTTGGTAATCGTCACGGTCTGCGCACTGCTCGTGGTGTTGATCAGCTGATTGCTGAACGACAGGGTCGAGGGTGAGATTCCAAGGCCGGGCGCAGTGCCCGTTCCGCTGAGGGCTACCGTGCTCAGGCTACCCGCGCCGTTGTGCGCGATCGAGAGACTGGCAGACTTCGTACCGGTGCTCGCTGGCGTGAACGTCATACTGATCGTGCAGGTGGCGTTCGGTGCGAGGGCGGCACTGCAGGTGTTGCTCTGCGCGAACTGCGCGTTGTCCGTACCAATGAGAGACACATCACCCACCGATAGATTCGCCGTCCCGGTGTTCGTGATCGTCACGGTCTGCGCACTGCTCGTGGTGTTGATCAGCTGATTGCTGAACGACAGGGTCGAGGGTGAGAGGCTGATGCCGGGTGCGGTACCCGTGCCGCTCAGCGCAACGCTCGTCGGGCTACCCGTACCGTTGTGCGCGATCGAGAGACTGGCAGACTTCGCACCGGTGCTCGCTGGCGTGAACGTCATGCTGATCGTGCAGGTGGCGCTCGGCGCGAGCGCAGCGCTGCAGGTATTACTCTGCGCAAACTGGGCGGCGTGATCACCGGAGACCGAGACACTGTTTATCGTGAGGTTCGCGCTACCCGTGTTGGTAATCGTCACGGTCTGCGCACTGCTCGTAGTGTTGATCAGCTGATTGCCGAACGACAGCGTCGAGGGTGAGAGGCTGATACCCGGCGCGGTACCGGTGCCGCTGACCGCAATACTGCTCGGACTACCCGCACCGTTGTGCGAGATAGAAACAGCGGCGCTCTTGCTGCCGGTTGACCCTGGCGTGAACGTCACGCTGATCGTGCAGGTGGCGCTCGGTGCTAGGGCGGCGCTGCAGGTGTTGCTCTGCGCAAACTGCGCGCTGTCCGTTCCCGTCACCGACACGCCGCTCACTGTGAGATTCGCCGTCCCGGTGTTCGTGATCGTCACCGTCTGCGCACTGCTCGTCGTGTTGATCAGCTGATTGCCGAACGACAGCGTCGAGGGTGAGAGGCTGATACCGGGTGCAGTTCCTGTACCGCTCAGCGCAACGCTCGTCGGGCTACCCGTGCCGTTGTGCGTGATCGAGAGACTGGCAGACTTCGCACCGGTGCTCGCTGGCGTGAACGTCACACTGATCGTGCAGGTGGCGCTCGGTGCCAGGGCGGCGCTGCAGGTGTTGCTCTGCGCAAACTGCGCGCTGTCCGTTCCCGTCACCGACACGCCGCTCACCGCGAGGTTGCCGTCCCGGTGTTCGTGATCGTCACCGTCTGCGCACTGCTCGTCGTGTTGATCAGCTGATTGCCGTACGTCAGGTTCGACACGCTCGCAGCGAGAGTCGGCACTCCGTCACCCTCACCCGACAGCGCAATGGTGCTTGTCTCTCCCGAAGCGTCATGCTCAATCGAAAGCGTCGCCACCCTGACCCCACTCGATACGGGCGTGAAGCGCACGTTGATGCTGCAGCTTGCCCCGGCGGCAATCGAGCTCCCGCAATCATTGACTTGCGAAAACTGAGGCCCTCCCGCCCCCGATACACTGACTCGACGGATATTGAGCGCTCCACTACCGGTGTTACTGACCGTGATGGACCGAGGCGCACTAGTGATACCAATAGGCTGCACACCAAACTCGATACTCGTCGGCCCGACCTGGATGAACGGCGCCACTCCTCGCCCGTCCAATGAAATGACAGTCGAACCGCCGCTCGCGTTGTGCTCGATCGTCAACATTGCCGTTTTTGCCCCAGGGCTCGTCGGCAGAAAACCGACACGCAAGACGCAGCTACTGCCACGCAAAACCGTGCCGCCGCAATCTGATGACACTGAGAAATCACCGCGATCATTTCCTGCCAACGAGACATGAGCGATTGATAAAGCAGTCGTGCCCGTGTTGCGTACCGTTATGGACTGCTCGACGGCTGCCATACCTATTCGCTGCTCAAGGAAGGCAACACTCGTCCTCGACACCTCGACAATCGGTTCGCCGACTCCACTCCCGCTCAGCTCGACCCGGTTAGGGCTACCGAATCCGTTATGGGAAATCCGCAAATTTGCAGTTTGATTACCCTCGCGCGTGGGCTGAAACCTGACATTAATCGTGCACGATGAACCGGTTGTGAGACTCACACAGTCCGATGACGTGGAAAACGCCTCCGCATCGCCCCCCTCTACCAAAATCCCTGAAATCGCGAGCTTTGCGACCCCCGAGTTACGTACGATGATTGTTTGCAAGACTGCGTTCGAGTTGATCGTGCGCGATCCAAAATCAAGAGCCCTTCGAGAAATCAAAAATACCGGCTCTGGCGCCGTGGGTCTCCCCTGAAAGTAGCCTTGAGTCAGATAGTGACGCGCGAGCGCCGTCTCAGCGTCATTCACCGACGATTTGCTATCCGTTTCAGCGATCGATCGCAAATCCGGGTTGAGCGATACATACGTCGCCGGATCAAACATGACCTCGCGCCGCTCAAAATAGCCTTGTCGCAAGAAATGCAGTACGGCTTTGATTTCATCGACAGCCACCAACTCGATCAAATCACCGTGGCTCGCGGAATAATTGAGCGGCTCGAAGGTGATTCCCCGACCCTCGTTGAATCCGAAGTTCGCGTAGTGTGCACGCGCCTTGGCGATATCCGTACCTATCGACTCGACGAGGTCGGGATAACTCGCGACATACTTCAGCACGTCGAGCTCCGAAAGCGCGGATGGCGCAGGTACCGCCCCCTCGACCGAAAGCGACAGCGTCGATCCGACCCCGGAGACCAAAACCCGCGCGGGACTTCCATCCGCGTCGTGCGCAATAGTCAGCGTTCCAGACTTGCTGCCCACGGCAATCGGCCGGAATGTCAGGAACACCGTGCAGGACGCCGCCGCAGGGACTGCGCTGCAATCGTGAGCCACGCCAAATTGCCCAGAATCCCGACCATCCATCGATACCGAGCTGATGTTGAGAGTGCTTCCACCGACGTTGCGGACCAGCAATGTTTGCCGCGGACTCGTCTTGTTGAGTGGCTGCGCCCCGAAGCTCACCGAGCGTCGGCTCAGTTCTATCGCAGGGCCGGAATTGGCGGCGCGCTCTCCTGATAAATCCACTTCGGATGCTTGTAGCGCCGGCCACCATAAGACGAGGCTAATCAAACCAGACGCAATGCATCCACCGAACCCAACCCGGCGTCGGTATCTCTCAGATGGTTGATTTATCGACGAAAAAGCACGCATGGACCGCTGCCCCTCGGGCGCTTAAAAGACGCCTCAACGAGGAAGTAGCAAGATCTATGCCGCCAAAAAATTGACGTGACTAAATAAGCAGCGCGGTAACCACCATCGTGATGATCGAGCCGAGGGTCGCCAACGCCATATCCTTTTGCGCGTCCCATTCGTCGCCCTGCGCTCCGATGTACGCGGCGCCCTGCCCGCCGCCCAAGAGCTCGGTCATCCACCACTCCAGTACCTCGAAAATCATGCTGCTGGCCATGATCAACGCAGGCGACAGCACGTAACTCCAGGCGCTGACGGGTCGGGCATATAACTCGAGAAGTTCGAACAGCGGATAGCCGACGAGAAGTCCGTAGGCGAAGTGCACGGCGCGGTCGTAGTGGTTGCGCGCCCAACCAAAGATTTTTGACAGGCGCACGCCAAGCACGGCATGCGTAGCTTCATCGTAGGGCACCCTGACATAGGTATAAAAGCCGCCGATGGTGTGTAGCACCAGGAAGCTCACGATGAGGGTGTAGGACAGGTTACTGAGTGGCGAGCTCGGGTAGGTCCATAGCAGCGTCACGACCGTGATGACCGTCAAGGAGTTTTCGGCGATCCAAACCTGACGATCGTGAGGACGAATCGCGAGGATCAACCAAAAAAACCCGAATGCGATCAACAACAGGTGCAGATAATCCATGCGAGCTGGACTCTCCGGCAGCGGTCTAGTGACGTTTGGAATGACCTTTCTTGGCAGCGCCGATCCGCTTGATCTCGAGCGGCCTACCGCGAACGATGATCCCCGACAGGTGCTTCAATATATGGTCAGGAATCTGCGCTGGCAAACGCACCAGCGTGTGGTCGTCGCGGATATCGATACCGTTGATCTCGCTACCGTGCATGTCCCCTTCGTGCGCCAACGCACCGACAATATTGCCCGGCTGTACGCCATGTCGTCGCCCAACTTCAAGACGAAAGATCGCCTGCGGCCCCTCCGGTCGACGCGGCCGAGACGTTTTTTTGGCAAGTGACTCTCGACCATCTTGCGACTCGCCCTCATCGATCAGCTCGCGCGACTGTGCGTCGTGACCCTCCGCCGATCGCTTGGCAACGAACAGCGCCCGCCCAGACTTGGCGAGCGAGGCCAGTGCAGCCGCCACGTCGAACACATCAGCGCCGCTTTCACGCACGAACTCCTCGATAACAGCTCGATAGGGTGACAGGTCTTGCGACTGCAGCATGCCCGCCAACTCTTTCTTGAATTTCTCCGCCCTGCGCGCATTCACTTCCTGCACGGTCGGCAACGCCATTGGCTCGATGGGCTGACGAGTAGCGCGCTCGATGATGCGCAGCATGTTGCGCTCGCGCGCCGCGATGAAAAGAATCGCTTCACCAGAACGCCCCGCCCGACCGGTGCGGCCAATTCGATGAACATAGGATTCGCTGTCGTACGGCACATCGTAGTTGACGACATGTGTAATTCGCTCGACGTCTAGCCCACGTGCCGCCACGTCGGTTGCGACAACGATATCGACCTTGCCGCTCTTCAGCGCCGCGATGGTACGTTCACGCTGCGCCTGCAAAATATCGCCGTTCAGTGCCGCCGCCGCGAATCCGCGGGCTTCAAGCTTCTCTACCAGTTCTACTGTCGACTGTTTGGTCCGCGCGAAGACCAGCATCGCATCGAAGGTCTCGACCTCGAGAAGACGCGTCAACGCATCGAGCTTGTGGATACCTGAGACGAGCCAGTAACGCTGCCGAATGTTGGCAGCAGTGGCAGTTTTTGATTTGACCGTGATCTCGCGCGGGTCCCGCAAATGTTTTTGCGCGATACGCCGAATCTGCGTGGGCAAGGTCGCCGAAAACAAGACCACCTGTCGCTCAGGGGGCACGAGTCCGAGAATATGATCGATCGCATCGACGAACCCCATTTGCAGCATCTCGTCGGCTTCGTCGAGCACGACGAAGCGAATCGTCTGCAGATCGAGCGTACCGCGCTCGAGATGGTCGATCACTCGTCCCGGCGTCGCCACGACGACATGCACACCGCGGCGCAGTGCATTGAGCTGCGGTGTATAGCTCTGCCCGCCGTAGATGGGCAGCACGTGCAGACCCGGCATATGGCTCGCATATTTTTGAACGGCCTCGGCGACTTGGATCGCAAGCTCGCGTGTCGGCACGAGTACGAGAGCTTGCGGCTCGCGGCGATTCACCTCGACTTGCGCGAGCAACGGCAGCGCGAAGGCCGCGGTCTTTCCGGTACCCGTCTGGGCTTGCCCGATCAGATCGCGGCCCTCGAGCAAGGCTGGAATGGTCGCCCGCTGAATGGGCGAAGGCGACTCGTAGCCGACCGCCGTAAGGGCCGTCACCAAAGTCGCTGGCAAGCCGAGATCGGCAAAGGTTCGTTCGTCGTGTTCGTTGGTAGCCATCGCGTGATCGTGGGGGCCTTTAAGATCGAGTCGCGATGCAGGTCACGTCGTGACAACCCCCGGGAAAGGCTCGTCGCAGGGGGATCGAATCAAGGTTGGTAGCGGGGGTAGGATTTGAACCTACGACCTTCGGGTTATGAGCCCGACGAGCTGCCAGACTGCTCCACCCCGCACCAGTTGGGCCGCGAAGTGTACAGGGATGTGATCACCAACTCAACCGACTGATGCGCCGAGGCGCCGCTCAGCCGAGCACCCGCGCACAGAGCTCGACGAGTGCTTGCGGAAAGACACCCAGCGCAACCACCGCTGCGGCGTTAAGACCGAGTGCGAGCCTTACCCCACCATGTCGATCGGGAATCGGCAAGTCGCCGGGCGCATCGAAGAACAGGATCTTCACGACCCGCAGGTAATAGAAGAGACCAATCACCGACACGGCCGCGGCAAATACCACCAAAAGCAAATGACCCGAGGCCCAGAGCGCGCCGAAGATCTGCAACTTGGCGATAAAACCGATCGTGAGCGGCATACCGGCCGACGAGAACATCAACACCATCAGCACGAAGCTCAGCAACGGGTCGCGCGCATAGAGCCCTTTGTAGTGCTCGAGTTCATCGGCCTCGAAACCGGCGCGTCCTGCCAACAGCACCACGCCAAACGCGCCCAGGGTGGTGAGCACGTAGGCGAGCGTGTAATAGAGTGCCGCCTCATAGCCCTGCTCCGTTCCCGCGACGAAGCCGAGCAGAATGAAGCCAACATTGCCCACCGCGGAATACGCGAGCATGCGCTTGAGATTGGTCTGGGCGATCGCGACGACGTTACCGAGGAGCGCCGACAGCACGGCGACGATCGTCAACATCTGAATCCAGGTATCGGCGATACCACCCAAGCCTTCCGAGAGCAGCCGAAACGCGAGTGCAAACGAGGCAATCTTCGGCGCCGTGGCGACGAACAAGGTCACTGACGAGGGGGCGCCGTGGTAGACGTCCGGTACCCACATGTGGAATGGCACGCCACCGAACTTGAAGGCGACACCCACCACCAGAAACACGACGCCCATGATGAGACCGATACTGGGCGGGCCTTGCAGGCTCGCCGCGATCTCGCCGAGGAGCAGCGTACCGGTCATGCCGTACACCAGAGACATGCCGTAGAGCAGGCACCCCGAGGCGATTGCACCCAACACGAAATACTTCATCGCTGACTCGGCGGCGATCCCCGAATCGCGATCGAATGCCACCAGCGCGTAGAGCGACAATGCGAGCAATTCGATGCCGATATACAGCGTGAGCAGGCTCGAAGCGGAGATGATCACGAAGATACCGAGCATCGCCGTGAGGACGAGTACGTAATACTCGCCCTTCAGCAGTCCCCTCGCCTCAAGGAAATGACGCGAGTAAAGCAGACCCACCGCGACAAACAGCATCGTGAAGAGCTTGAGTACCGTGGCAAGAGGATCGGCGATGTACATGCCGGAGAAGAGCTCGACCGGCGCCGGTACCTGAGCATAGCCAAGCGTGAGCGCAGCACCTACGCCGATCACGAGCAAGGTGAGCGTCGGGGTGATGCGTCGCGCTGCATCACCCGAGAACACATCGACCAGCAGGACAAAACAGATGGCTGCCGTGAGATAGATCTCCGGCAGTGCGGGCGCGAGCGATGCGAGTGTAGGAATGGTGCTCATGTCAGGATTCGCGTGATATCAGGGCAGCTTGCTCGTGACGATCTGCTCGACGAGGTGCTGGACGGAGGGCTGCATTACCTCGAGCAGCGGCGCTGGCCAGACGCCGAGCAGCAACACACCGAAGGCAAGCAAGGCGAGCACAAAAAATTCTCGGCTGTTCAGATCGTCGAGTTCGGCGACGTGTGCGTTGCCGACCGGTCCGAAAATGACTCGCTTGACCAGCCACAGCGTGTACGCCGCGCCGAGAATCAGCGTGGTGGCGGCGAGGAAGGCGTACCAGAAATTCGCCTTGAAGGCCGCGATGATCACCAGAAACTCGCCAACGAATCCGGAAGTTCCGGGCAAGCCGGAATTAGCCATCGCAAAGAGCACCATGAAGGCACCGAAGATCGGCATGCGATTGATGACGCCGCCGTAGGCACTGATCTCGCGGCTATGCAGACGGTCGTACATTACACCGACACAAAGGAACATCGCTGCCGAGATCAGACCGTGCGAGACCATCTGCACCATCGCGCCATCGATGCCCATTCCCGCACCCGCCAGCGATCCCGTCTGCGTCGAGATGTCAAACACCAGAAAACAACCGAGCGTCACGAAGCCCATGTGCGCAATCGATGAATAGGCTATCAGCTTCTTCATGTCGGTCTGCACCAGCGCGACGAAGCCGATGTAGACCACGGCGATCAGGGACAGCACGATCACCAGCATGTCGAGTTCGCGCGCAGCATCGGGAGCGATCGGCAGGGCAAAACGCAGGAAGCCATAACCGCCCATCTTCAACATGATCGCCGCCAGCACCACAGAGCCGCCGGTGGGCGCTTCGACGTGCGCATCCGGCAACCAGGTGTGGACCGGGAACATCGGGATCTTCACGGCAAAGGCCGCGAAGAATGCGAGGAAGATCCAGAATTGCTCGTCGAGTCCAAGCGGCAGCTCCTGCAGGGCCACGATGTCGTAGCTACCCGCTTGCAGATACATGTAGATCAGAGCGACCAGCATGAACACCGAGCCGAGGAAGGTGTAGAGAAAAAACTTCAGCGTCGCGTAGACGCGGCGCGGTCCGCCCCAGATGCCGATGATGAGGAACATCGGGATCAGCATCGCTTCCCAGAAAAAATAGAACAGCAAGGCATCAAGCGCTGCAAAGACGCCAACCATCAAACCTTCCATGATCAGGAAGGCGGCAAAGTATTGCGCCGGGCGATCCTCGATCACCGTCCAGGCAGCGATCAACACCGGGATCGTGACAAAAGTCGTGAGCAGCACCAACGGCAGCGAGATGCCATCGAGCCCAAGGTGATACGTCGCATTGAAAGCCGGAATCCAGGGCACTTGCTCGACAAACTGGAACGCTGCCGTGGTGGTGTCAAAGCCGGTGTAGAGCGGGATGGACAAAACGAAGGCAGCGACCGCGGTCGCCAGCGCTAGCCATTTGGCGAGCGCAATTCGCGAATCCCCGAGCGCGAGCACGGCAACGCCGCCCACAATGGGGAGCCACACCAACAACGACAGCAATCCAGCCTGCATCATTCTTCTCGTCTTGCGTCAGGCAATAAGCAGGAACCACGCCAGCAGCGCGGCCAAGCCGATCATCATCCAGAACGCGTAGGAATAGAGATAACCCGTCTGCACCCGCCGGATCAGTCCGGAAAGCGCCGCGACGAGGTTCGCCGAACCGTTGACCATTGCCCCATCGATGATGGCCTGATCGCCTGCTTTCCAGAACACACGACCGAGCAGTCTGCTGCCGGCAGCAAGGACGTTTTCATTGAACCAATCGAAGTAATACTTGTTGTCGAGTATCCGACCGATCGGTCTCAATGCGGCACCCATGCGCTCCGCTGCAGCGGGGTTCTTGAGAAAGAGATACCACGCCGCGACAACGCCGCCGAGCGCCAACCAGAGCGGCGGATGACCCACTGCGGCGAGCGCGAACGAAGCCGGATCATGGAAGTGCGAGGCGAGTTCGGCGAGGACGTCGTTTTGCTCGAGTACTTGAATGGCATCGCCGAAATAACCGCCAAACAGCACGGGCTGTACGGTCAAGTAGCCGATGATCAGCGAAGGAATGGCGAGCAGCACGAGCGGCAAGGTTACGACCCAAGGACTCTCGTGCGGCGGTCCGCCGCCATGGCCGTGACCATGATCGTCATCATGCGCATGATCGTCATGATGCGCATCGTCGTGCGCGTGCCCTGCCCCATCCGCCCAACGCGGCGCGCCGTGGAAGGTCATGAATATCATGCGGAAGGTGTAGAGCGCCGTCACGAACACGCCGAGCAGCACGCACCAATACGCATAGGTTGCACCCCAGCGGTCGGCCTCGTGCACGGCTTCGATGATGAAATCTTTGGAGTAAAAGCCGGAGAGGAACGGCGTGCCGATCAGCGCGAGGGCACCGATCCAGCAGGTCGCCGCCGTGATGGGCATGACTTTGGCAAGCCCGCCCATCTTGCGCATGTCCTGCTCGTGATGCATGCCGATGATCACCGAACCGGCGGCGAGGAACAGCAAGGCCTTGAAGAACGCGTGCGTCATCAAATGGAAAATTGCAGCGCCGTAAGCCGAAGCGCCGAGCGCCACCGTCATGTAACCCAGCTGCGACAGGGTCGAGTACGCGACGACGCGCTTGATGTCGTTGTTGACGATACCGAGAAAGCCCATGAAGAGTGCAGTAGTCGCACCTACCACCAGCACGAACGACAGCGCCGTCTCGGACTGTTCGAAGAGCGGCGAGAACCGCGCGACCATGAAGATACCCGCAGTCACCATGGTCGCCGCATGGATCAGCGCAGAGATGGGCGTCGGACCTTCCATCGAATCGGGCAGCCAGACATGCAAGGGAACCTGCGCCGACTTGCCCATGGCGCCGATGAAAAGGCAAATGCAGATGAGGGTCATCGCCGAAACGGTGAAGTCATTCGTCAGCGCGAAACCGGACTGCGCGATCTGTGGCGCCGCTGCGAAGGCGTCTCGATAATCGAGTGAGCCGGTGAAATAGACGACACCCGCGATGCCGAGCACGAACCCGAAGTCCCCCACTCGGTTGACAAGGAACGCCTTGAGATTTGCGAAGATCGCACTCGGCTTCGTGTACCAGAAACCGATCAGCAGGTAAGAAACGACGCCCACCGCCTCCCAGCCGAAGAAAAGCTGCATGAAGTTGTTCGACATCACGAGCATGAGCATCGCGAAAGTGAACAGCGAGATATAGGCGAAGAACCGCTGATACCCCGGGTCATCTTGCATGTAACCGATGGTGTAGACGTGCACGCAGAACGACACGAACGTGACCACGCACATCATGAGTACGGAGAGATGGTCGACCAGAAAGCCGACCTCCATGCGTACGCCGTCACTGACCAACCACGTGTACACCGACTCGTTGTAGACACCCACCTCCCCGCTGATCAGCTGCCAGGTGATCTGCGCGGAGAGCAGGAACGCGATGCCGACCGCAGCAATCGTCACGACATGCGCGGCAGTACGGCCAATCAGTCGACCAAAAAGTCCGGCGATGATGGCCGCGGCGAGCGGCAGCAAGGGTATCGCCAGCAGGACATTCGGATTCATTGAGGCGGCAGGCGACATGGCGATCAACCCTTCAAGGTGTCGAGATCTTCGACATTGATGCTGCGACGCTCACGGAACAGCACCACGAGAATGGCGAGGCCTATTGCCGACTCGGCAGCGGCAACCGTCAGCACGAAGAACACGAACACCTGCCCGTCGAGATCGCCGAGGAAACGCGAGAACGACACGAAGCTGAAGTTGACCGCAAGCAGCATCAACTCGATGCACATCAGGAGCAGAATCACGTTCTTGCGGTTGAGGAAAATGCCGGCAATCGAGAGTGCAAAGAGAATCCCCGACAGGGTGAGCATGTGCTGCAGGGTAATCATCGTGTACCACCCTCGCCGCTCGGGCGGTCCTCGCTGCCCTCACGATCACCGCCGCCGTCCCGTGTCACGCCCTTGACGAGGCGCACCCGATCTTCGCGGCGGACCGCCACCTGCTTGGCAATGTCCTGAGGCTTGAGTCCGGGGCGACGCCGCATGGTCAGCGAAATCGCCGCAACGATGGCGACCAGCAGCAGCACCGCCGCCAGTTCGAACGGATAGACATACTGCGTGTAGAGCACTTCACCGAGCTCACGCGTGTTGCTGTGATCCGCCGCCTGACGAGCCACGCCTACGGTGGCATCGATACCGAAATCCTTGAACCAGAAGACGGCGATCATCTGCGCAATGACGACTAGCGACACCAGCCACCCGAGCCAGGCATAGCGCGTGAATCCACGCTTCACTTCCTCGACGTTGATGTCGAGCATCATGACGACAAACAGGAACAACACCATCACCGCGCCGACGTAAACCAGCACCAGTACAATGGCCAAAAACTCGGCTTCGATCAGCAACCACAGCGCCGCACTCGTGAAGAAGGCGAGCACGAGGCTGAGCGCGGAATAGACGGGATTGCGGGCGACAATGACCCCGAGCGCTGCCGCAATCAGGATGGCCGAGAAGCCGTAGAAAAGCAGTTGCACGAACACCGGTCGTTTTCCCCTATCGCGTTGCGCTCAGCGGTACGGCGCGTCGGCTGCCTTGTCGGCATCGATCAGCGCCGCGTACCGCTCACCCACCGCGAGCAGCTTGTCCTTGGTCATGATGTTTTCGCCGCGGTTTTCCATGTGGTACTCGTGGATCCGCGTCTCGACGATCGCATCCACCGGGCACGCCTCTTCGCAGAACCCACAGTAGATGCACTTGAAAAGATCGATGTCGTAGCGTGTCGTGCGCCGCGTGCCGTCCGCCGCGACGTCCGATTCGATGGTGATGGCGAGCGCCGGGCACACCGCTTCGCAAAGCTTGCAGGCGATGCAACGCTCTTCGCCGTTCGCGTAGCGGCGCAGCGCATGCAAACCGCGAAAACGCGGCGACTGCGGAGTTTTCTCCTCGGGATAGTTCAGCGTGACCTTCTTACGGAACAAGGTCTGCGCGGTGAGCGCCATGCCGCCGAGCAACTCGGTGAGCAGGAAAGTCTTGGCGATGCTTCGCGTTGGCATGGGGTGTGATCCTTTGCTGCCGTCAGGATTTCCAGGGACCGACGCCCGCCCAAAACATCACGCCCTCGACGGCGATCCAAACCAAGGTAACCGGGATGAGGATCTTCCAGCCGAGACGCATGATCTGGTCGTAGCGATAGCGCGGGAACGTGGCGCGATACCACATGAAGCAGGTCAGAAAGAAAAAAAGCTTGAGGAACAACCAATGAAAGCCGGGAGCGGCGAGCGGATTATCCGCGGCCAAAATCCCTTCGAAGGGGCTCAACCAACCGCCGAGGAAGAACACCGCCGTCAGCGCGGAGATCAACAGCATGTTGGCGTATTCGGCAAGGAAAAACAGCGCGAACGCGATACCCGAATACTCGACGTGGAATCCAGCGACGATTTCCGACTCGCCCTCGGCCACATCGAACGGGGCGCGGTTGGTCTCGGCGACACCCGCAATCACGTACACGATGAACAACGGGAAGAGCCAGAGCACGAACCAGCTGCTGACGCCGCCTGACTGCGCGCGCACGATATCGCCAAGGTTCAGCGTGCCCGCCGCCATGACCACACCAACCAGCGCAAAACCCATGGCGATTTCATAGGCCACGACCTGCGCGGCAGAGCGCATCGCACCAAGGAATGCGTATTTGGAGTTCGCCGCCCAGCCGGCGAGGATCACGCCGTAGACGCCAACCGAGGTCAGCGACAACAGATAAAGCAAGCCCGCGTCGATATCGGCGATGACCAGATTCGGATCGAGCGGCATCACGGCCCAAGCGGCGAAGGCCGGCACGAGCGTGATCATCGGCGCAATTCGGAACAGCCATTTGTTGGCAGCCGACGGAATGACGACCTCTTTGACGAGCAACTTGATCACGTCGGCGAAGGGCTGAAAGATACCGGGCGCAAAACCGAAAATGCTGCCGACGCGATTCGGGCCCCGTCGTAGCTGCATCCAGCCGATGACCTTGCGCTCCCAGAGCGTTGTGAACGCCACCGACAAAATGACCGCCACCGTGACCAGCAAGATCCAGACGGTCGAACGCACATATTCGGGCAAGGACGTCCAGAGGCCGAGCAGCGCGTCCATCAAGCCTGCCCTCCATCGTGCGCCGCTAGCGCCCCACTCGCACGCGCGACGGCGGTCTGCTGCAAGGCAGCGCTGCGACGCAGCACCGCATCGATCGAATACATTGGGATATCGAGCGCGCCGAGTTCGAGCTCGGCGGCGCCGGCGACTGCCGCAATCGCCGGTACATGCGTCGTCACCATCGAAGACGGCACTGCGCCACCGGCATTCGCCTCGAGAAGCCGCGCGAGTTCGATGCGGACTTCATCGGAGCTTTGATACGTGAAGCCGTCGAGACCCAGCTCGTTGCCAAGTACTCGCAGGATTTTCCAACCGGGGCGCGCCTCGCCGATCGCGGAGGCGACACCCGTCTGACTCTGCCAGCGCCCCTCAAGATTCACATAGGTGCCGGACGTCTCGGCAAAACTGCCCATCGGCAACAGCACATGGGCGACGCGCCGCAATTCGTCGGTCACGAAGGGAGTCACCGCCACCACGCAAGCCGCGCTGCCGAACGCTCCCTCGGCGAGCGACGGATCAGCCATGTCCATCGAGGGTTCAATCGCACCCACCAGCAAATAAGCTCGCTGCGCAGACTCGAGCATGCCGCGTGCACCGAGACCCGTCGCGCCATCGGCCACCGGTACGCCGCCCGACCGGCGATGCGGGACCACTCCAGCGAGCCAAGCACCCGCCGCGTTACCGCCCTCGGCAAGCAAACCCAACGATGCTCCAGCCAGATGCGCGATTTCATTGGCGAGCGCACGCAGATCGGCGGCGGCCGGATGTCGCAGCGCCATCGCACCAAGCCACACCGCACGCGCGTTGCCATGACAGAGCGCCTCGGCCGCCGCACGGTGCGTCGCCAAGGGCTCGATTGCCCGCAGCAAACTGCTGAAGTTCTCGCGCGGCTTTACGCCGCTGAGATCGACCACCGCACGCAGAATCGCAGCCAATTCATGAACCCACTCGCTCGGTCGATTGACCACGTGGGCTGCGACGTTGAAGCGATATTGGCGCGCAACAGAATCGACGAACGCGGCCTTCGCGCGCGCGCGCACCACGGCCTTGCGCAAGCGATGCGCGAGCAGCGGAAGTTCGGCTCGCAAATGCGAGCCGATGACCAAAACACCCGAGAGTCCATCGACTTCCGCGAGCGACACGCCGAGCGAAGGTTGACGGGGATCCGCGACTGCGTCGCGAAAATCGCGCGTGCGCAGCCGGTGATCGATATTCGCGGAGCCCAAGCTGCGCGTTAAACGAGCGGCCAGGTGCATTTCTTCAAGCGTGCACGACGGATGAACCAGCGTACCGAGCGAAGCACCCGCAGCGGCAAGACCACGTGCCGCAGCCCCCAAGGCCTCATCCCAACTCGCCTCGCGCCAGCCGCTCGCCTCGCGCAGCATGGGCCTTTGCAGCCGATCTTCGGCGAGCACGCCCTCGTAACTGAAGCGATCGCGATCGGCGATCCAAGTCTCGTTGACGTCGTCATTCGCACGTGGCACGACGCGCTTGAGCTTGCCGCGCAGCACATGACCGAAAAGATTCGAGCCAAAGCCATCGTGCGGCGCGATAAAGGGCACCTGCGTCATTTCCCAGGAACGACCCTGATAGCGGAACGGCTTCGAGTTGAGCGCACCCACCGGACAAAGATCGATGATGTTGCCCGAGAGCTCATGATCGACACTGCGCTCAATCCAGGTGCCGATTTCCATGTTCTCGCCACGACCCGTGGTACCGAGCTCCGGAATTCCCGCGATGTCCTGCCCGAAGCGCACACAGCGCGTGCAATGAATGCAGCGCGTCATGTCGGTGGAGACGAGCGGACCGAGGTTTTTATCCTTGACGACTCGCTTGCGCTCGTTGAAGCGCGCGATATCGCGACCGAAACCCATGGCGAGATCCTGCAACTCGCACTCGCCGCCCTGATCGCAAATAGGACAATCAAGAGGATGGTTGATCAGCAGGAATTCCATGGTCGCTTTTTGCGCACCGATGGCGGCCTTGGATTTGGTGAAGATCTTCATGCCCTCGGCGACCGGTGTCGCGCAGGCAGGGAGAGGCTTCGGCGCTTTTTCGACCTCGACCAGACACATGCGGCAGTTCGCCGCCACGGGCAGCTTGTCGTGATAACAGAAGCGCGGCACATAGGCGCCGTGCTGATCGGTCACGTGGATGATCATCGCGCCCTTGCGGGCCTTGACGGGCTGACCGTCGACCTCGACGTTGATCAAATCGTCTTGTGGATTAGCGGCCATCTCTCGCGCACCCCGGCTTATGCCGCCTCCTGCTGGCCATCGACGAGGCTGCGACCACCGTGCTGGATCATGTATTCGAACTCGTGGCGATATTTTTGCACGAAGCTCTGTACCGGCCACGCCGCCGCGTCACCGAGCGCACAGATGGTATGGCCTTCGATGCGATTCGCCACGTCCACCAGAAGCTGCAGATCTTCCATGCGTCCATCACCGGCGACGATCCGCTTGAGCACGCGATTAAGCCAGCCTGTGCCCTCGCGACACGGCGTGCACTGACCACAGGACTCCGACTTGTAGAAACGTGAAATTCGTTCGAGCGTGCGCACCATGCAGGTCGTCTCGTCCATGACGATGACCGCAGCCGAGCCAACCGAGGAGCCGACTGCGCGCAGTGAATCGTAGTCCATGTTGACGCCCATCATGACCTCGCCCGGTACGACCTTGACCGAAGAGCCGCCGGGGATGACCGCCTTGAGCTTGCGCCCACCGCGCACGCCACCTGCGATCTCCAGCAATTCTTTGAACGGTATGCCGAGTGGCAGCTCGTAGTTGCCGGGCTTGTTGACGTGGCCCGACACCGAAAAAACCACGGTACCGCCGGCGTTCGTGGTGCCGAGCTTGGCGAACCACTCCGGACCCTTGCGCAGGATCGTCGGCACCGAGGCATAACTCTGGGTGTTGTTGATCGTGGTCGGCTGTCCGTAGAGACCAAACGCCGCTGGGAACGGTGGCTTGAAACGCGGCTTGCCCTGCTTGCCTTCGAGTGATTCGAGCAACGCAGTCTCTTCGCCACAGATGTAGGCGCCTGCGCCCACGAAAGCATAGAGATCGAAGTCGATGCCCGAACCCTGCACGTTCTTGCCGAGCAGACCCGCCGCGTAGGCTTCCTTGAGTGCCGCCTCGAAGCGCGGCACCGGTTCGCCCAGAAACTCGCCGCGGATGTAGTTGTAGCCGACGGTCGCGCCCATGGCATAGCCGCCAATCGCCATGCCCTCGATCAGCGAGTGCGGATTGAAGCGCAGGATGTCGCGGTCGTGACAGGTGCCGGGTTCACTCTCGTCAGAATTGCACACGGCGTACTTCTGCATCGGCGCGTTGCGCGGCATGAAGCTCCACTTGGTACCGGTCGGAAAGCCGGCGCCGCCGCGGCCACGCAGGCCACTCGCCTTGACCGCGTCGATCACCTGCTCGCGACTCATCTCGCCCGCGAGGATTTTTTTCCAGGACGAGTAACCGCCGATCTTGAGATAACTCTCGAGCGTCCACGGGCGTTCTAGCGACAGCGGCTCGAACACCACGAGGTTCATGCGATCACGCCATTTTTCGAGGGCCTCGTTCATGACAACGCGCTCACTTCAGGTCGTCGAGAATCCTGTCCACCTTTTCCGGTGTCAGGTACTCGTGGAATTCATGATCAACCATCATCATCGGCGCGCCAGTGCAAGCGGCAAGACACTCTTCTTCTTTTTTGAGGAAGATGCGCTTGTCTGCGGTGCTCTCGCCCACCTTGATGCCGAGCTTGCGCTCGCAATGCGCGAGGATGTCCTCGGCGCCGTTCAACCAGCAGCTGATGTTCGTACAGACGCTCACGTGGTGACGGCCGCACTCATGGGTCTCGAACATCGAATAGAAGGTCGCCACTTCGTACACCTGAATTGAGGGCAGGCGCAGATACTCGGCGACCGCGTCCATCAGTTCGGTGGTGAGGTACCCCTCGTTCTGTTCCTGCACGAAGCGCAACGCCGAGAGCGTCGCCGAGCGCTGTCGACCCGCGGGAAAACGCGCGATCCAGCCGTCGATTTCGTGGCGAGTATGCGCGGTGAGTCGATGTACGTTCGGACCGTCGCCCGGCACGAAACGCTGCCCGTCACTCGTCAGCACACCGAGCCCGTCCTGGTTCGGCTCGCTCATCGGTCGATTTCTCCGAATACGATGTCCTGAGTGCCGATCACTGCGACCACATCGGCCAGCATGTGTCCGGTCACCATTTCTTCGAGCGACGCGAGGTGCGAAAACCCCGGGGCTCGGCATTTGAGGCGATAGGGTTTGTTGGCGCCATCCGACACCAGATAAATCCCGAACTCGCCCTTCGGCGCCTCGACCGCGGCGTAGGTCTCGCCCTCGGGCACGCAGTACCCTTCGGTCATCAACTTGAAGTGATGAATGAGCGATTCCATGTCGCCCTTCATGTTTTCGCGACGCGGCGGACGCACCTTGGCGTCGGCGACCATCACGGGACCCGGATTTTTCTTCAGCCACTCGACGCACTGCGCGACGATGCGGTTGGACTGCCGCAGCTCTTCGATGCGCACGAGGTAGCGGTCATAGCAATCGCCGTTGACGCCCACCGGGATGTCGAAATCGAGGTGTTCGTAGACTTCGTAGGGCTGCTTCTTGCGCAGATCCCACGCGACGCCCGAGCCGCGCAGCATCGGTCCACTGAAACCGAGTTGCAGCGCCCGCTCCGGGCTCACGACTCCGATGTTGACCGTGCGCTGCTTCCAGATGCGATTGTCGGTGAGCAGCGTTTCGTACTCATTGATCGCTTTTGGGAAGCGGCGCGTGAAATCTTCGATGAATTCGAGCAGGCCCGCCGCACGCGCCTCGTTCAGGCGATCGGCATCCTTCTGCGAACGCCAACGCGAGGCCTGATAGCGCGGCATCTCGCGCGGCAAGTCGCGGTGAACGCCGCCGGGTCGGTAATAGGTCGCGTGCATGCGCGTGCCCGAGACCGCCTCGTAGCAGTCCATCAAATCCTCGCGCTCTTTGAAGGCGAGCAGGAACACCGTCATCGCACCGATATCGAGGCCGTGCGCACCGAGCCACATCAGATGGTTGAGGATGCGGGTGATCTCATCGAACATCACGCGGATGTATTGGGCGCGAATCGGCGCCGCGACGCCGAGCAGACGCTCGATCGCCATGACGTACGCGTGCTCGTTGCACATCATCGAGACGTAGTCGAGCCGGTCCATGTAGCCGATCGACTGGTTGAAGGGTTTCGACTCGGCAAGCTTCTCGGTCGCCCGATGCAGGAGCCCCACGTGTGGATCGGCTTTCTGGATGACCTCGCCGTCGAGCTCGAGTACAAGGCGCAGAACGCCGTGCGCCGCAGGATGCTGCGGCCCAAAATTCATGGTGTAGGACTGGATTTCCGCCATGCTCATCAGCGCCCCGCACCTGAGCTGCCGTCACCACGATCGATCAGTGCGGGCTCGTAACGGTTGTCGTGGCGAATAACGCGCGGCACCAGAGTGCGCGACTCGATGCTCACCGGCTCGTACACCACGCGTTGCTTGACCGGGTCGTAACGCACCTCGACATTGCCGATCAGCGGGAAGTCCTTGCGGAACGGATGACCGATGAAGCCGTAATCGGTGAGGATGCGACGCAGATCGGGGTGGCCCTTGAAGAGGATACCGAACAGATCGAACGCCTCGCGCTCGAACCAGTTGGCCGAGGCCCACACACCGACCAGCGAGTCGATCATCGGCTCATCGTTGTCGGCGCAAAAAACCTTCAGTCGCAAGCGACGGTTGAGACGAACCGACAGCAATTGCACGGCCACCGCAAAACGGCGCCCCGGCGCGACCTCCGTCGACATCGTACCGGCGGCGCTGCGATCACGATTGACGCCGCGCGAAAACCCCGACCCGGTCGCGCTCAGCGTTTTCCATTCCGAGCGACCGTAATGCAGGTAATCGACGCCGGCGAGATCGATCAGCATGTCAAACCCGAGTTGCGGGTGATCGCGCAATGCAGTCGCCACCGCCAGCAGCGCTTCGGGCGCACACTCGATCGCCACTTCGTCGGGCAAAGATTCGAGGCGACGCACCGAATCGCCCAGCACCTCGAGCAGCGATTGCTCGAGCGCAGCAACCCAGACGGGCTGCGCAGCCGCCGTCGATTCGACGGATGCCGTCATGGGCGCGCCACCGTGCTCGTGCGGGCGATTTTCTTTTGCAGTTGGATGATGCCGTAAAGCAGGGCCTCCGCGGTCGGCGGACAACCGGGCACGTAGACATCGACCGGCACGATGCGATCGCAGCCGCGCACCACTGCGTAGGAATAGTGATAGTACCCGCCACCGTTGGCGCAGGATCCCATGGAAATCACCCAGCGCGGCTCGGGCATCTGGTCATAGACCTTGCGCAGCGCTGGCGCCATTTTGTTGACCAGCGTACCGGCGACGATCATCACATCCGATTGGCGCGGGCTCGGGCGAAAGACGACACCGAATCGATCGAGGTCGTAACGCGAAGCCCCCGCATGCATCATCTCGACCGCGCAGCAGGCGAGACCAAACGTCATGGGCCACAACGAACCGGTACGCGCCCAGTTGACGAGGTTGTCGATCTGGGTGGTGACAAAACCCCGCTGCGCGAACTCGTGCGCGCCGCTCTCCTCGCTCAATCCCACTCGAGCGCCCCCTTCTTCCATTCGTAGATGAAGCCGACGATCAGGATGCCGAGGAAAATCCCCATTGAAACCAGACCGAAGACACCGATCGAATCGAGCGCGACGGCCCAAGGAAACAGGAAGGCGATCTCGAGATCGAACACGATGAAGAGGATGGCAACGAGGTAATAGCGCACGTCGAATTTCATGCGAGTGTCTTCGAAGGGTTCGAAGCCGCACTCGTAAGGCGAGCGCTTCTGGGCGTCGTCAGGCGCCTTGCTGAAGTAGCGGCCGAGGCCCGTACCGAGCAGCAACAACACCATCGCCAAGCCGGAGGCGACACCCAGAAAGATCAGAGCAGGCAGGTAATTCGACAGCATTCGTCTCGCCCTTGCACGCACGTGGTTGAAGACCACGTAACCCCCGTGCTTTAAGCGGCGCGAATTGTAGCAGGATGTCGAACGAGTTTGGTGCGGACGGGGAGACTCGAACTCCCATACCTTGCGGCGCTAGCCCCTCAAGCTAGTGTGTCTACCAATTCCACCACGTCCGCGATGACATTCGACTGCGAGAAAGAGCGTTACCGCTCTACGGTGCCGGCGCTGCAGGAGCAGGCGCGGGTACCGAATCCGGGATTGTTGCAGGGGCCGCATCGAGCGGCGGCGCACTGGCTGGTGCGGGAGCAAGTTCGGCGGACTCGCCGAGCAGCCCCTGCGAATCGACGCTCGCGGGTCGGGTACCGAGCCAAGCGAGCGCGAGACTGTTGATCATGAACACCGCGGCAAGCACGGCGGTCGCACGCGAGAGGCCGGTGGTCGCGCCACGTGCACCGAATACGCTGCCCGAGGCACCCGCGCCGAAACCGGCGCCCGCGTCGGCACCGCGGCCGCGCTGCAGCAAGACGAGTGCGATGATCGCGAGCGACGCGAACACTTGAATGATGGTCAGTGCAGTCAACAACATCGACGCAATATCCGCTCAGCACAAATCCGCAAAATGTTCGACGGGGTTACCGTCACCAAGCGACGGCCGCAGCGATGATCGCCACGAACTCGTCGGCCTTGAGTGAGGCTCCACCAATCAGCCCACCGTCGACGTCCGCCATGCCAAAGAGCTCGCGGGCGTTGCCGGGTTTGACGCTGCCTCCGTAGAGGATCCTCACCGAGCCCGCAATTGTAGCATCCCGATTGGCGATTCGACCACGGATGAAGGCGTGAACCTGCTGAGCCTGTTCCGGGGACGCGGTTCGGCCAGTGCCAATCGCCCAGACCGGCTCGTAGGCGAGCACACATTGGTTGAGTGCGGCGAGCCCGTTTGCCGAGTCTGCCAAAGCACCCAGCACCGCCTCGAGCTGCTCGCCCACCACAGCTTCCGTTCGACCAGCATCCCGATCTTCGAGTTGCTCGCCGACGCAGATGATGGGTTGCAGGCCTGCCGCGAGCGCGGTGAGCGCCTTGTGCGCAACGATGGCATCCGTTTCGCTGAAAAGCGCACGTCGCTCCGAGTGGCCGACGATGACGTATCGGCAGCCGACATCACGCAACATGTCCGCCGATACCTCGCCGGTATAGGCGCCTTGGCGCGGCTCGGCGCAAACATCCTGCGCGCCGAGCTGCACCGCTCCGCCCGCAAGACGCGGCGCAAGATCGGCGAGATAAACGAAGGGCGGACAAAGCACGACCTCTGCGCCGGGCACGGTGCCCGCGAGCACGCCCTCCACCAACGCGAGGTTCGTGGCACGCGAACCGTGCATCTTCCAGTTGCCGGCTACCATGGGATGTCGTTGGCTCATCACACTCTCCCCTGTCGAACCGCATCGGCAAGTTCGTTGGCGAGCGCCTTGGCCTTGGCGGCCTCTTCGGCTTCCACCATCACGCGAATCAGCGGCTCGGTCCCCGAGGCGCGTAACACCACGCGGCCGCGACCGGCAAGTTCGCCCTCGACTCGCTCGAGCACGGCGCGCACTGCGGGATCCGACTTCGGATCAAAACGCTGCGCCACTTTCACGTTGACCATCGTCTGCGGCAGCAAAACGAGATCGGCGGTCAACTCCGCGAGCGAACGCCCCGTTTCGCGCATGATCGCGAGCACCTGCAGCGCCGCGATCATCGCATCGCCCGTGCTCGTGTAATCGAGGGTGAGCAGATGACCGGACGTTTCGCCGCCCAGTACGCCGCCGGTCTCGCGCAATTTTGCGAGCACATAACGATCACCGACCGCCGCGCGATGAAACACGATGCCGCGCTGGATGAGCGCGCGCTCGAGGCCGAAGTTGGACATCAGGGTCCCGACCACGGGTCCCTGCAGACGACCCTGCGAGTGTCGATGAGTGGCAATGATGTAGAGCAGCTGATCGCCGTCGACCTTGCGCCCGAGATGATCGACCATGACGAGTCGATCGCCGTCGCCATCGAGGGCGATACCCACCTCGGCACGCACGCCGGGCACGGTGAGCTGAAGAAGTTCAGGCGACGTCGAGCCGCAGTTTTGGTTGATGTTGCGGCCATTTGGGGAGCAGCCGAGCGGCACGATCTCGGCACCAAGATCGGCGAGGATGCGTGGCGCGACCTTGTACCCGGCGCCATGCGCGCAGTCGATCACGATCTTCATGCCGGCGAGCGAGGTCCCAGTGGGTACCGTGGAGATGCAAAAGTCCTGATAAGCCTTGCGCGTCTTGTCGACGCGCGAGGCCCGCCCCAACGCCCGCGACTCGCGGGTCGTCGGCGGCTGATCGATCTCGGCTTCGATGCGGGCCTCGGCTTCGTCCGAAAGCTTGCTACCCTGATGATCAAAGAATTTGATGCCGTTATCGTCGTAAGGATTGTGCGAGGCGCTGATCACCACGCCAAATCGGCAGCCGAAGTGGCGCGTCATGTAGGCGACACCCGGCGTCGGCAAGGGGCCAATCAGCATCGCGTCCACACCCGCCGCCACGAAACCAGCCTCGAGTGCAGACTCGAACATATAGCCCGACAAGCGCGTGTCCTTGCCGATGAGCACGCTGCCCCCTTCGGGCGCGAGGACTCTGGCCGCGGCGCTCGCAAGGCGCAGTGCAAAGTCGACCGTGAGCGGTGCTTCGCCGACTTTGCCGCGCACGCCGTCGGTACCGAAATATTTCCTGCTCAACTTGCCTCCCCCTTGCGGCGCAAGGCCGTCCATACCTTGACGACATCACAAGTCTCGGCGACATCGTGGCAACGAATGATACGCGCTCCGCCCTCGAGCGCCGCGAAGGCGAGCGCGAGGCTGCCCGCAAGGCGCGCCTCGACCGGACGGCCAGTCAGCGTGGCCAACATGGATTTGCGCGACAGACCCGCGAGAATCGGCAACCCGGGCGGTGCGATCTCATTCAGGTTACGCAGCAACTCGAGGTTGTGGGCCACGGTCTTGCCGAAACCGAAGCCCGGATCGACGAGCAATCGATCACGGGCGATGCCCGCTGACTCGCACGCAGCCACCCGCTCGGCCAGAAACCCGGCGACTTCCCGGACGACATCGCCATAGCGCGGCGCCTGCTGCATCGAGCGCGGCTCGCCCTGCATGTGCATCACGCAAACCGCAGCCGCGCCGCGCGCGGCGGCCTCGAGCGCACCCGGTCTGCGCAGCGCGTATACGTCGTTCACGATTTGTGCGCCCGCCTCGAGCGCCGCGCAAATGACCTCGGGCTTGCTGGTATCAATGGAAACCAGCGCGCCGCCCGCGACCAGCGAGCGCACCACCGGGATCACCCGCTGCAGTTCTTCTTCTGCCGACACGGGCAACGCGCCGGGACGAGTCGACTCACCGCCCACGTCGATGATCGTGGCGCCCTCTTCGAGCATGCGCAGAGCCCGCGCGAACGCCGCCGGATGATCGACGAAGTGCCCACCGTCGGAGAAGGAGTCGGGCGTGATGTTGAGCACGCCCATGACCACGGGCGTGGCGAGATCAAGCTCGCGATCGGCGCAGCGCAGCAACACGGGCCGCGCGTCAACTCAGCCCGCGCTGCCCTCGCCCGCCGGTGGCCCGATGCCGCCCGGCTGCGGCGCAGGTCGCGGGCCGCCGCCATCCTGCGGACCGCTCGGTACCGTCTCGTCCCAGCCCGAAGGGGGGCTTGGCGGACGACCGGCCATGATGTCCTTGATCTGCCCATCGTCGATGGTCTCGTACTTGATCAAGGCGTCAGCCATCGCATGCAGCCTCTCGATGTTGGTCTGCAGGATATCGCGCGCGCGCTGATAGTTGTTTTCGATGACGCGACGCACTTCCTGGTCGATGGCGTGCGCGGTTTCGTCAGAGACCTGCTTGGTCTGCGTGACCTGGCGTCCAAGGAAAACTTCACCGGATTCTTCGGTGTAGGTCAGCGGCCCGAGTCGATCCGAAAGACCCCACTTCGTCACCATGCTGCGCGCGAGATCGGTCGCGCGCTCGATGTCGTTCGAGGCGCCCGTCGTTACGGCATCCGCGCCGTAGATCAGCTCCTCGGCGATGCGACCGCCGAACAGCGTCGCGATACCGCTTTCGATGCGACGCTTGCTCATCGAGTAGCGATCCTGTTCCGGCAGGAACTGCGTCACGCCAAGCGCGCGCCCTCGCGGAATGATGGTGACTTTGTAGACGGGATCGTGCTCGGGGACGGTGATGCCGACAATCGCGTGACCCGCCTCGTGGTATGCCGTCATCCGCTTTTCTTGCTCCGTCATGACCATGGAGCGCCGCTCTGCGCCCATCATGATCTTGTCCTTGGCGCGCTCGAACTCGTCCATGCCGACGATGCGCTTGTTGGCGCGCGCAGCAAAGAGCGCCGCTTCGTTGACGAGGTTGGCGAGATCGGCACCCGAGAACCCGGGCGTGCCGCGCGCGATCAGCGCCGGCTTCACATCGTCGCCAAGCGGCACCTTGCGCATGTGAACCTTGAGGATCTGCTCGCGACCGCGAACATCGGGCAGCGGCACGACGACCTGACGATCGAAACGGCCCGGTCGCAGCAGCGCCGGGTCGAGCACATCCGGGCGGTTGGTCGCGGCGATGACGATGATGCCCTCGTTGCCCTCGAAACCATCCATCTCCACCAGCAATTGGTTCAGCGTCTGCTCGCGTTCGTCGTGACCGCCGCCCAAACCCGCGCCACGATGGCGACCCACTGCATCGATTTCGTCGATGAAGATGATGCAGGGCGCGTGTTTCTTGGCCTGCTCGAACATGTCGCGTACGCGCGAGGCACCGACACCGACAAACATCTCGACGAAGTCCGAGCCCGAAATCGTGAAAAACGGCACCTTGGCTTCGCCAGCGATGGCGCGCGCCAGCAGCGTCTTGCCGGTACCGGGGCTACCGACCATGAGCACGCCCTTCGGGATCTTGCCGCCAAGCTTCTGGAACTTGGAGGGGTCCTTGAGGAAGTCGACGATCTCACCGACCTCTTGCTTGGCCTCATCGACACCGGCCACATCGGCGAAGGTCACCGCGACCTGATCTTCGCTGAGCAGCCGCGCGCGGCTCTTGCCGAAAGACATGGCGCCGCGACCGCCGCCGCCGCCCTGCATCTGTCGCAGCATCCAGGCAAAGACGAGGATCAGCAGCAACGCCGGGGCGAGCTGCAACACGAGCTGCGAGAGAAAATTGGGTTGCTTCGGCGCACGGCCGACGATGGCCACGTTCGCCTTGGCGAGCGTGCCAATCAGCGCCGTGTTGTCGGTCTCGGGATTGTAGAGTTCGAAGGTCGAGCGATCCTTGCGGGTGCCCGAGATGATGTCGCCCTGCAGCACGACGGTGTCGATGCGCCCATTGCGCACTTCATCGAGGAAACTGCTGTAGCTGACCTCGGCGACGGGACCACTGCGCGGCACGAACTGGCTGAACAGCACCAATACGGCGAGCGCAATCAAGGCCCAAACGACGAAGTTTTTCATCAAGTCATTCATTACGACATCCTCGGATGGCGCGATCCGTCGCACCAAAACACGAAACTACACGATCCCGGCCCCCCTCACCAGCCGCGAGTTGCCGCAAGCCGCGCGATGGGCGCCGGCCGCACACTGCCTTCTTTTCGACCCGGTCGGCCCTAATCCGTTCATGAGGTTCACGGACTCCCTCTTCAAGGGCGGCGACGAGTGTATCGGCACTGGGGATGCTGCCTCGAGGCGACTACAATCCGCACCGTGAAACTCAACGACAAACAGCGGCGTTACCTGCGTGGCCTCGCCCACCCGCTCAAACCCCTCATTCTCATCGGCAACGGTGGGGTCAGCGAGGGCGTGATCGCCGAGACCCGGCGAGCCCTGCAGGACCACGAACTCATCAAGGTTCGGATGACTGGCGCCGATCGCGAAGCACGTGATGCCGCGCTTGAGGGGCTGGCCAAATCGACCGACAGCACACTGGTGGGCCGAATCGGCCATGTGGCGACGCTCTACCGGCGTCGCGCCGAACTTGCCAAGATCGTCCTGCCCGACTGACTATTCGTAGCGGACCGCCACGATCTCATAGCTGCGCGTGCCGCCGGGCGCTGCCACATCGACGACATCGCCCTCGGCCTTGCCGATCAACGCCCGGGCGATCGGCGACGTTACGGCGATGCGCGCCGCACGAATGTCCGCCTCTTCCTCACCGACGATGGTGTAGGTCACTTTCTTGCCGTCTTCTTCGGCCTCGAGATCGACGGTGGCACCGAACACCACGCGACCATTCGGCGTCAGC
The DNA here is from genome assembly GCA_044351225.1 of Steroidobacteraceae bacterium. Lineage (GTDB taxonomy): Bacteria > Pseudomonadota > Gammaproteobacteria > Steroidobacterales > Steroidobacteraceae > UBA964. Next base: position 32,853 of record JBILGD010000003.1, read on the forward strand.
TGCGAGACATCGATGATGTCGGCGGTCGAGAGCTTGGCCTCGAGCTCGCTGATGCGACCCTCGATGAAGCCTTGCTGCTCGCGCGCCGCGTGATACTCGGCATTCTCCGAGAGATCGCCATGACTGCGCGCCTCGGCGATCGCCTTGATGATGTTCGGGCGATCCTCGCTCTTGAGACGCTTGAGTTCGGCGCGCAACATCTCTGCGCCACGCAGTGTCAGGGGATTTCGCTTCACGCCAACGACTCCTTCAGGCAGGGAGTTCCCGGTGCAGGTCCTGCAGCCGATTCACATCGACCTGATCCAATGAATCGAGAGCCTCGCAGGTTGCGAGCGCCGCGGCAAGGGTCGTGTAGTACGTCACCCGACGCTGCACCGCCTCGCGCCGAATGGAGTGGGATTCTTTGACCGCCTGCTTTCCTTCGGTGGTGTTGACGATCAGCACGATCTCGCCGTTCTTGATCATGTCGACGCAATGCGGCCGTCCCTCGCGAACCTTGTTGACCTGACGGACCGCGAGCCCCGCCGCGGCAATGATCCGCGCCGTGCCTTCGGTGGCGACCAGATCAAAGCCACGCTCGAGCAGCTCGCGGGCAAGTTCCACGGCACCCGGTTTGTCGCGCTCACGCACACTGAGGAAACAGGTACCACTGCGCGGCAGCACGACGCCCGAGGCGGCCTGCGCCTTGGCGTAGGCCTCACCGAAACTGCGGCCAGTCCCCATCACCTCGCCGGTCGATTTCATCTCGGGTCCGAGCATCGGATCCGCTTCGGGAAACTTGACGAAGGGGAACACCGCTTCCTTGACCGAGAAATAGCCCGGCACCCGCTCACGATCCGCGCCAAGCGCCGCGAGCGTCCGGCCCGTCATGACCCGCGCGCCGATCTTGGCAAGTGGCAGACCGATGGCCTTGGAGACGAAGGGCGCCGTGCGTGAAGCACGCGGATTCACCTCCAGTACAAAGATCACGCCGTTCTGGATGGCGAACTGGATGTTCATCAAGCCCACGACGTTGAGCGCGAGCGCGAGTTTGCGCGTCTGCTCGCGCAGCTCGTCCTGCAGTTCGGCGGAGAGGCTGTTGGGCGGCAGCGAGCAACCCGAATCGCCCGAGTGCACACCCGCCTGCTCGACGTGCTCCATGATGCCGCCGATGAGTACATGGCGGCCGTCGCAGACCGCATCGACATCGACTTCGATCGCATCATCGAGGAAGCGATCGAGGAGCACCGGGCTTTCGTTTGACACCTTGACCGCATCGGTCATGTAGACGCGCAGATCGTCTTCATTGAAGACGATTTCCATGGCGCGGCCACCGAGGACGTAGGAGGGGCGCACGACGAGCGGAAAGCCGACCTCGCGCGCGAGTTCGAGCGCACGCGCCTCGGTGCGCGCCGTCGCATTGGCGGGCTGCCGCAGCCCGAGCGCCTGCACGAGTTTTTGGAAGCGCTCGCGATCCTCGGCGATATCGATCGACTCGGGTGAAGTACCGATGATGGGCGCGCCTTCGCGCTCGAGCGCACGACAGAGCTTGAGCGGGGTCTGGCCGCCGTACTGCACGATCACGCCTTCGGGTTTTTCTTTGTCGATGACTTCGAGTACGTCCTCGAGCGTGAGCGGCTCGAAGTACAGGCGATCCGAGGTGTCGTAATCGGTCGACACGGTCTCGGGATTGCAGTTGATCATGATCGTCTCGTAACCGTCTTCGCGCAGCGCGAGTGCGGCGTGGACACAGCAGTAATCGAACTCGATACCCTGCCCGATGCGATTCGGACCGCCCCCCAAAATCACGATTTTGCGACGCTGCGTAGGCGCGGCCTCGCACTCTTCCTCGTAGGTCGAATAGAGATACGCCGTCGAGGTGGAAAATTCGGCGGCGCAGGTGTCGACGCGCTTGTAGACGGGGCGCACACCGAGGCGGCGACGCAGCGCACGCAGTTCGTGCTCGCTGCGACCGACGAGTCGCGCAAGACGGCTGTCCGAGAATCCCTTGCGCTTGAGCTCGCGTAGTCGCGATGCCTCGAGCGCTTCGAAGCCCGCCTGCTGCACCTCGCCCTCGAGTGTGATGAGTTCCTGCAACTGCGCGAGGAACCACGGATCGATGCGCGAGAGAGTCTGTACCCGCTCGAAACTCCAGCCGGCGCGGAAGGCATCGGCAACCTGCAGCAGACGATCCGGTCCAGGCATGCGCAGATTCTGCGCGAGCGCACTCGCGGACTCTTCGGTGAGCGGCGTTGTCGTGACGGGCGAAAGCCCATCGAGCCCGGTCTCCAGGCCGCGCAGGGCTTTCTGCAATGATTCCTGGAAGGTGCGACCGATCGCCATCACCTCGCCGACCGACTTCATCTGTGTGGTCAGGCGATCGTTGGCACCTTTGAATTTTTCGAAGGTGAAGCGCGGCACCTTGGTGACCACGTAATCGATGGTCGGCTCGAAGGACGCCGGCGTCGCACCGCCCGTGATGTCGTTGCGCAGTTCATCGAGCGTGTAACCGATCGCCAGCTTCGCGGCGATCTTGGCGATCGGAAAGCCGGTCGCCTTCGAGGCCAACGCCGAGGAGCGCGAGACACGCGGGTTCATCTCGATGACGATCAGCCGACCATCCTCGGGGTTGATCGCGAACTGCACGTTGGAGCCACCCGTGTCGACGCCGATCTTGCGCAGCACGGCAATCGAGGCATCGCGCATGCGTTGATACTCGCGATCGGTGAGCGTTTGTGCCGGCGCCACCGTGATCGAGTCGCCGGTGTGCACGCCCATCGGATCGAGGTTCTCGATCGAGCAGACGATGATGCAGTTGTCCGCACGGTCGCGCACGACTTCCATCTCGAACTCTTTCCAGCCGAGCACGGATTCTTCGACCAGCACTTCGTTGGTCGGCGAGGCATCGAGGCCGCGCGCCACGATGGTCTCGAACTCCTCGCGGTTGTAAGCGATGCCGCCGCCTGACCCGCCGAGCGTGAAGGATGGACGGATCACGCACGGATAGCCGAGCGGCCCTTGAATGGCGAGCGCTTCTTCGAGGCTGTGCGCCACCCCAGCGCGCGCCGACTCAAGACCGATCTCGCGCATGGCGTTGCGGAAGAGCTCGCGATCCTCGGCCATATCGATCGCCTCACGCGAGGCCCCGATCATCTCGACGTCGAATTTTTCGAGCACGCCCTCACGCACCAGATCGAGCGCCGTGTTCAGCGCCGTCTGTCCACCCATGGTCGGCAGCAGCGCATCCGGCCGCTCTTTCTCGATGATGCGCGCGAGCGTGCGCCAGTTGATCGGCTCGATGTACGTAACGTCCGCCATCTCGGGATCCGTCATGATGGTCGCCGGATTCGAGTTGACGAGAATGACGCGATAGCCCTCCTCGCGCAGCGCCTTGCAGGCTTGGGCGCCTGAGTAGTCGAACTCGCAGGCCTGCCCGATGACGATGGGGCCCGCACCGATGATGAGGATGCTCTGAATGTCGGTTCTCTTCGGCATGGGTCTACTCAGGCTGCGCGACGACGCTGCAGGATCGCAGTGAAACGATCGAACAAATATTTGACGTCATGGGGTCCCGGACTCGCTTCCGGGTGACCCTGGAAGCTGAAGGCATCGCAATCGGTGCGCGCCACGCCCTGCAGCGTGCCGTCGAACAACGAGCGATGGGTGGCGATCAGATGCTCGGGCAGGCTCGCCTCGTCGATGGCGAAGCCGTGGTTCTGCGAGGTGATCAGCACGCGCCCGCTCTGCAGATCCTGCACGGGATGATTGGCGCCGTGGTGGCCGAACTTCATCTTGACCGTGCGCGCCCCGCTCGCAAGACCCAGCAATTGGTGCCCGAGACAAATGCCGAACAGCGGCACATTGCGCTCGAGAAACTCGCGAATCGCCGCGATGGCATAGTCGCAGGGCTCCGGATCACCCGGTCCATTCGAGAGAAACACGCCTTCGGGCGCGAGCGCGAGCACTTCGGATGCCGGCGTCTGCGCAGGCACTACGGTGAGCTCGCAGCCGGCGTCAATCAGCAAGCGCAGGATGTTGTATTTCACGCCGAAGTCGTAGGCCACGACCCTGAAAGGGCGATGATCGGCGCGCGGCGGCGGCGGATCAAAACTCGAGGGCAACGTCCAACTATATCGGCTCGCGGTCGAGACCACTTTTGCGAGGTCCATGCCTTTGAGACCAGGGAAGGCGCGCGCGCCCGCCAGCGCTTCGCGTTCGAGCTCAGCGAGCGCCGCGCCCGGCGCACCGGTCACGATGCAACCTGACTGCGCACCGCCCTCACGCAGCACGCGCGTGAGTTTGCGCGTGTCGATGTCAGCGATCGCCACAACATTCTGGCGCACCAGAAACTGCGGCAGGGTCTCCTGCATCCGCCAATTGCTGGCGAGCGGCGGCAGGTCACGCACCACAAGCCCCGCAGCGAACGCGCGCGCCGATTCCATATCTTCGGCATTAGTGCCGACGTTGCCGATGTGGGGATAGGTCAGCGTGACGATCTGTCTGCTGTACGAAGGGTCGGAAAGGATTTCTTGATACCCGGTGAGCGCGGTATTGAAGACAACTTCGCCAGAAGTCTTGCCCGTTGCGCCAATCGAACGGCCGCGGAAGATTGTTCCGTCAGCCAGCGCCAACACTGCATCACTCACATTTCACCCGTTGCTGCTTGCTCGAAATCTCCGACGCTGCGAGCGGGTTCCGCATGAACAAAGCGGGAGGCATTCTCGCGAATACCTCCCGCCCTGCACGGACTAACCCGGCTATCGGATTAGAAGGAAAGTCTATGTTTTTACCCCCCCTCCTGTCCATGAAAATCGGGGGTCTAAAGCAACCGGAATGGGCTTTAGAGTGAATTGCGAAATTACTGCGGTAAATCTTCTAAAGCACTGATTTTAAACCGATTACATCAACCATTTTATAGCGTCCCGGCGCCTTTCCGACCAGCCAGGAGGCGGCCTGCAGGGCGCCGCGAGCAAAAATCGTGCGGTCGGTCGCCTGATGCCCGAGGGTGATCCGCTCCCCGGCACCGGCAAACAGCACCGAGTGCTCGCCCACGATGTCCCCACCGCGCACCACCGCGAAACCGATCTCACCCGATTGCCGCGGCGCAACCCCGACGCGCGGCGGCGCGGTGACCTCGGTGAGGCGCTGACCGCGACCGGCCGCAGCCGCCTCCCCCAGCGCAAGTGCCGTGCCGGAGGGCGCGTCTTGCTTGTGACGATGATGGGCCTCGATGATTTCGATGTCGAAGTCGGCGGGTAGCGTGCGCGCCGCCCCGCGCACGAGTTCGACGAGCAGCGTGACGCCGATGCTGGTGTTGGCGGCGATCAATACCGGGATGCGTTGCGCTGCCGCTTCGGCAGCCGCCTCAACGTCGGGGCCGAGACCGGTTGTACCGATGAGGGCGGCAACGCCATGCTCGGCACAGGCGGCCAAGTTCGCCGCCGTCTGCTCGGGGGAGGAGAAATCGATCATGACCTCGGCGTTGATGAGTGCCGCACGCAGGTCGGTGGTGATGCCGAGCGAGGCATCGCCTTGTCGATCGACCGCGCCAACCAGCTTCGCCTCGGGCCATTCATCGAGCAACCCGCGAATCGCACGGCCCATTCGTCCGGCCGCACCCACGATCAGCACGCGCATCTTGCCCCCGCCGTTTGTCAGTCCCCGCCGCCGGAGAAAAATCGCTTCACGCCTTCAAAGAAACCCTCTTCGCGGGGCGTGTGACCGCGACCATCGCTGCGCAGCGACTCGTCGAATTTGCGCAGCAATTCGCGCTGCTCGGACGACAGGTTCACCGGGGTTTCTACCACAACACGGCAAAAGAGATCGCCGCGATCGCCACCGCGCACCGGTTTGACGCCCTTGTCCCGCAAGCGGAATACGCGACCCGACTGGGTTTCGGCGGGCACCTTGAGTGACACCTCGCCCTCGAGCGTCGGCACATTGACCGAACCGCCGAGCACCGCAGTCGCAAAACTCACCGGTACTTCGCAGGAGAGATCATCGCCCTCGCGCTCGAAGATCGCGTGCGGCTTGACGTTCATCTCGATGTAGAGATCGCCGGGCGGCCCGCCATTGCGACCCGCCTCGCCTTCGCCGCCCAAGCGAATCCGATCGCCCGTCGACACGCCCGCCGGCACCTTGACCGAGAGCTTGCGCGTGCGGCGCACCCGCCCCTGACCCAAACAGGTATCGCAGGGGTTCTTGACGATGCGACCGCTGCCACGACACCGATTGCAGGGCTGCTGCAGCTGGAAAAAACCCTGCGAAATGCGCATCTGTCCCGTGCCGCGACACTGCTCGCAAGTGACGGGCGCGTGACCCTTGGCCGCGCCGCTGCCGCTGCAGGTCTCGCATTCCATGAGGCGCGGAATCTCGATTTCGGTGGTGTAGCCGAACACGGCCTGCGGCAACTCGAGTTCGAGTTCGTAGCGCAGATCGGCTCCGCGAAACACCTGCGAACGACCATCGCGACGGCCGCCACCAAAAATATCGCCGAACACCTCGCCAAAGATATCGCCGAAGTCCGCGCCGCCAAAACCGCCGGCGCCACCGCCACCGCCCTGACGGGCGGCGTCGATACCATCGTGGCCGTGCTGATCATAGATCGCACGCTTCTGCGCGTCGGTGAGCACTTCGTAGGCTTCCTTGGCCTCCTTGAAGCGATCTTCGGCTTCCTTGTCACCCGGATTGCGATCCGGGTGGTACTTCATGGCCAGGCGACGGTAGGCCTTCTTGATATCGGCTTCCGAGGCGTTCTTGGCTACATCAAGAACCTTGTAGTAGTCGCGCTTGGCCATGTTGCACTGCGGCTCAGGACGCCTTGCGGTCGTCGCCCTTGTCCTTCACTTCCTCGAACTCGGCATCGAGCACGTCGTCGCGACCGCCCTCGGCGGACTGCGCGCCTGCGCCGCCCGCAGCGCCCGGGCCTGCGCCTTCAGCGCCGCCTGCGGCATACGCCTGCTGTGCGAGACCACTCGAGGCCTGCAGCAAGGCTTCGAGTTTCTTTTCGATCTTGTCCTTGTCGTCGCCCTTGATCACACCCTTCAAATCGTTCAGGGCGCTTTCGACCTTCAGGCGCTCCTCGGTCGGCACCTTTTCGCCAAGATCGGTCAAGGTCTGTTCGACCGAGTGCACCATGCCATCGGCCCGATTGCGCACCTCGACGAGCTCGCGGAACTTGCGATCCTCATCGGCATGCGCTTCGGCATCGCGCACCATGCGCTTGATCTCCTCCTCGGAGAGACCCGACGACGCCTTGATCACGATGCGCTGCTCCTTGCCGGTCGCCTTGTCCTTGGCCGACACGTTGAGGATGCCGTTCGCGTCGATGTCGAAGGTCACTTCGATCTGCGGCGTACCACGGCGAGCCGGCGGAATGTCACTGAGATCGAACTTGCCGAGCGACTTGTTGTCGATCGCCCGCTCGCGCTCGCCCTGCAGCACGTGGATGGTCACCGCCGTCTGACTGTCCTCGGCGGTCGAGAACACCTGCGAGTGCTTGGTCGGAATGGTGGTGTTCTTCTCGATGAGCTTGGTCATCACGCCACCCAAGGTCTCGAGACCGAGCGAGAGCGGCGTGACATCGAGCAGCAGCACGTCCTTCACGTCGCCCGCCAGCACACCGCCCTGGATCGCGGCACCTACGGCCACGGCCTCATCGGGATTGACGTCTTTGCGCGGCTCCTTGCCGAAGAAATCTTTGACATGCTTCTGCACGAGCGGCATGCGCGTCTGGCCACCGACCAGAATCACCTCGGAGACTTCGCTCGCCGAGAGCCCGGCATCCTTCAGTGCAACCTTGCAAGGCTCGATCGTGCGCTTGACGAGATCTTCGACCAGCGATTCGAGTTTCGCTCGCGTGAGCTTGACGGCCAGGTGCTTCGGTCCCGAAGCATCCATGGTGATGTACGGCAAGTTGATGTCGGTCTGCTGGCTCGAGGAGAGTTCGATCTTCGCTTTCTCCGCAGCTTCCTTCAGGCGCTGCATGGCAAGCGGATCCTTGCGCACATCGACGCCCGATTCCTTCTGGAACTCGTCCGCCAAAAAATTGATGACACGAAGATCGAAATCCTCGCCACCTAGGAAGGTGTCGCCGTTGGTCGAGAGCACCTCGAACTGACGCTCGCCATCGACCTCGGCAATCTCGATGATCGACACGTCAAAAGTACCGCCACCCAAGTCATAGACCGCGATCTTGCGATCGCCACCAGCCTTGTCGAGTCCGTAGGCAAGCGCCGCTGCGGTCGGCTCGTTGATGATGCGCTTGACGTTGAGTCCCGCGATGCGACCGGCGTCCTTGGTCGCCTGACGCTGCGAATCATTGAAGTACGCGGGCACCGTGACCACGGCCTCGGTCACTTCCTCACCAAGGAAATCCTCGGCGGTCTTTTTCATTTTCATGAGCACGCGCGCCGACACTTCGGGCGGCGCCATCTTCTTGCCCTGCGCTTCGACCCAAGCGTCGCCGTTGTCGGCCTTGACGATACGGTAGGGCACCATGTCGATGTCCCGCTGCACGATCTTCTCATCGAAGCGGCGACCGATCAGGCGCTTGACCGCATGCAGCGTATTCTGCGGATTGGTGACGGCCTGACGCTTGGCCGATTGGCCCACAAGGACCTCATCGTCCTTGGTGAAGGCAACGATGGACGGCGTGGTGCGATCGCCCTCGCTGTTCTCGATGACGCGCGGCTTGCCGCCTTCCATGATCGCGACACAGGAGTTGGTGGTGCCGAGATCGATACCGATGACTTTGCCCATGATTTGCTTCTCCGTGGCGGCGTACTCGCCGCACTGCTTTCGATTGCCGAATTAAGTGGGGTTGGGTCGCTGTGTTTTCAATGCGTTGCAGTACGCGGACGAACTCAGCCGGGCGCGCGCGCGACGACGACGCGCGCGGCACGCAACAACCGACCATTGAGCGAATAACCACGCTGCACGACGGCAAGCACCGAGTTGGGCTCGGCGGTGTCCGAGGGCTGAGCGGCCATCGCCTCGTGCAGGTTGGCATCGAAGGGCTCGCCCACGGGGTTGAGCTCGGCGATGCCGACGCGCTCCAAGGCTTTGGCGAGCAGACGCTGCGTCGCCGCCTGCCCTTCGACGAGCGCCGCCGCATCGGCACGGCCCGCGTTCTCGATGGCCAGATCGAGGCTGTCCTTGACCGGCAGCAACTCTTGCGCGAACTTCTCGAGGGCGTAACGGTGTGCATGCTCGACATCGCGCTGCGCCCGCTTGCGAACATTGTCGAGCTCGGCCATCGCGCGCAGCGCCTGATCACGCGCCGCGCCCGCCTTGGTTTCTGCCTCGGCCAAGGCGCTCTGCAAGCGCGCCACCTCAGCGGTCAGATTGTCGGCGGGCTCGCCCGCTGCAGTTCCCGAGAAGGGCGTAAAAGCGGACGAATCCGATTTTTCGGTCATTTTATTACCTTCAAAATCAGTAGGTTAGCGGGAATATATCAGGCGAATTTCAATTAACCTGCCCCGCGCTTCCGCGCGAGATGGGGGCGGCCCTGCCGATATTCAAGGGGGAGCGGGAACGGGGCAGCGTGTTCAGCGTCGCATACTGAGCGCCGAGCCAAGCAAGCGCGCGGTCACATCGACGATCGGAATAACGCGCTCGTAGGCCATGCGGGTCGGCCCGATGACGCCGATCACACCCATCACGCCGCCGTCGCCACCATACGGCGCGGTCACGACACTGCAATCATCGAGAATCTGGTAACCGGATTCCTGACCGATGAAGATCTGCACCCCCTCGGCATGCAGGCTCTGATCGAGCAAGCTGAGAAAATCGCGCTTCTCGTTGAACGCCTCGAACAACCGCCGCAGTTTTTCGACGCTGGTGAGCTGCGCGGCGCCCATCAGATTGGTCTCGCCCGCGACGATGTAGTCGAGACCCGCGGCCGCAGGCGAGCCGCCCAGCTCGAACACCCGCTGCGCAAGCGTAATGGCGTCGAGCATGAGCGAGTTCATATGCTCACGCGCCTCCTGCAACTGCCGCAGGATCTCTTCGCGGGCCTGCTGTGGCGTACGCCCGACCAGCTGTTCGTTGAGGAACTGCGCCGCACGACGCAGTTCGTCGGCACCGAGGTGATGCGACAACTGAATGATGCGGTTCTGCACCTCGCGGTCGTTGAACACCAGCACCACGAGGACACGATTTTCGGAGAGCCCGACAAATTCGATCTGGGTGATCGAAGCCACTGCAGGTCTCGGTACCGTCACCACGCCCGCCAACCGGGTCACGCTCGAGAGCATCTGCGAGGCGTTCGCCACGATCGCCTTGGGATCCTCGGACGGCACGGCATCGAGCTGCCGACGGACCTCCTCGATGGCTGCATCATCGAGCGGGCGCGAGCGCAACAGCGTATCGACAAAAAAGCGATAACCACGATCGGTGGGGATTCGACCGGCGGAAGTGTGGGGCGAGGCCACGAAACCGAGCTCTTCGAGATCGGCCATGACATTGCGGATGGTCGCCGAGGACAGATGCAGGCCGGAATCGCGCGACAGCGCGCGCGAGCCGACGGGTTGACCGTCACGGATGTAACTCTCGACCAGCACCCGCAGCAGCTGCTGTGCGCGCTCGTTGAGCAAATCGTAGTCGTGAGCCATGACTGCAAACTAACGACAGGGGCCGAATTGCGTCAAGCGAACCATTAGGTCGATTGGTTCGCCGCCGCTGCCGTGATAAAACGGCGCAGTTTTTCCCCCGAGCCCGTCATGACCGAGACCCGCTGCTGCGCCCTCGTGACCCGTTTCGCCGACGCGCGCGTCGCCGAGAGCGCCCTACTGCTTGCCGAACACCTGGCGCAACGCGGGTTTCCCGTACTGGCGCTCGAGGATGAGGCCGAACGCCTGGTCAACGTACCCGCGCGCTTTGTCGCCGAATCAGTGCTCGCGCGCGAGGCGGATCTCGTCATCGCCATCGGCGGCGATGGCACTTTGCTCTATGCGGCAGGCCTCGTCGCGGGTCGCGGCACACCGCTGCTTGGCGTCAACCGTGGTCGACTCGGCTTTCTCACCGACGTCATGCCTGAAGACATGATCGGCTCGGTCGACGCGGCACTTGCAGGTCAGTGCCTGCGCGATGAGCGCCCCTTGCTGAGCGCCGAAATCATCTCTGCAGCGGGCACGCGCGTCTCGGGGCTCGCCCTCAACGACATCGTCTTGCAGACGAGTCAGAGCGGTCATCTCATCGACTACGAAACCTGGATCAACGACCGCTTCGTCAACAGCCACGGTGGCGATGGCCTCGTGGTGGCGACAGCGACGGGCTCAACGGCGTACGCGCTCTCCTGCGGCGGACCGATCGTCGAACCGGGGCTCGATGTCGTCGTGGTCGCGCCAATCTGCCCGCATACCCTCTCCGATCGCCCCATCGTGGTCTCTGCGCGCTCGGTCATCGAGGTCCGCCTCATCGATCGGCCCGATTCGATCGCCGAGGTGGCTTGCGACGGCCGTGCACTCGGTCGGCTGCACCTCGGCGACACGTTGAGCATTCAGGCCGCTTCGCCGCGCATCACGCTGCTGCATCCGAGCGGCTACGATTATTTCCGTCTGCTGCGCAGCAAGCTCAACTGGGGCCGACGCAGCTTCGAAGAACTGCGCTGACGCGCCGCGCACTCGCCGATGCTCACCCACCTGCACATCCGCGACTTCGCAATCATCGAGGCCATCGAGGTCGACCTTGCGGGCGGCCTTACGGTGCTGACGGGTGAGACGGGCGCCGGAAAATCAATTCTCGTCGATGCGCTGCAGCTCGCCGTGGGCGCGCGAGCCGGCACCGAGGTGATTCGGCACGAGGCGACCCGCGCCGAGATCACCGCCACCTTCGACACCCGCAGGGCGAGCGGCACGCTGCGCACGCTGCTCGAAGAGCAAAGCATCGAGTGCGACGACGAACTCGTCGTACGTCGGGTGATCACCCGCGAAGGCAAATCGCGCGTCTATCTCAACGGACAGCAAGTGCCGCTGCAGGTGCTGCGCGAGGCAGGCGAAGCGCTGGCAGAGATCCACGGCCAACACGAATTCCAATCACTGGTTCGCGCAGCCGCACAGCGCGAACTCCTCGATGCCTACGCCGGCTGCAGCGATCTCGCGCGCGAGCTTGCGGCGTTGCACCAAGAGCGGCTGCAGCGCTCGGCCACCCTAGATGCCCTGCTCGATGCCGCCCGCGATCGCGATGCTCGACTCGAATTGCTGCGGCATCAGTGCAACGAACTCGCTGCCCTCGCCCCGCGCGCCGATGAGCTCGAAACGCTCGAGGCCGAGCGTACGCGGCTCGCCAATTCCGGGCGCCTCGCCGCCAATGCGCGCGGCGCGCTCGATCTACTCTATGAGGGCGATGGTCAGAACGCCCACGCTGCAGCCTCGCGCGCCCTCGGCCTCATTCGCCAGGGCGGCGCCCTGGATGCCCAACTTGCCGCGTTGCTGCCGATGCTCGATGAGGCGGTGATCAAACTTGCCGACAGCGCGCGCGAACTCAACCGCTATCTCGATGCGCTCGAGGCCGATCCCGCCCGTCAAGCCGAAGTCGAAGAGCGCCTCGCCGCCCTCGAGGCTCTCGCGCGCAAGCACCGGGTTACGACCCGCGAATTACCCCTCAAGGCAGGCGAACTCGACGCCGAACTGCAGCGCCTCGAAAAAATCGACGAGGATCGTGCCGCACTGCAGCGTGCCGTCGATGAGGCGGTCACGGCGTGGCGCCTCTCCGCCGAAAAACTCTCGCGGCAGCGACGCGAGGCGGCGGGCGCGCTGGCCGCCGATATCTCGGCGCGCATGCAAGAGCTCGGCATGGGGGGCGGCCGCTTCGAAGTCGAACTCACGCCCCTGTACCCCGAGCCGCAGGGCGCCATGCAGGGCGGGAATGGAGCCAGCGCTCGGGGCGCACCCACCCTCGCGGCGGGTCTGGAAGACATCGCCTTCTTGGTGTCGGCCAATGCAGGTCAGCCGCCGCGCCCCCTCGGCAAGGTCGCCTCGGGCGGCGAGCTGTCGCGTCTATCGCTCGCGGTGCAGGTTGCGCTCGCCACCCGCACGCAGGGCGACGGCTCTGCGGTGTGCATGGTGTTTGACGAAGTGGACTCGGGTGTGGGCGGTGCGGTCGCCGAGATTGTCGGTCGCGAACTTGCGCGGCTCGGCGCGAGCGCGCAGGTGCTGTGCGTCACCCACTTGCCGCAAGTCGCCGCGCTCGG
>JBILGD010000138.1:0-6109 GCA_044351225.1 Steroidobacteraceae bacterium
AAACCTGGAGCGGGTAGTGGGAATCGAACCCACGTCATCAGCTTGGAAGGCTGAGGTTCTACCATTGAACTACACCCGCTTTTTCAATCTGTGGGTGAGCCCGCAGGATCCGCCGCTGCCGACTTTAGCCCCCGACTCCCGCTCAACTGGTGGAGGGGGTAGGATTCGAACCTACGAAGGCGTGAGCCGGCAGATTTACAGTCTGCTCCCGTTGGCCGCTTGGGTACCCCTCCGCGTGAAACGAGCCGCCTATTCTGATTTCGGTCATGTGGTGTGTCAATGGGACTTGATCCGATCGTTCTCTTCTTCGCGCTTGGACTGACGGCCGGGATCCTCAAGGCAGATCTGCGCCTGCCGCCTGCGATCTACGAGTTCGTCAGCACTTTATTGCTGCTCTCGATCGGCATGAAAGGCGGCATCGAACTGCACCGCCAACCCGCCGACGGCCTGTTGGGCGACATGATCCTGACTCTGGTGTTGGGTATCCTTCTGACTTTCCTGGCATTTTTTATTCTCCGTGGCCTTGGACGCCTTGACCGCGCGAACGCCGCGGCGGTCGCCGCCCACTACGGCTCGGTCAGCATCGGCACCTTCGCGGTCGCCGTGGCCTTCCTGGCGACCCTCAACGTTGCCTACGAGCCGACCTTGCCGCTGCTGTTGGTGTTGCTCGAGATTCCAGCGATCGTGATCGGCATCCTGCTCGCCCGCGGGCTAAAGGCCGGGACTTCCTGGGGCGAGATCGCGCACGAAGTCCTGCTCGGTCGCAGCGTCCTGCTGCTCATCGGCGGTCTGCTGATCGGCTGGATTGCCGGGGCCGAGGGTTTGCAGCCTATCGGGCCGCTGTTTTTCGATCTTTTCAAGGGAATTCTCGCCATTTTCTTGCTCGAAATGGGCTTGATCGCGGCAGATCACCTCGGCGGATTCAAGCGTCATGGGCTGTTCATGGTGTCCTTTGCGCTGCTCATTCCGCCGCTGTTCGGTCTCATCGGCCTGGGTTTCGCCGAGCTCATGGGCCTCTCGGTGGGTGGTGCCGCACTACTCGCCACACTCGCGGCCAGCGCCTCCTACATCGCCGCGCCCGCCGCCATGCGCTCGGCGGTGCCGGAGGCGAACCCCGCCCTCTCGTTGACGGCCGCGCTCGCCATCACTTTTCCGTTCAACATCCTCATCGGCATCCCGCTTTACCTCGAGGCAGCCAAGTGGCTGCACGCCGCTTGAGGACACCACCCCTGCCGCCTGACGGCTTGCCCTCGCCCCCCGGAGACGCGACATGACCGGCGCCGCCCAGACCCATCGCAAACTGCTCACCGTCATCACCGAGTCGAATCTCGAGCGTGATCTCGTGCGCGAAATCGAATCCCTCGGCGTCGCGGGCTATACCATCAGCGACGCGCGCGGCCGCGGCGAACAGGGGATCCGCGCCTCGCATTGGGGTCACAGCAGCAATATCCGCCTCGAAGTAGTCTGTGATACGCCGCTCGCCGAGCGCTTGCTGACTCGCTTGCGCGAAAAGTACTACGAGCATTACGCGATCGTGATGTGGGTGGTCGACGTCGAAGTTTTGCGCGCCGACAAATTTCGCTGAATCAAACTCGCGCGCGGGCCGCAGTCGAGCGGCAGCGCTCAGTCTGCGATGCGGTAACCCGGACCTTTCACGAATCGACCGGGACGCGCCCCGGTCGGCACCCCATCGCGCAGCGCCAGCTGACCATTGATGAGCACGTGGCACACGCCCGCCGCGAATTGGTGCGGTTGTGCGTAGGTCGCGAGGTCGCGCACGCGCAGCGGGTCAAAGATAACGACATCGGCAAAAGCCCCGGCACGCAGCAGGCCGCGATCAGCGAGCCGCAGATTCATGGCCGGCAAACTGGTGAGGCGACGAATCGCCTCGGGCAAACCGATCAGACCCTGATCGCGCGCGTAAACCCCAAGATAGCGCGCGAATGCGCCATAGGCGCGCGGATGCGGGGCATGCTGCAGAAAGGCACCGCGCGGGGCGAGCGCTTCTTCGTCCGAACACACCGTGACCCAAGGCAAGGTGACGAGTCGTCGCAGGTTGTCTTCGGACATCATGAAATAGGCTGCGCGAACACGGCTGTCGTCCTCGAGTACGAGGTCGACGATGGTCTCGGCGGCGCTGCGTCCGCGCGCTGTCGCCACCTCGGCGAGTGAGCGTCCGCAGTACTGCTGCAACGCGGGGCTGCGAAAACCGAGCAGACGTACATTCTCGGCAGACCCCGCTGCGGCGTACAAGCTCTCCCATACCGGGCTCGCCTCCTCGATCTCGGCTACCACGCGCGCGCGGGTCTGCGGATCGCGCAGGCTCGCAAGCCACTGCGCATGACCACCCTCCTGCACCCACGGCGGCATTGCCGCATCAAAACCGGACGCTCCCGCGAGATACGGATAAATATTGGCGCCGACGTCGAGCCCTTCGGCGCGCGCTGCTTCGATGCGCGACACCGCCTCCTCGAGGAGCGGCCAACTCGCGCGGCCCGCGGCCTTGAAGTGCCAGATCTCGGCATGGGTGCGCGTGGCACGCGCGATGTCGATGAGTTCATCGACGGCTTCGATTAACTGGCGGGACTCGCTGCGCAGGTGCGAGTAATAGGCACCGCCCGACTCCGCCGCAGCCAGTGCCAGTGCGCGCAATTCGCCGTGATCGGCGAATACCGCAGGCGCGTAGATTAATGATGAACCCAAACCGAGTGCACCTTCGCGCATCGCCGTCCGCACCAACTCCTGCATGCGCACGAGTTCGCGCGCGGTGGGCGCACGATTGGCGTGACCCAACTCGTGAATACGCACCGTGGTTGCGCCGACCAGCGAAGCGACGTTGGGTACCACGCCGCGCTTTTCAAGGAATTCGAGATACTCGCCGAGCGAGTTCCAATCGAGCGGGTAGCGGCTGTCACCGCGCCGCTGACGCAGTTCGCGACGCATCTCGGCGTTGAGCGGTCCCATCGACAGCCCTTCGCCGAACACCTCGAGGGTGACGCCCTGGCGCAGGTCGCTCTCGGCCGTCGGATCCTCGATGATCGACTCGCTTGCCCACGAGAGACTGTTGATGAAACCCGGTGCCACCGCGAGGCCGCGCGCATCGATCTCCGTGCGGCCACTCATCCAGCCGAGATCACCGATCGCCGCGACCCGATCGCGCACGATGCCAATATCCGCCACGAACGGCGCACCGCCGCTACCGTCGTACACCGTGCCACCACGCAGCAGCACGCTGAACGCGGGCGGCGGCACCATGCCCGCGCCACGCACGCGCCGCCAAAACGCCGCAAAGATGAGACCCCAGAACATCTGGCGCGCCCGACGCAGGCGCATCACACGGAAGATGCCGACGTCAAAAGTTTGCTGACCAAAGCCGCTGGCAGCAGACGCGCTTGTCCGGCGCGCAGATCCTCCGGCAGAGTGACCGGGCCATAGCGCAGACGCGTCAGGCGGCTGACCTCGTGACCCACGGCCGACCAGAGCCTACGCACCTCGCGGTTGCGCCCCTCGTGCAGCACCACGCGAAACCACGCATGCCCATCGGATGCATTGACGGGCTCGATACGATCGAATCTGGCCCAGCCATCTTCCAGCTGCACGCCACGGCGCAAATCGACGAGCGTCGCGGGAGTCGGTTGTGCGCGGACACGTACCAAATATTCGCGCTCGACTTCGGAGGACGGATGCATAAGCCGATGCGCCAGCGCCCCGTCGTTGGTGAAGAGCAGCAATCCCGAGGTGTTGACGTCGAGTCGGCCGACCACGATCCAGCGCCCCGCGGGCGGCGCCGGCAGCCGATCAAACACGGTGGGCCGACCCTGCGGATCATGCCGCGTGGTCACCTCGCCGAGCGGCTTGTGGTAACCGAGCACCGCGGTGACGGCACTTGCCGAGGCGGACTCCCAAGCGACCGGGCGATCATCCATCGTTACGCGATCGCCGGCCGCGACGCGCGCGCCAAGCTCCGCGACCTCGCCGTTGATGCGGATGCGCCCCGCACGAATCCACTCCTCGATGGCGCGGCGCGAGCCGAGACCAGCGGCAGCAAGGGCCTTCTGCAGGCGCTCGCCCGGCGGGTCGGTGAGTTGGGTTTCGGGGATCAAGCGCAGCCACCAGCCAACACCAGCAAAGAGACCGTAATGATAGCCGTCGCGCTGGCATAACACGGCGTTATCAGCCCATACGGCTTGGGCTGCCAGCACAGTCACCGCTCCGACTAAGCTGCGCGAAAACAATCGCACCCAACACCGCATCAGTTAACCGAGGAATCCCGCATGCGTCTTGAAACCATTGCCGTCCACGGCGGCTATACGCCGGATCCCACCACCAAGTCGGTGGCCGTACCGATTTACCAAACCACCTCTTATGCCTTCGACAGCGCGCAGCACGGGGCGGATCTCTTCGATCTCAAGGTGCAGGGCAACATCTACACGCGCATCATGAACCCGACCAGCGACGTGCTTGAAAAGCGCATCGCCGAACTCGAGGGCGGCATCGGCGCGCTCGCGCTTGCCTCGGGCAGCGCAGCGATCACCTACGCGATCCTCACCATCGCCGAGCAGGGCGACAATATCGTCAGTTCAAGTGCGCTCTACGGTGGCACCTATAATCTCTTCGCACACACGCTGCCACAGTTCGGCATCGAAGTGCGTTTCGCGGATCATCGTCGACCCGAAGAATTCGCCAAGCTCATCGACGCACGGACCAAGGCGGTTTTCTGCGAGTCGATCGGCAACCCGCTCGGCAACGTCACCGATTTCGGCGCACTCGCCGAACTCGCCCACCGCAACGGCGTACCGCTGATTGTCGACAACACCGTGCCCTCGCCCTATCTTTGCCGTCCGTTCGATCACGGCGCCGACATCGTCGTGCACTCGCTGACCAAATATTTGGGCGGTCACGGCAACAGCATCGGTGGCGTGCTGGTCGATTCCGGCAAGTTCCCGTGGGCCGAGCACAAGACGAAGTTCCGTCGCCTGAACGAGCCCGATGTTTCGTATCACGGCGTGGTCTACACCGAGGCGCTTGGACCGGCGGCCTATATCGCGCGGGCGCGCGTCGTGCCGCTGCGCAACATGGGCGCAGCAATTTCGCCTTTCAACTCGTTCCTGATCCTGCAGGGCATCGAGACGCTGGCGGTACGCATGGATCGCATCTGCGACAACACGCTCGCCGTTGCCCGCTTTCTGCAAGCGCATCCGGCCGTCAGCTGGGTCAACTACGCAGGTCTGCCCGAGCACCCGGACCACGCCCTCGTGCAGCGCTACATGGGCGGACGAGCCTCGGGCATCCTCACCTTCGGCGTGAAAGGCGGTCGCGCGGCCGGCGAGAAATTCCTTGACGCACTCAAGCTTGTCATCCGGCTGGTCAATATCGGCGATGCGCGTTCGCTGGCCACGCATCCCGCCTCGACGACCCATCGCCAGCTGTCACCCGCCGAACTCGAAAAAGCCGGCGTCTCCGAGGACATGGTGCGCCTGTCGATCGGCATCGAGCACATCGAGGATCTGCGCGCCGACCTCGATCAGGCGCTGCGGGCAAGCTCAGCGTGACTTGGCGCGTGTCGAACGGCCGCGGGCTTCCTCGACCTGCTCCTGCAGGACGCGAAAGAGACTGTCGATGAACTCCTTGCGCTGCGCGCCGAGCTGCGCCTCGTCCTCGGCGGCGAACTCGTGCGCATCGACTTCGCCGGCGGCGAGACCGCCCTGGCGAACCTGAATCGCCTCCATCGCCGCGAGTCGCTCGCGCAGTGTCCACACTTCGCTGCCGAGCACGATGACCATGTTCAGCACCTTGTCGATCGCCGGGTCGGCAAAGAAATAAGGCCGTCCGCCGCGAATGGTGCGGCGCATGGGCTGCCGAGCCGTATCGGGCGCCGCGGCGGGCTTGACGGTGCTGCGCTTGACCGCCGTCCGCTTGGCCGCCGTGCGATTGGCCGCCGTCCGCTTGGCCGCCGCGCGCTTGGCTGCGACGCGCTTGGCGGGGCTCACTTCCACGCTCCAAAGCAGTACCACATGATGCCGTCACTCAGCCGCCCGGTCTTGTCGCTATCGACTTCACGCGGTTGCGTCGCCGCCTCGCTCCACACTTTCTCGCCGTACCAGCCCAC
>JBILGD010000139.1:0-6050 GCA_044351225.1 Steroidobacteraceae bacterium
TGTTCCTCTATCACGCCATCCGCGCCGGCATGGACATGGGCATCGTCAATGCCGGCCAGTTGGCGATCTATGAAGATATCGCTGCCGATCTGCGCGAGGCGGTCGAGGATGTGATTCTCAATCGACGCGCGGATTCCACCGAGCGACTGCTCGCGGTGGCCGGGCGGTTCAAAGGCGAGGCGGGCACGCGTCGCGAGGCCGATCTTGAGTGGCGCTCGCTCCCGGTGGTCAAGCGGCTCGAGCATGCGCTCGTCAAGGGAATGGACGAGTTCATCATCGAGGACACGGAAGCGGCGCGGCTCGAGGCGCGACATCCGATCGAGGTGATCGAAGGACCGCTGATGGACGGCATGAACGTCGTCGGTGATCTCTTCGGTGCGGGCAAGATGTTCCTGCCGCAGGTGGTCAAGAGCGCGCGCGTCATGAAAAAGGCCGTGGCGCATCTCGTGCCATTCATCGAGGATGGAAAATCGGGCGCCCCGCGCAGCAATGGCAAGATCGTGCTCGCCACGGTCAAAGGCGATGTGCACGACATCGGCAAGAACATCGTGGGCGTCGTGCTGCAGTGCAACAATTTCGAGGTGATCGATCTTGGCGTGATGGTGCCTACCGAAAAGATTCTCGAGGTGGCACGTCGCGAGAATGCGGCGCTGATCGGCCTGTCCGGACTCATCACGCCCTCACTCGATGAAATGGTGCACGTGGCGCGCGAGATGCAGCGTCAGGGTTTTACCGTGCCGCTATTGATCGGTGGTGCCACGACCTCGCCCGCGCATACCTCGGTGAAGATCGCGCCGCAGTACCGCGAGCCGGTGGTCTATGTCAAAGATGCCTCGCGCGCCGTGGGTGTCTGCCAATCGCTGGTGACGCCCGCACAAAAGGCGGGCTTTGCGGCCAAGATTGCCGAAGAGCACGAACGACGCCGCGAACAGCACGCGGGCAAGACGGTCAAGCAGCCGGAGGCGTCGCTCGCCGCCGCGCGCGCCAACAAGCGGCGCATTGATTGGCAGGCTTATCGACCCGTCGCGCCGCTGCGTCCGGGCGTGCAGGTGTTCGAGGACTATCCACTCACCGAACTGCTCGATTACATCGACTGGATGCCGTTCTTCAACGCCTGGGAGTTCGCCGGCAAGTTCCCGGACATTCTCACCGACAGCGTGGTGGGCGAGGCGGCGAGCAATCTCTATGCCGATGCACGTCGCATGCTCAAACAAATCATCGCGGGCAACTGGCTCACCGTACGTGCCGTGCTCGGTGTGTTTCCGGCGAATTCGGTGGGCGACGACATCGAGCTCTACACGGGCGAGGACCGTCGCGAGGTGCTGATGACGCTGAATCATCTGCGGCAGCAGAAGGGCAAGCCCGCCGGCCAGCCGCACGAGTGCCTGGCCGATTACGTCGCGCCGCGGGATAGCGGCGTACGCGATTACGTGGGTGGCTTTGCGGTGACGGCAGGTGTCGGCATCGAGGAGCATGTGGCGCGTTTCGAGTCGGCGCACGATGATTACTCGAGCATCATGCTCAAGGCACTGGCCGATCGCTTCGCCGAGGCGGCGGCCGAGCATTTCCACGAACGCACGCGACGCGAACTCTGGGGTTACGACGCTGCCGAGCAGCTCACCAATCAGGAGCTCGTCGGCGAAGCGTATCGCGGCATTCGGCCCGCTCCAGGGTATCCGGCCTGTCCCGACCACACCGAAAAAGCCAAGCTATGGCAGTTGCTCGATGTGGAGCGAAACACCGGCATCCGCTTGACCGAAAGTTTCGCGATGTATCCGACGGCTGCGGTGAGCGGTTGGTACGTCGCGCATCCGGAAGCCAAATATTTTGCCGTCGGCAAGATCGATCGCGATCAGCTCGAGGACTATGCGCGCCGCAAGGGCATGCAGACCGAGGAGGCCGAGCGCTGGCTGGCGCCCAACCTCGGCTACGAGCGCAGCTGACGCAGATAAGCCGGGCCACCGAGCGCGCGCATCTGGCCCATGATGGCATCGCGCCGTCCTTGCACGTATGCGGATGGACGGTCGGCGCGCAGGCGTTTCGGATTGGGCAGCACGGCGGCCAGCGTCGCCGCTTCACGCCGGTTCAGGCGGGCCGCATCCTTGGCAAAGAATTTTTGCGCGGCGGCCTGCACTCCGTAAGTGCCCGGGCCGAACTCGGCGATGTTGAGGTACACCTCGAGAATCCGCTCTTTTGGCCACAGTGCTTCGATCAGTACCGTGAACCAAACCTCGAGTCCCTTGCGTAGCCAGCTGCGCTGCGGCCAAAGAAAAAGATTCTTGGCGACTTGCTGCGTGATGGTGCTGGCGCCACGAGTACGCGAGCTTTTCGCGTTGTGCTGCACGGCCTTGCGAATCGACTCAAAGTCGAAGCCGGCGTGCAGCGGAAACAGTTGATCTTCGGCAGCGATTGCCGCGACGGCGGCATGTGGCGAAATACGCGCGAACGGCGCCCACTCGTAGGCATTGGCGTAGCTGAAATCACCCTCGAGCATCGCCGCGACGCGCGTCGTCAACATGAATGCCGAGGTCGGCGGTGGCGCCCACCGCAGCACCGCGACCAGCGCCACCGATCCGCCCACTGCGATCAGCAGCGCGCGGACCACGAAACGCAGTATGCGCCTCGCCTTCAGGCGGCAGCCTCGCGCGTGACCGAGTGGATGATTACTTCGTCCACGGGGACATCGCCGTGTCCGCGACGCCGTGTAGTCGGGGCCTCGGCAATTGCGTCGATCACTTCCATGCCGGCGATGACCCGACCGAACACGGCATAGCCATAGTTGCCGGGCTGGTGATTGAGGAAGTCGTTGTCGACAAGATTGACGAAGAACTGCGCGGTCGCGCTGTGCACGTCGCTGGTACGCGCCATGGCGAGCGTACCCCGCAGATTTTCGAGGCCGTTCGTGGCCTCGTTGCGAATCGGTGGTCGGGTGTCTTTTTGTTCCATGCCGCTTGCGAAGCCACCACCCTGAATCATGAAACCCGGAATGACCCGATGAAAGATCGTGCCGTCATAGTGGCCGTCCTCGACGTACTGCAAAAAATTGGCGGCGGATTCCGGGGCTTCTTTCTCGAACAATTCGACGCTGAAATCGCCGGCGCTGGTCTTGAACTTGAGCATGTGCGGGGTCTTCTCTGATTGGGGGATGGTCTGGTTAAGGAATGCGATCGGTCGATGACGTCCGCAGCGAGCTTGAGTCCACTCTGCCTTCGGTGACGCGTTCGTGACCGGCGAGATCGCGGTGGGAGACTACGTGACGGAAACCCCGCGCGACAAGTTCGGCGCGCAGTCTTGCGCCCTGGGTGGTGCCGTGCTCGAGCAGCAGACTGCCGGCAGGCGCTAGATATCGCGGCGCCGTGGCCGCGAGGTGTGCAAGATCGGCAAACCCATCATCGCCCGGGGTCAGTGCGGCGCGCGGTTCGTGACGCAGCGAGTCGCCCTGAAGCACCGGATCATCCGCCGCGACATACGGCGGATTGGCCGCGATGACATGAAAGCGGCGTCCGGCCACCGGCGCGAACCAGTCGCCCTGCAGCAACTCGAGCCCGACGGCATGCCGCGCTGCGTTCTGTCGCGCGATGGCGAGCGCCTCGCCGCTGCGCTCCACCGCGGTGACTCGCCAACCCGGACGTTCATGGGCGATGGCGATGGCGATCGCGCCTGAGCCGGTGCCGAGATCAAGCACCGTGGGCAGGCCAAGGCCAGCCGCTTCGAGCCCATCACCATGCAGCAATGCACGTTCGACGAGCAGTTCGGTCTCGGGTCGCGGCACGAGCACAGCGGGACTGACCGTGAGCGTGAGCGACCAGAACTCGCGTTCCCCCAAGAGATAAGCGAGCGGTTCACCGTCACGACGTCGATGCAGCCAATGCGAAATCTTTGCTTGTTCGATCAGCGACAAGGCGCGCTCGGGATCGGCATAGAGCGTGCTGCGCGGCAGGCCGAGTGACGCGAGCACGAGGGCTTCTGCTTCGCGCAGCGCAGCGGTCGCCGGCTGCAGCCCGGGCGGGCGGGCGGCATCGACAGCGGCCAGAGCGGCCGCTACGGTCTGCACGGCAGCACGCAGGCGGGCGGGGATCGTGAGGTCGGCGAGCGGCGGCATGAATTCAGCGGGTGTCGTGGTGGGCTGCTCCACGTTGCCTAGTGTCGCATGCGGTGTGCATCCGCGCGTCGGCCGCCATGGCGCGGCTCACCGGCGAGTCTGCTAGATTGCGCCGCGCCATGAGTGCCCACGCATGAATAACCAAGCATGAATCACCTTGCCTCGAGCGCCGCGGGTTTTCCCAGCGAGGCGCTGCTGCCTCGCCGACCGGCGAGTTTAGGAGAAATCCTCGATGCCGGGTTCGTGCTCTTCAAGGGCACGCTGATTGGTTGCGTACCGTTTTCGCTGGTGGCGGTGCTGCTCGGGCATCTGCCTTCGGTGTATCAACTGCTTACCGGGCAGGCGCTGGCGCTCGATGAATCCAAGGATCTTCTTTGGTGGCTGCTGATGCTGGTGGCCGGACTCGGCACCCTCTGCATGTGGCTGATCATCATGCTGCGTCAACGCGCAGCGTTGGCAGCCGCCGCATCACAGGGCAACGCCGGTGGCGTCGCGGACGACGTGTTCGCCGATGTCATGGCCGCAGTGCGTTTATTGCCGCGAGCGCTGCTGTTGCTGCTGCTCGCTGCGGTGGCGATTGCACTAGGCGGCGTGCTCTTGGTGTTGCCCGGGATTTACCTGTTGGTGGCGTTTTGGCCCGCACTTGCGATCCAGGTGTTCGAGGGGCGCGGCATTCGCGACTCGCTCGATGGCGCGCTGCAACTCGTGCGCGGCGAGTGGCGTCATGTGGCGATGACGCTGGTGGTGGTGGCGATGAGCGTACTCGCGCTGTTCGTGATCGGCAGTCTCTGCGGATTGCTGTTGTTCGAGATCACGGGTCGTGCCGATCTTGCGAAAGATCCGCTGGCGAGCGGGCTGGTCGCGGGCCTGCTCGGCGCGTTGTTCCAGCCGTTGGTGATCGCGTTCACCCTCGCGAGTTACGCGGATCTGCGTCATCGCAAGGCTTGAGATCGCTGCGACCGCGGCGCGCTGTGCCGCACCGCTTAGGCCTCTTCTTCGGCGAGCAGTTCTGCCTGGTGTTCCTGTAGCAGCGGCTCGATCAAATCTTCGAGTCGACCCTCCATGATGGCGTCGAGCTGATACAGCGTCAGATTGATACGGTGGTCGGTGACGCGGCCTTGCGGAAAGTTATAGGTGCGGATGCGCTCGGAGCGATCACCGCTGCCGACCTGCAGCTTGCGCTCGCGCGCCTGCGCGACCTCGCGTTTTTCCTGCTCGGAGGCGCGCAGCTTGGCCTTGAGCAGCGACATTGCTCGACTGCGATTCTTGTGTTGCGAGCGTTCGTCCTGGCATTCGACCACGAGACCACTCGGCAAGTGCGTGATGCGCACCGCCGAATCGGTTTTGTTGACGTGCTGCCCGCCTGCACCCGAGGCGCGATAGGTGTCGATACGCAGATCGGCGGGGTTGATCTCGACATCCTCGACCTCATCGAGTTCGGGCAGGATGGCCACGGTCACGGCCGAGGTGTGGATGCGTCCCTGGGCTTCGGTCGCCGGGACCCGTTGCACGCGATGCGTGCCGGATTCGAATTTGAGCTTGGCAAACACGCCGGCGCCGATCACGCGACAGATGACCTCGCGATACCCTCCATGTTCGCCCGGGCTTTCGCTGAGCATCTCGATTTGCCAGCCTTGTTTCTCGGCATAGCGGCTGTACATGCGCAGCAGGTCACCGGCAAAGATTGCCGCCTCATCGCCACCGGTGCCTGCGCGCACCTCCAAATAGATGTTGCGACCGTCACGTGGATCAGCAGGAATCAACATCCGCCGCAGCGCGTGCTCCTCGAGAACCAATGTCTCGTCCAGGCGGCGTGACTCGTCTTCGCCGAGGGCGCGCATCTCGGGGTCGGCGTCCGCAGCGAGCCCCTGCGCCGCGGCGAGCTCAGCCTCGATAGCGCGGTATCTGTCGTATCGCTCAGCGAGCGGCGTCAGACGCGCGTATTCCA
>JBILGD010000051.1:0-17755 GCA_044351225.1 Steroidobacteraceae bacterium
GGATCAGTCGGTCGAGGAGATCGTCGAGCGCGGCTTTGAGCGAACGACCGTGGTACGCGTGCTGGAGCTCGTCAAGCGCAATGAGTACAAGCGTCGTCAGGCACCGCCTGGCGTGCGCGTCAGTCGTAGGGCCTTCGGCCGCGACTGGCGCTATCCGATCACGAGCGGTTACCGGCGCTGAGCAGCGCCACGCGGCCTTGTCAGCCCCAGATGCGCCACCAGGGCTTCTTGGTCGGCACCACCTTCTCGGCAGTCCCGCCATAATTGGCCGCATACACCTCGCGGGTCTGCGCTGCGAGTTCCTTCATCTCGAGCCGGTCGTAGCAAAGAATCAGGATCTCGAGAGCCTCGCGAACCGCTGGTGAGCCATCGTATTGCTCGATGGTTTCGCGGGCGCGACGGGCAGCGCCCACCCAGGCCTCGCGTTCGATGTAATAGCGCGCCACATAAATTTCGTAGTCGGCGAGACGGTTGCGCAGATGAATCATGCGTCGACGCGCGTCATGCGCATATTCGCTCTTCGGGAATTCTTCGACGACCTTGCGGAAGGAGTTGAAGGAGCGGCGCGCGGTCTGCGGCGGACGGGCATCGAGATCGACATCGAGCCAGCGCTCGAGCAGGTTGGCCGAGCGTTCGAAATCGACCAGTCCCTTGACGTACCACGCGTAGTCGATGCGCGGATGGGTCGGATTCTCGCGAATGAAGGTGTCGGCCTGATCGAGCGCCGACTCGCTTTCGCGGCCCTTGTAATAGGCGTAGATCAGATCGAGTCGCGCCTGACGTGCCTCGGGCACAAAGGGATAGCGGGCGACCAACGCTTCGTAGAGTCGAATGGCGTTTTCGTAGTCCTGATTGTCGAGCGCCGTGCGGGCACGCTCGTAGACCACTGCGGCGCCACCGCGTGCAAGGTCGAGTTGATCACGATTGGAAGCGCAGGCGCCGAGCAGCGCGAGCAGGCCGAGCAGCAGCAGGGCAGGCAGCGGACGGAACGCGTGGCGGGCTGCGGGGCGCGGCGAGTTCGACGTCATCGTGGTTGGAATCCCGGTGGCAAGGACGGGCATTATATCCGAGCCCATGTCACCGCCCCGCAAAAAGGCTGTCCAGCCTATCCCCGAGCCCGCCGCCGAGTTGCACGAGTTGACGCTGCCCGCTGAATGGGCGGGCGAGCGGCTGGATATCGTGCTGGCGCGATTGTTGCCGCAGTACTCGCGGGCGCGCCTGCAACGCTGGATTCTCGAGGGGCGGGTGCTGCTCGAAGGCGCATCTGCCTCGCGACGCCAACTTGCGGTCAGTGGTCAACGGGTGAGTGTGCGCGCCGAGTTCGCGCCCGAGACCCGCGTCGAGGCCGGCGAGGCGGCGGTGCCCTTTCGCATCGTGCATCGCGATGCGGCGGTGCTGGTGATCGACAAGCCGGCAGGCCTTGTGGTGCACCCGGGTGCGGGCGTAGCTGCGGGCACCTTGCAGAACGCCTTGCTCGCGCTCGATGCGCAGCTCGCGCGAGTGCCGCGCGCCGGCATCGTGCACCGGCTCGACAAGGACACCTCGGGATTGCTCGTCATCGCGCGCACGCCGCTCGCGCAAGCCGCGCTGGTGCGCGCGCTCGCGGCGCACGAGGTCGAGCGTGAGTACCTCGCGCTTTGTCAGGGCGTGATGACCGGCGGAGGCACCATCGATGAGCCGATTGGTCGACATCGCGCGCAACGTACCCGCATGGCCGTGCGCAGCGATGGTCGCCGGGCGGTGACGCACTACCGCATCGAGCAGCGCTTTCGCGTGCATACCCTGGCGCGCGTGCAACTCGAGACCGGGCGTACGCACCAGATCCGCGTGCATTTTGCGCATATCGGTTACCCCATCGTCGGTGATCCCCTCTATGCCGGGCGACGGCGGATCCCCGCGGGCGCGACGCCTGCAGTGCTTGCAGCGCTCGCGGCATTCAAACGCCAGGCGCTGCATGCGGCGCGCCTATCGTTCGATCATCCGGTGCACGGCAAGCGGGTGAGCTTCGAGTCCGTGCTACCCAAAGATTTCGCCGCGTTGCTCGCGGTGCTCGAGCAGGAGCCGTCGAGCCGATGATCCCGCTGCTCGAGACCGAATGGGCGACCCCAGCCGGCGTGCGCGCTGCTTTCTCGCTGCGCAGCGGCGGGGCGAGTGCGCCGCCTTGGAATACGCTGAACCTCGGCGTGCATGTTGGCGATGATCTAGCGGCGGTGGCCGAAAATCGTCGCCGCCTCGCCAACGCGCTGCGGCTGCCCGCCGAGCCCGTGTGGCTCGATCAGGTCCATGGCCATGCGGTCTTCGATCTCGACCGAATGGGGCGACCCGAGCCGGGCCTGCGGCCGCAGGCGGACGCCGCCGTCACCTGCGGCGCCGCGGCGGTGCTCGCGATTCAGGTGGCTGACTGCCTGCCTGTGCTCCTCGCCAGCGACGATGGTCGGGTGTTGGGCGCGGCGCACGCAGGCTGGCGGGGTCTTGCCGCCGGAGTGCTCGAAGCGACCGTCAAGGCGATGCAGGTGCCGCCCGAGCGCCTCAGCGCCTGGCTCGGACCCTGCATCGGGCCGGCGCACTTCGAAGTCGGCGAGGAGGTGCGTGCCGCCTTCCTCGCCACCCAGCCCGATGCGGAGTCGGCCTTTGTGCCGAATCCCCGTGGGCGCTGGCAGTGCGATCTGCCGCGGCTCGCGCGCGCCCGTCTTGCGGGCTTGGGCATCACGCAACTCGCCGGCGGGCATTGGTGTACGGCCGCGGATCCGGTACGGTTTTTCTCGCACAGACGTGACCAGCGCACCGGGCGCATGGCGGCCTTGATCTGGCGCGAGTGAAGCGGCGAGGGCGCAGCAGACCGGCCCGCAGCAGCACGCACCAGTGTTAGAATGTAACGCTACATGGACTCCACACTACCGACGATCCTGCTGTTCACCGCTTTGGGTGGGGTGCTCTCTGCGCTGATTGCCGGGGTGTTCCTGCTGCTTTCCGAAGAGCGGCGCAATCAGATCATGCCGCATTCGGTCAGCTTCGCCACCGGTGCGCTGCTCGGTACCGCGCTGCTCGCGCTCATTCCCCACGCGGTATCGGGTGCCGGACCGTTCAAGGTTCACTCGATCGGTGTGGCGCTGCTCGCCGGTATTGCGCTCTTTTTCGTGCTCGAAAAATTCCTCCTCTGGCGGCACTGCCACACCGAGGCGGTGGAGACGGCGCACACCCACGAGCACCATCGCCGTGATGCCTCGGGCTGGCTCATTCTGGTGGGTGATGGTCTGCACAATTTCATTGACGGCGTACTCATCGCCGCGGCGTTTCTGACCGACGTGCATCTCGGCATCGTCACCACCTTCGCCATCATGGCGCACGAAATTCCGCAGGAAGTCGGCAACTTCGCCGTACTGCTGCATGGCGGCTTCAGCCGCCGCAAGGCCTTGCTCTGGAATGTGGCCTCGAGCCTCACCGCCGTGCTTGGCGGCGTGGTCGGCTGGCTCGCGTTTCGCGAGGCGATGGCGCTGCTGCCTTACGCACTGGCCGTTGCGGCGGCGAGCCTGCTTTATGTTGCCGTCGCTGACCTCATTCCCGGTCTGCACAAGCGCACCGACCTGCGCGCCGGGGTTTTTCAGGTGATCTGGATCGCCGTGGGGGTCAGTCTCGTGATGGTCGCCGAAGCGCAGCTGCACTGAGCGGCGCCGCACACCGAGCGGTCCCTCACTTTGAGCGACTGAGCGTACCCTTGAAAGCCTGCGTACTGCCCTAACTTAGGCAGTCATCACAACAGGCTTTGATACGGGAGCGGCGCAATGCGTCAGGACAAACTCACCGAACGATTCAAGCAGGGGCTCGGCGATGCCCAGTCGCTCGCCCTCGGTCGCGACCACCAGATCATCGAGCCCGCACATGTGTTGCTGGCACTGATCGATCAACAGGGTGGTACGGTCAAGCCGTTGCTCGTCAAGGCGGGCGGCAACCTGCAGCGTTTGCGCACCGATCTCGCCGGCGCGCTCGACAAACTCCCCAAGGTCGAGGGCACGCCGGGCGATATCCATATCGCCAATGATTTGCAGCGATTGCTGAACGTCACCGACAAGCTCGCCCAGACCCGCGGCGATCAGTACATCTCGAGCGAGCTGTTCGTGCTTGCCGCCTTCGAGGACAAGGCGCTACTCGCGCGACTCCTCAAGGACGCTGGGTTCACCAAGGCTGCCCTCGACAAGGCCATCGACGAGATTCGCGGCGGCGAGAAGGTGCAGGATCCGAATGCCGAGGAGAGCCGTCAGGCACTCGAAAAATTCACCGTCGATCTCACGCGGCGCGCGAGCGAGGGCAAGCTCGATCCGGTGATCGGTCGCGACGATGAAATCCGTCGCACCATTCAGGTGCTGCAGCGGCGCACCAAGAACAACCCCGTGTTGATCGGCGAGCCGGGTGTCGGCAAGACCGCGATCGTCGAGGGCCTGGCGCTGCGCATCATCAACGGCGAAGTGCCCGAGAGTCTGCGCAACAAGCGCATCCTCGCACTCGACATGGGTGCGCTGATCGCCGGTGCCAAGTTCCGCGGCGAATTCGAAGAGCGCCTGAAAGGCGTGCTCAATGATTTGGCCAAACAGGAAGGGCAGGTCATCCTGTTCATCGACGAACTGCACACTATGGTCGGTGCAGGCAAGGCCGAAGGCGCAATGGATGCGGGCAACATGCTGAAGCCCGCGCTCGCGCGCGGTGAGCTGCATTGTGTCGGCGCGACGACGCTCGATGAATACCGCAAGTACATCGAAAAGGACGCGGCGCTCGAGCGACGGTTCCAGAAAGTGCTGGTCGATGAGCCCTCGGTCGAGGATACGATCGCCATCCTGCGCGGACTGCAGGAGCGCTACGAGGTGCACCACGGCGTCGATATCACCGACCCGGCGATCGTCGCCGCAGCAACCCTGTCGCATCGCTACATCGCGGATCGGCAATTGCCCGACAAGGCCATCGACCTGATCGATGAAGCCGCAGCACGCATTCGCATGGAGATCGACTCCAAGCCCGAAGCGCTCGACAAGCTCGAGCGACGCATTATCCAGCTGAAGATCGAGCAGGTGGCCCTGCAAAAAGAAAAAGACGAAGCCACGCGCAAGCGTCTTGCTGCGCTCGAAGAGAACCTTGCACAACTCGAGCGTGAATATGCCGACCTTGAAGAGGTCTGGCGCAGCGAAAAGGCTTCGCTGCAGGGCGCTTCAGGCATCAAAGAAGAGCTCGAGAAAGTGAAGCTCGAACTCGAGACGGCGCGTCGCCGCAGCGATCTCACGCGCATGGCGGAGTTGCAATACGGCCGCATTCCCGAACTCGAGAAGCGACTCGCCGAGGCGCAGGCCGCCGAGGGTCGCGCCACCCAACTCGTGCGCAACAAGGTTACCGACGAAGAAATCGCCGAGGTGGTTTCGAAGTGGACCGGCATCCCGGTCTCCAAGATGCTCGAAGGCGAGAAAGAAAAACTGCTGCGCATGGAAGAAGCGCTGTCGCGTCGCGTGGTCGGTCAGGAAGAAGCGGTACGCATTGTCGCCAATGCAATTCGACGCTCACGCGCCGGGCTTGCCGATCCGCGCCGCCCAAACGGGTCGTTTCTGTTCCTCGGGCCGACCGGTGTCGGCAAGACCGAGCTTTGCAAGGCGCTCGCCGAGTTTCTCTTTGACACCGAAGAGTCGATGGTGCGCATCGACATGTCGGAGTTCATGGAAAAGCATTCGGTCGCACGTCTGATTGGTGCGCCGCCGGGCTATGTCGGCTACGAGGAGGGTGGCTATCTCACGGAGGCCGTGCGTCGTCGTCCCTACGCCGTGATCCTGCTCGACGAAGTCGAGAAGGCGCATCCGGATGTGTTCAACGTGTTGCTGCAGGTGCTTGATGATGGGCGCTTGACCGATGGTCAGGGGCGCACGGTCGATTTTCGCAACGCAGTCGTGATCATGACCTCGAATCTCGGCTCGCAAGTCATCCAGGAGCACGTGGGCGAGAAGAACTACGTGCGCATGAAGAGCGCGGTCATGGAGATCGTGCAGCAGAACTTCCGTCCCGAATTCATCAACCGCATCGACGACATCGTCGTGTTCCATCCGCTCGGCACCGAGCAGATCCGGTCCATTGTCGACATCCAGCTTGGCCAGCTGCGCAAGCGGCTGATCGAGCGCGGGCTCGACCTCGTCCTTGATGATCGAGCGCGGGACCTGCTGGGCGAGGCGGGTTTCGATCCCGTGTACGGCGCGCGTCCGCTGAAGCGTGCCATCCAGCAGCAAATCGAAAACCCGCTCGCTCAGCAGCTGCTGCAGGGCCGTTACGCCGCTGGGGACCGAATCAAAGTCAGTATTGGCGAGGACGGTCGGTTGAGCTTCGGCAAGGCGGTATAATTTCGCACCATGCCGTTTTATGAATACGAATGCCGCGCCTGTGGCGCGCTAACCGAAGTCCTGCAGAAAATCAGCGACAAGCCGCTGCGCAAATGTCCTGAGTGCGGCAAGAGCGCGCTGGTTAAACTGGTTTCCGCGCCGATTTTCCGCCTCAAGGGCAGCGGCTGGTACGAGACCGACTTCAAGGGCGAACAGGACCGCAAGCGCAACCTCGCGGGCGAGGGCGAGGAGAAGAAGCCCGACGCGAAGGAGGGTGGTGAGGCCAAATCGGCGGCGGCCGAGGACAGCGCCGCGGCGCCCAAGGCAGAGACGAAGGCTGACGCCAAGGCGGACACCAAATCCGACACCAAGTCCGAGTCCAAAGCCAAACCCAAGGCCAAACCCAAGGCCAAACCCGCGCACCGAAGCACGCCACGCAAGGCCAAATGACGCCGCCGCGCTGGGCGATGACTTCCTCAAAATATTTCTCGCGATCAAGCGACAGGAATGCGATCGTTTTTCGGCCGAGGTGACTGAGCTCGATCGTTCGTGGTATCTACGGTCCGCATGAACGCCAGTGAAATGACCGCCAAGGAGCGCTTGCTCGCCCACATCGAGTCCCACGACGGTCCGGCGGGGTTTTCGGAAGAGGCCTTTGCCGAACTCGGCCGCTTGGTCGAGGCGCTCAAGCCACTCTCGCCAATACCCCAACCCATGGATGCCGAGGATCGGGTCGAGGGTCGTTGGGAGACCCTGTTTGCGCATTTCGGTGCGCGCCATTCCGCCGGCAAACCCAAAGTGCACGACTCGACGCTCAAGGTGCACAGCTTCAACGCCTTCCCGGCCTCGCCGGTGCGTATCGAGCGCATTTGTCAGGAGATCGCTCGCCAGGGCAGGGCGTACAACAACGTCACCGACTTCAGCACCCCGAGCGGGGTGCGCGGCAGCATCGTGGTGCGCGGCCGCTATCGCGACGATGAGTCCAATCGGCAGCGCTTCGTGGTCGAGTTCCACCGGGTCGAACTGCAAGCCGCGGCCGACGTCGACGAGCTGCAATTACGGACCGCCCTCGGTTTAGAGGCGGATCAGGCGCTCGCGCTCGATCTGCCGCCGCCGCGTATGCATTCGGACGTGATCTATCTCGATGAGCAGATCCGCATCAATGTCGGCAGTTTTGGCGGCCTCTATGTGCTGATCCGTTCGGCCGACCCGCCGGTGTCTATTCCGGCCTGATTCGCCGAGCGCGCGCATTCGGGGTGGCGGTGGTGTCGCCGAGTTTGTAACATCCCCGCCCCTTATGCGCTCACATTACTGCGGACAGGTCAACGAATCCCTCATCGGCAGCACGGTCACCGTCGCCGGCTGGGTCCACCGACGTCGCGATCACGGCGGCGTCATTTTCGTCGACCTGCGCGACCGGGATGGTCTTTTGCAGGTCGTTTGCGACCCGGATGCGGCGGAGGTGTTTGCCGAAGCCGAAAAGTTGCGTAATGAGTTCGTGGTCAGCATCACCGGCCTCGTGCGCGTGCGTCCCGAGGGCACGACGAATGCGAACCTCGCCTCGGGCAAGGTCGAGATGCTCGCCCGCCGTATCGAGTTGCTGAATCGGTCCGAGCCCCTGCCGTTCCAGCTCGACGAAAACGTCTCCGAAGAAGTACGCCTCAAATATCGCTATCTCGATCTGCGTCGCGACGTCATGAGTCAGCGTTTGCGGCAGCGTCACCAGATCACCCGCGCGATGCGCAACTACCTCGATGACGCAGGCTTCGTCGACATCGAGACGCCGATGCTCACCAAGGCGACACCTGAGGGCGCGCGCGATTACCTCGTACCGTCGCGCACCCATGCGGGCAAATTCTTTGCTTTGCCGCAGTCGCCGCAGATCTTCAAGCAGCTGCTGATGGTGTCGGGTTTCGATCGCTACTACCAGATCGTGCGCTGCTTCCGTGATGAAGACTTGCGCGCTGATCGGCAGCCGGACTTCACGCAGCTCGACATCGAGACCTCGTTCCTTTCGCAGGACGAGATCATGTCGATCATGGAGGGACTGATCCGCCACATTTTCTCTACGGTCGGCAACGTGCAGCTGCCCGATCCGTTTCCGCGCATCACCTACGCCGAGGCCATGCGCCGCTACGCGAGCGACAAGCCCGATCTGCGTATTCCGCTCGAGCTCGTCGATGTGGCCGATCTCGTGGCCGATTGCGACTTCAAAGTTTTTGCTGGCCCCGCCAAGGATCCAAACGGGCGCGTGGCGGCGCTGCGAGTACCCGACGCCGGCAAGCTCTCGCGCAAGGAGATCGACGACTATACGGCCTACGTGGCCCGCTACGCTGCGCGCGGTCTCGCTTACATCAAGGTCAACGAGATCGTCAAGGGTCGCGATGGACTGCAGTCGCCGATTATCAAGTTCCTCTCCGATGCCGCCCTTGCCGGAATCCTCGAGCGCACAGGCGCCCGCGATAACGATCTCATTTTCTTTGGCGCTGATTCACTCAAAGTGGTCAATGATTCGATGGGTGCGCTGCGCCTCAAGATTGGCCACGATCTCGGACTCGTGCAGGGCGAGTGGGCGCCGCTCTGGGTCGTCGACTTCCCGATGTTCGAGTACGACGCCGAGGACAAGCGCTGGGTGGCAATGCACCACCCATTCACCTCGCCCAAGAACCTCGACGCCGAGGCGCTGCGAGCGGATCCCGGTAACGCGCTCGCCAAGGCTTACGACATGGTGCTGAACGGCTCGGAAATCGGTGGCGGTTCGGTGCGTATCTATCGCCAGGACCTACAGTCAACCGTGTTCGACCTGCTCGGCATCGAGGCCGAGGAAGCGCGTCGTAAATTTGGCTTCCTGCTCGATGCGCTGAAGTACGGCGCACCACCGCACGGCGGTATCGCCTTCGGTCTCGATCGGCTCGCCATGCTGATGTCTGGCGCCGAGAGCATTCGTGACGTCATCGCTTTTCCGAAGACCCAGACCGCGGCGTGTCCGCTGACTGACGCGCCGACCGAGGTCACCGAGAAGCAATTACGCGAATTGCACATCCGCATCCGCCAGCCCGCTGCGACCTCAACCTGATGTCCCGCTGAGTCACGCTGCGCGGAATCGCGCGGGGCGATCTCGTTTAATCGGGCAATCGGCCCAGAGCCAACCGTCGCCGTCGGCCAAGATCGGATGGACGGGCCGAGGCATTTGCGGTTGCCGACGTCGCCGGGCTTCCTCGAAACTCGGCGGCATACCACTCGGGAGACGCTCGGGGTCGATGGCGTAGACATCGAGTCGTTCCGGAAGATGAAACAGCAACGTCTCGAAAAACCATCCGGCAGCACTGACTGCAGTGGTGTCCACTGCTGCAAGCAGTCTGTGCGACCACTCGTGTGCTTGGGTGAGTCGAATCTTCGCAACGACTCGGCCGATGATCGTGAGCCGCGGGTACTGGGAACGCCTATCGCTACCTGTCTGAAGATCGAGTAGTCCGGCGACGTGCATGGCGCGGACGGTGCGGCTGACCGTTTGCCGAGTGAGACCGAGATCGTAGGCGATTCGACTGATATTCCAGCCTGGATGTCGGATCACGCAGTCGAGGATCCGGAGTCGTGCTCTGGTCACCCCGAAGTCGGCATTCAGGTTGCCGAGAAGCCGAGTGAACCGGCAATCGAAGGATTTCATGTGATCCGTCAGTTTGTCGACGAGCTGGACCCGCTCATCAAATGTATAGCGGCGCCGTTTGGGACGGCGAAATGGGGCGGTTTGGTGTTCGGCCATGAAGCGATGATGCCTTTTCCGCAAATTGTCAGCATGCTGACAATTCGGCGAAAAATGGCATCAATGTCGCGGGCTCCGCTCGATCGGCGACGACTCGCTCAATCGGCGAGCAATTTTTTTATTTCGTACAGCTTGCCGAGGGCGTCGCGCGGCGTCAGTGAATCCGGATCCAGCGCCGCAAGTGCAGTCCGCACAGCGTCGAGCTCATCGCGAGCCTCCGAATTGATTGGCGGAGTCGTCGCAGCGTCGGCGGGTGGATCAAGTGGCAGATTACCCTGTGGTCCAGGCGTGCTCCTTGTGGCCTGTGACTCGAGCGTCGTCAGATAGCGTCGTGCCTCGGCAAGGACCTCGCGTGGCAGCCCTGCCAGTTTCGCCACCGCAAGACCGTAACTTTTGCTTGCGGGGCCCGGTTTGACGGCATGCATGAAGATGATGCCATGCCGATGTTCTGTCGCATCGAGATGCACGTTCAGCACGCCGGGTAGCTCGGTGGCCAGCGCAGTGAGTTCAAAATAATGCGTGGCAAAGAGGGTGAATGCACCCACCTTGGCGGCCAGATGACGCGCGGTCGCCCAAGCGAGCGAGAGTCCATCAAAGGTGCTGGTGCCGCGGCCAATTTCGTCCATCAGGACGAGGCTGCGCGGCGTGGCGTTATGCAGGATGTTGGCCGCTTCGGTCATTTCGACCATGAACGTCGAGCGTCCGCCCGCCAGATCATCGCCCGCGCCGATACGGGTGAAGATGCGATCGATAGGGCCGATTACCGCAGCCTCAGCGGGCACGTAACTGCCGATATGCGCCAGCAGCGTGATGAGGGCGACCTGCCGCATGTAGGTACTTTTGCCGCCCATGTTGGGGCCGGTGATGACCAGCATGCGCGTGGCGGCGTCGAGGTTGATGTCGTTGGGGACGAAGGGCTCCGAGAGAAAGCGCTCGACCACCGGGTGGCGCCCCGCGGTGATCCGCAGCGAGGGCTGACGGGTCAGAACGGGTGCTGACCAACGCAGCGTCGCGGCACGCTCGGCAAGCGTGCCGAGCGCATCGAGATCGGCGATCGCCGCAGCGGTCCCTTGTAGCGGCGCGAGTCGATCGGCGAGTTGCTGCAGCACCTCGTCGTACAAAGCCTTCTCGCGAGCCAAAGATTTCTCGCGGGCACCGAGTACCTTGTCTTCGAAAGACTTGAGCTCAGGGGTGATGAAGCGCTCGGCATTCTTCACGGTCTGGCGACGCAAGTAGTCGGGCGGCACCTTGTCGGCTTGACTGCGCGAGATCTCGATGAAAAAGCCCTGCACCCGGTTGTAACCGAGTTTGAGCTGCGCGAGACCGGTGCGCTCGCGCTCGCGGGCCTCGAGCTCGAGCAGGTAGGCATCCGTGTCGGTTGCGATTCGGCGCAATTCATCGAGCTCGGTGTCGTAACCGCTCGCGATCACCTCGCCATCTCGCAGTAGTGCAGACGGCTCGGCAGCGATCGCC
Organism: Steroidobacteraceae bacterium; assembly: GCA_044351225.1. GTDB lineage: Bacteria > Pseudomonadota > Gammaproteobacteria > Steroidobacterales > Steroidobacteraceae > UBA964. The sequence continues at coordinate 11,581 of JBILGD010000051.1, forward strand.
TGTGTCAGCAGATCGAGTTCGTCCTCATGAGCGGAGACGGCATTCGCCAACTCGTGCAGCCGCGACGCCTGCAGCGCAGCCAGCGTGCGACGCAAGATCGGAATGGCGGCCAGCGACAAGCGCAACCCGGTGAGATCGCGCGGCCGCGCTGAACGCAGCGCCACACGAGCGAGAATACGTTCGATGTCGCCGATGGGTCGCAAGGCCTCGCGCAGTGCGCGATACGACTCATTCTCGAGCAGTTCGGTAATCGCACCGTAGCGGGCATTCAATTCTTCGTGATCAGTGATCGGACGGTTGACGAGACGGCGCAATGCGCGTGCGCCCATCGAGGTGACCGTGGTGTCGAGTAGCGCGACGAGCGAGGCATCGTCGCGACCGCTGGTGCTCGAGTCGATCTCGAGATTGCGCCGCGTGGCCGCATCAATTTGCAGCGTCGCGCTTCGATCCTCGACCCGAAGTGCCTGCAGGTGCGGGAGCTGGGTGCGCTGCGTATCGCGTACATATTGCAGCAGCGCGCCGGCGGCACCAATGGCGAGCGGCAAGCTGTCGACCCCGAAGCCGCGAAGATCGAGAGTGCCAAGTTGCTGGGTCAGCGTACGCAGCGCGGTGTCTTCCTCGAAATGCCAGGGCGGTCGCGCGCGCGGTTTCGTCGCGGCGAGCACGGTCTGCAAGGCGGCCGGCATATCTCGCTCAAGCGCCGCCGCGAGGGGTTCTGGGACCAGCAACTCCGCTGGACGCAGTCGCTCAAGCTCGGCCGCCATGACTTGCAGACCGCTCGCCTCAAGCACCGAGAAACGACCGGCACCAAGATCAAGCCAGGCGAGACCGAAGCGGCTATCGAGCGAGCTCGAGGGGTCGTTTGCGCCTGCGCTACCGAGCGGCAGCAAGGCGGCGATCAAGGTTTCTCGCCGTTCTTCGAGAAGAGCGGCATCGGTTACTGTTCCTGGGGTGACGATGCGTACCACCGCGCGTTCCACCGGACCCTTCGACTTGGATGGATCGCCGATTTGCTCGCAGATCGCCACCGATTCGCCTTTGCGCACGAGCCGGGCGAGGTAATTGTCGAGCGCGTGAAAGGGCACGCCGGCCATCGGGATCGGCGCGCCTGCAGAGGCACCGCGGGCGGTCAGGGTGATATCGAGGAGCTGTGCCGCCCTGCGGGCATCATCATAAAAGAGCTCATAGAAATCACCCATTCGATAGAGGAGTAACTCATCGGGGTGCTGCGCCTTCAAGCGCAGATATTGCTGCATCGCGGGGGTGTGTTCGGAAGACTGCACCATCGGTCAATTGTCCCCGATGCCCACGGACCTGCCTACCCAATTGACGGGATAGACCGCCGTTGACGCTCAGTATCCCAAAAGGCTAAAAAGACAAGAATAACTAACGATCTTCGTCGGGGACGCATCATGAAAATCACCCGTTTGCTCGTCGCCGCCTCTTCTGCGTTGATCCTCACGGGCGCGAGCCCCTCGCTGCTCGCACAGGAGACTCCACCGGCCGCTGCCATGCCAACTGCTGAGGCGCCCGCGGTCGCGATCGAGTTCTACACGCAGGTCACCCCGAATCAGATCGCCTTGCGCATCGAGCGCCCGGCCGCCGAACCTGCTGCTGCAGGCTGAGGCTCGCTGCGCGGCCCGAACCAAATGGAAAAAGATATTCGTCGCCTCGCGCAGCGGCTGCGCACGCGAGGCCTTACGGTCGCGACTGCAGAATCCTGCACGGGCGGGTGGCTTGCGAAATGCCTCACCGATCTGTCGGGTAGCTCAAAATGGTTCGTCGCTGGTTGGGTCTGCTACAGCAATGAAGCTAAGCAGCGCGACCTCGGCGTGCGTGCATCCACCTTGCAGCGGCACGGCGCAGTCAGTCGCGAAACGGTCATCGAACTTGCGCGCGCCGCGCAGCGGCGCAGCGGCGCCGATCTCGCAGCGGCGATCAGTGGCATTGCCGGGCCGGGCGGGGCTGTGCCGGGTAAGCCGGTCGGCACGGTCTGGTTTGCATTCGCGCGGCGTCGCGGGCGCGGCGCGAGCATCGAGACCGTGGTCAAGCGATTTCGCGGCGATCGGGATCAGGTGCGCAGCAAGGCGGTGATCTTCGCACTGCGCCGCTTATACAGTAGTGCCTGAAACGCCGACCTGTATGTCGCGTGAACAGCGCGCGAAATAAACACTTTCACCGTATTTTTCAGCGTTCCGGCGCGATCGCGCTGTGGGATAATTTCGTTCATTCCAGACCGCTTCTTTCTCTTATTTCCTTAGTGGGGGATTCATGGACGACAACCGCAAAAAAGCTCTTTCCGCCGCCCTCGGCCAAATCGAAAAACAATTCGGCAAGGGCTCGGTCATGCGCTTGGGCGACGCTTCGGCGTCTTATGACGTCGAGGCCGTGTCGACGGGTTCGCTCGGACTCGACATTGCGCTCGGTATCGGTGGCCTGCCGCGGGGTCGCGTCGTCGAGATCTACGGGCCCGAGTCTTCCGGTAAGACCACCCTTACGCTCGAGGTCATCGCCGAAATCCAGCGCAACGGCGGTACTGCCGCCTTCGTCGACGCCGAGCACGCGCTCGACCCCGTCTATGCCGAAAAGCTCGGCGTCAACGTCAACGATCTGCTGGTTTCGCAGCCGGACACCGGCGAGCAGGCCCTTGAGATCACCGACATGCTGGTGCGTTCCGGCGCGGTCGATGTCGTGGTCGTCGACTCGGTGGCGGCGCTGACCCCCAAGGCCGAAATCGAAGGCGAGATGGGTGAGCTGCAGGTGGGTCTGCACGCCCGACTCATGTCGCAAGCGCTGCGCAAACTCACCGGCAACATCAAGCGCTCGAACACCATCGTCATCTTCATCAACCAGATCCGTCTCAAGATCGGCGTGATGTTCGGCAACCCCGAAACCACCACCGGTGGCAACGCCCTCAAGTTCTACTCTTCGGTGCGTCTCGACATCCGGCGCATCGGCGCCATCAAGAACGGCGAAGAGGTCGTCGGCAACCAGACTCGTGTCAAGGTCGTCAAGAACAAGGTCGCGCCGCCGTTCCGCGAGGCTGAGTTCGAGATCATGTACGGCGAGGGCATCTCGCGCGAAGGCGAGATCATCGAACTCGGTGCCGCACAAAACATCATCGACAAGGCGGGTGCCTGGTATTCCTACAAGGGCGAGCGTATCGGCCAGGGCAAGGAGAACGTGCGCGAGTTCCTCAAGAACAACCCGAAGATCGCGCGCGAAATCGAAGATCAGGTTCGTGCCAAGCTGCTGGTGGCCAAGACGCCGCGTGGCGGTGCTGCTGAGGCGGCTGAGAAGGATTGACCGAACACCCCAACAACGCTGAATCGGCGCGCCGGGCAGCTCTCCTGCTGCTCGGCCGCCGCGATTTCTGCTCACACGAGCTGCGCGTCAAACTCGCGGCCAAGGGATATGCGTCCGAGGCTATCGATGAGGCCTTGGCGGCGCTGAGCGCCGAGCGTCTGCTTGATGACCGTCGTTTCCTCGAGAACTTCGTGCGCGCCCATACGGGCCGGGGGCAGGGGCCGGCGCGGCTGCGTCAAGAACTGCGTCAACTTGGCTTTGGCGGCGAACCCATCGAAGAGGCTTTGGCTGCAGGGCCCGACTTCGTCGCCCTCTGTCGCGAGGTCAGGGTGCGCAAATTCGGCGCCAGAGTGCCCAAGAGCTGGGCAGAAAAGGGCAAACAAGCGAGATTTTTGCAGTATCGGGGCTTTTCATCGGATCATATCCGGCTGGCAATGGGCCAGGACCCCGATGCGATCGAAAATCCCGCCGATGACAACGACTAAACCGGGCAAATCGCCCTACATGAGCGCCACCGATGTGCGGCGCGCCTTCCTCGACTTCTTTGAGGCACGCGGCCACGCCGTTATCGCCTCGAGCTCGCTCGTGCCGGGGAACGACCCGACGCTGCTCTTCACCAACGCTGGCATGGTGCAGTTCAAGGACGTGTTCCTCGGCAAGGACAAGCGCGACTACGTGCGCGCGACGACCTCGCAGCGCTGCGTGCGCGCAGGCGGTAAGCACAACGATCTCGAGAACGTCGGTTACACCGCGCGGCATCACACCTTCTTCGAGATGCTCGGCAACTTCTCGTTCGGTGATTACTTCAAGCGCGATGCCATCCGCTATGCCTGGGACTTCGTCACCGGGGTGCTCAAGCTCGATCCGAATCGCCTGTGGATCACCGTCTACAAGGACGATGATGAAGCGGCGGATATCTGGCTCAAAGAAATCGGTATCCCGCCGCAGCGACTCACCCGCATGGGCGAGAAGTCCAACTTCTGGGCCATGGGCGATACCGGGCCTTGCGGACCCTGCAGCGAGATTTTCTATGATCACGGCGAGCACATCGCCGGCGGCCCGCCGGGGTCGCCCGATGAGGACGGCGATCGCTACGTCGAGATCTGGAACCTCGTCTTCATGCAGTACGAGCGTTCGGCCGACGGCACGCTCACGCCGCTGCCGAAGCCCTCGGTGGATACCGGCGCGGGACTCGAGCGGCTCTCGGCGGTGATGCAGGGCATCACCAATAATTACGACATCGATCTTTTCCGCGGCATCGTCAAGGCGGCGGCTGATCTCGCCGGCACGCAGGATCTTTCGAATCCCTCGCTGCGTGTGATCGCGGATCACATTCGCGCCTGCACCTTCCTGATCGTCGATGGCGTGCTGCCCTCGAACGAGGGGCGGGGCTATGTGCTGCGGCGCATCATCCGGCGCGCGATTCGGCATGGCCACAAGCTCGGCATCAACGGCGCGTTTTTCCACAAACTCGTCTCGGCGCTCGAGGCGCAGATGGGCGAGGCCTATCCCGAGCTGCGTGCGGGTGCGGATCACGCGCGGCGGGTGTTGTTGCAGGAAGAAGAGCGCTTTGCGGAAACCCTGACGATGGGCATGAGCCTGCTCACCGCAGCGCTTGATAACCTCAAGGGCAAGGTGCTCGATGGCGAAACGGTGTTTCGTCTGTACGACACTTACGGTTTTCCGGCGGATCTCACGGCCGACGTGGCGCGTGAACGCGGCATCGGCATCGACAACGCGGGCTTCGAGGCCGCCATGGAAGCCCAGCGTGAGCGCGCGCGCGCGGCCAGCCGTTTCGGCGTCGATATGCGTGCCGGGGCGCAGATCGATGTGGCGACGACGTTCTGCGGTTACGAGGGGACCTCGGGCGAATCCACGGTGATCGCATTGCTGCGCGACGGCCAATCGGTCAAAGAATTGAAGCCCGGAGAGCGCGGCGAGGTGATCCTCGAGCAAACGCCGTTCTACGCCGAATCCGGCGGTCAGGTGGGCGATGCCGGCGAATTGCGTGGCGCGGACGGTGTTCGCTTCATCGTCGAGGACACGCAAAAGCGGGGCACGGCCGGCGCGCACTCGCATATCGGTCATGTGGCGGCCGACGGTGCGACGATTCGCGAGGGCATGACGCTTGCGGCGACGGTAGACACTCGACTGCGCAATGCGACGGCGCTCAATCACTCGGCGACGCATCTTTTGCATGCGGCGCTGCGCGAGGTACTCGGCACCCACGTCCAGCAGAAGGGCTCGTTGGTCGCGCCCGATCGGCTGCGCTTCGACTTTTCGCACTTTCAGGCGATCACGGCCGAGGAGTTGCAGCGCATCGAGCGGCGGGTCAACGAGCAAATCCGCCTCAATGCTGCGGCCGAAACCCGCGAAATGGACTACGACTCGGCGGTGGCGGCGGGCGCGATGGCGCTGTTTGGCGAAAAGTACACGAGCAAGGTGCGGGTGCTGCGCATTGGTGTCTCGATGGAACTCTGTGGTGGCACCCACGTGACGCGTGCGGGTGACATCGGGCTCTTCAAGATCCTCGCCGAGAGCGGCGTCGCCTCCGGCGTGCGTCGCATCGAGGCGGTGACGGGCGAGCGGGCGCTCGCCGAGGTGGAAGCGAGCGACTCGCTGGTTCGTGAGCTCGCGACGCTGGTGCGCGGCTCGCGCGATGACGTCGCGACCAAGGTGCGCGATGCACTGGATCGCATCCGCCAGCTCGAGAAGGAGACCCGCGCGCTGCGCGACAAGCTCGCCTCGGGTCAGGGCACGGACCTCGCCGCCGGCGCGATCGACATCGGCGGACTCAAGGTGGTCGCGACCACCGTCGAAGGGGCCGATGCCGGAGCCCTGCGCACCGCGGTCGATCAGCTGAAAGATC
>JBILGD010000140.1:0-5964 GCA_044351225.1 Steroidobacteraceae bacterium
CTCGCCGAGGAATTGGGCGGACGGCCGACGTAGACACCGCAGTTGGTTACACTTCACCGACCCGCAAGACTTTGTTTACGAGAGGTTGAACACCGTGCCAGCGCCAGAGGTTGATGCTCAGGATTTCTTGTCTGTCCTGCCGGACTTGCCGGAAGAGGAACGTTTGGTACGCGACTCGGTGGCGCGCTTCGTCGATGAACGCGTGCTGCCGGTCATCCGTGAGCACTTCGACAACCACACTTTTCCGGCCGAGCTCGTGCCCGAGCTCGCCTCGCTCGGCCTGCTAGGCAGTTCCCTGCAGGGCTATGGCTGCGCCGGTCTCGGCCCGCTCGCCTATGGCCTCATCTGCGAGGAACTCGAGCGCGGCGACTCGGGGATCCGCAGTTTCGTCTCGGTGCAGTCCTCGCTCTGCATGTTCCCGATTCACGCGTATGGCAGCGAGGCACAACGGCAGCGTTTCTTGCCGGCAATGGCCAAAGGCGAGCTGATCGGTTGTTTCGGTCTTACCGAGCCGCATGGTGGTTCGGACCCCGGCAACATGCGCACCCATGCGCGGCGCAGCGGCGGCGACTGGATCCTCAACGGCTCGAAGATGTGGATCACCAATGCGCCGATCGCCGATCTCGCGGTTGTCTGGGCGATGACCGACGAAGGGGTTCGTGGCTTCATCGTCGAGCGCGGGATGCCGGGCCTCAGCACGCCCGAGATCGAACGCAAATTCAGTCTGCGGGCCTCGGCGACAGGTGCGCTTTTCTTTGATGACGTGCGCATTCCCGAGGAAAATCTTTTGCCGGGCTCGACGGTCGGCCTCAAGGCCCCGCTCACTTGTCTCACGCAGGCGCGCTTTGGCATCACCTTCGGCGTGATCGGCGCGGCGCGCGCCTGCTTTGATGAGGCACTGCGGTATGTCAAGGACAGACAAATCTTTGGCCGGCCATTGGCGGCCAACCAGGCGATCCAGATTCGCCTCGCCGAGATGTCGCGCCGGATCACCCAATCACAACTGATGTCCCTGCAACTCGCGCGCCTCAAGGCGGCGGGCCGCATGGCGCCTTCGCAAGTGTCGATGGTCAAGTGGCAGAACTGCCGCGCGGCCATCGAGGTTGCGCGCGATGCACGCGACATGCTGGGCGGCTTCGGCATCAGCGCCGAGTACGTACCCATCCGGCATGCGCTGAATCTCGAGAGCGTGATTACCTACGAGGGCACCGAGACCATCCATCAGCTCTCGGTCGGTCGCGAGTTGACGGGGATCAACGCATTTTGATCGGCGCATCGTGACTGAGGCGCAGCATCCACGAGCCGCGAGGATACTCGTCGGCGATATCGGCGGGACGAACGCGCGTTTCGCGCTGTATGGTCATGGTGATTGCGAGCGCGGGGGTGGTGCGCTCGAGGCCCGCGCGACGCTCGCGGCCGCGGATTACCTGCAATTCGGTGACGCAGTACGCGCGTTTCTGGCGAAAGCGGGTGTCGAGACCGCAGCGCTCAACGGTGCCAGTTTTGCCGTGGCGGCGCCGATCGGTGGTGACGAGATTGAGTTCACCAATTCACCTTGGCGATTTTCGCGTCGTCAGCTTGCGGGCGACCTCGGACTGACCCATCTGACAGTGATCAATGATTTCGAAGCGCTTGCACTGCGTGTGCCCGAGATGGGTGATACAGACTGCGCTCTATTGCGCGAAGGCGTCGAGATCACGGGTGCGCCGAAGCTGGTGCTAGGTCCGGGGACCGGACTCGGTGTCGCCGGGATCGTGCCGCTCGATCCTACGGGCGCCATTCGCTGGAAACCGCTGCCGGGCGAGGGTGGGCACGTGGCGTTTGCGCCGCTCGATGATTTCGAGAGTGATCTATTGAGCTACATGCGCCGCAAGCACGCGCGCGTGACCGTTGAGCGCTTGATCTGTGGCGATGGACTGGTCGCTATCCATGCCTTTCTGCTCGCACGTTCGGGCGCCTCGCTGTTGCGTGCGGTCACCGCGGCCAACATCAGCCGCGATGCGTTGAGTGGCGACAACGCGATTGCGCGCGAAGCGGTCATGCGTTTCCTCGCTATGCTCGGCAGTTTTGCCGGCGATTGCGCCCTGCTATATGCCGCACGCGGTGGTGTCTACCTCGGCGGCGGCATTCTGCCGCGGCTGCGACCGCTTTTGACCTCAAGCCAATTGTTCGACCGATTCGACGCCAAGGAGCGGATGTCCCCGTGGATTTCGCAGATCCCGCTCAAACTGGTGATGGACGATGGCGCAGCCTTGCGCGGCGCCGCGATGGCAGCGCGCCAGACGCCACCCGACGCCCATTGATCGGTCGAGCGGTTTCGTTTCAAATCCGTCGATGACCCAAAAAACTGCCTTGGATCGCTTTCTTGACGCCGTCGAGCGCGGTGGCAACGCCCTGCCTCATCCGGCGACGTTGTTCGCGTTACTCGCACTGATCGTCATCGTCGCCTCGTGGTTCGCTTCGCTGGCAGGCCTGTCGGTGCAGCACCCGACCACCGGCGCCACGGTCACGGCCGTCAATCTGCTCAGTCTCGAGGGCTTGCACCGAATCCTCACCAACCTGGTGAGCAACTTCACGAGTTTCGCACCGCTTGGCACGGTGCTCGTGGCGCTGATCGGTATTGGTGTCGCCGAGAATTCGGGGTTGATCGGCGCTGCATTGCGCAAGCTCGTGCTGGCGTCGCCGCGACGCTTGCTCACGCCGATCGTCGTTTTTGCGGGTGTCATGTCCAACATGGCAAGCGAGATCGGCTATGTACTGCTGATTCCACTCGCGGGTCTCATTTTCAAGTCGGCGGGGCGTCATCCGATCGTCGGCATGGCAGCGGCGTTCGCTGGCGTGTCCGGCGGCTACTCGGCAAATCTGCTGATCGGCACCATCGATCCCCTGCTCTCGGGCCTCTCGCAAGAGGCCGCGCGAATCGTCGAGCCCGGCTATACCGTGAGCGCTGTGGCCAATTGGTACTTCATGGCCGCGTCCACCCCATTGATCACGCTGCTTGGCTGGTTCGTCGCCGAGCGTTTCACGGCACCCCGATTCCCGGATGACCGGCCGATCGGCGAGATCGATGAGGGATCGTTTGCGCAGCCGCTCTCCGTCGAGGAGCGACGGGGGTTGCGTTACGCGGGCTGGGCGACCTTGGGGCTGACACTCTTGCTGGTGCTCGCGATGTTGCCGGCGGGTGTACTGCCTGGCGCGGGCTTTCTGCGCAACCCTGCGAATGGCGATCTGCTCAATTCGCCGCTGCTCTCGGGCGTCGTAGCGATCATCTTTCTTTTTGGGGTGATCAGCGGGCTTGCCTACGGCATCGGCGCGGGCACGATCCGCAACGACAGCGATGTCATCAAGGGCATGAGCGCGAGCATGGCAACCCTCGGTGGCTATCTCGTGCTGGTTTTCTTTGCGGCACAGTTCGTGGCGTTCTTCAACTGGACACAGCTCGGACTGATCTTTGCGGTCAACGGCGCCGAGGCCTTGAAGACGCTGGGCTTGCCGGCGATCCCGCTCTTCGCGTCGTTCATTCTGCTGACGGCCTCGATCAATTTATTGATGGGCTCGGCATCAGCGAAATGGGCGTTGATGGCCCCGGTGTTCGTACCGATGTTCATGCTGCTCGGATACTCCCCGGAGCTCACGCAAACCGCCTATAGAGTCGGTGACAGCGTCACCAACATCATCTCGCCCATGATGAGTTACTTTGCGCTGATCATCGCGTTCTTCCAGAAATATGAACCGCGTACGGGCCTTGGCACGATCGTCGCCGTGATGCTGCCTTACTCGGTGACCTTTCTCATCGGTTGGTCCATGGTCTTCGCCTTGTGGCTGACCTTCGGCCTGCCGATCGGACCAGACTCCCCACTCATTTACCCTGCGGCGAAGTCTCAGCTTGGAGGATGATGATCATGAAAAAACAGCGAAATCTTTGGTGGTGCGCCGTGGCAACAGCTTGTCTGCCGGTGGCCAATGCGCTCGAGTTCAAGCAGTGGGACCCGACGCCCTATTCCCAGATCGTTACCGAGTGCGACCGGTTGGCAGGGCATCCGGACGATCCGTTTCGAGTCGGGCCGGGTGTGGCAACGCGGGATGTCAAAAATGAAGCGGCCATCGCCGCCTGTCAGGCAGAGCTCGTCAAAGATCCGAAGAATCCACGCGTCTCGTATCAGCTCGCGCGTGTGCTGACCTACGCCGGCAAGGTGGGCGAGGCCGTGCCGCACATCGAGCGGGCCGCGGCCACCAACTACCCGCAGGCACTGTTCGTCACCGGATATCTTTATCTTTCTGGCGCATACGAAGCGCGTAAAGATGCCTGTCGCGCAGGCGAACTGATTCGCGAGTCGGGCATCTGGGGACGTCTCGCGGGGCAACTCGGCTATCCGGCCTTCGTGCTGAACGGTCGCTTCAAGGGTTGCGCAGTGAATCAGGATCGCGCTGAACTGATCGCGTTCGTTGAGCAGGCGCGCAAGGGACGATTGGAGTATTACCCGTCAGTGCTCGCTGAGACGCTGCTGCGAGAACTGCAGGCTGCGCGGTGACGGCGACGATCTGCGTCACGCCGGAAGTATCCGGCGTGCGCAGATCATCGACTCGCCCCGAGAACCCCCCTCTATGAGTCGAGAGTGGACCTCACCGAGAGGACATTCAAGGAAAATCGCCGCCGAATGTGTGGGAGTGTCAACCCAGCGTTACGCAGAGGCTCGGGCGCAATCCATCATCGTCATTCGCGTAACTGTTTTTTCGACTGCGTAGCGCGTCGAACCGCCTGCGGCGAAAACAGTAAATCGTCCCAGATCTTCTGCGAGTAGGCGCGAGTTTGATCGGAGTGGTGCGCTGATTCGACGTTGGTTGATTGCGAATATGTCAGCAGGCCGCCGCTGCGCGGACCCTGGTCGGTGAACTCCACCGCCATCACGAAACTTGCGCCGGTGCGGATGCTCGTCCAGCCGAGCGCAGGCTGCGGGCTTTCCGCCTGAATGACGTTGAACACGCCTTCCGTGCCGGAGCCGCCGTGGATGGGGATACGCTCCGCACCGCGCGTTTCGGCATGAACCTCCCCCCAGCGCGCATTGGCAGGCAGTTGCCATTCATCAAGCCGAGCGATCGCTTTGGCGAGCGCCTCGCTCACCAATGAATTCCCGGTGTCGAGTCGGCGTGGCCAGAGCAAGGGTTTGTCGGCATCGAATTCGTTGTCGAACTTCAGACCGCCCGCCTCGGCAAATAAATGAAAAATATGCGCGCCGCGACTTTCGAGATTGACCTTCATGTCCCAGCTCGAGAGTGAATCGCAGGGCTTTCCGCGGGATACCTGCCGACAGAGCGTCACGAGATCGTCGCGAGCGATTTCGGCACCCAAGTGACGGTTGTTGTAGAGCGCTGCCTGCAGGGTGTCGAGGTTGAAGCCGCGACCCGGCAGCCCATCCTCGCCGCGCAGGCGCTTGGCGATGATGTCGAGGCCGAGTCGCGTGCGCAGGCTGCGCGGTGTGCGCTCATCGCCGTACATCGGTGAATACCCGACCAGCGGCGCTGCGGGATTCGTCAGCCAATGACTGTCGTTGCTCTGCGAGACGAAGTCTTCGCGAAAAATCTGCGGTGCTGCGGCCGCGCCGAAGATCCCGGGTGCCGTCGAGTCGGGATCACGCCCCCAAGCGCACTCGCTGCGAGACCCATCGAGCACGGCGATGCGCTGCTTGCTCCACTGCGCGTGCGCGAGCGGCGAGCGACTGCAGCGTTCGGCGTGGGCGCTGGTGACGTGTGGGATCATCCCCATGTCACCAAAGAAACTCTCGCCCGTTGAATCCGCTGCAGTCGTGTTGAACCCCGTAGCCTGATGACGCGCCAGCACCGCCTGCAGTTCGCGGACGTTTCGCGCCTGCCAGATTGCAAGGTATTGATCGACGATACGCAGACCCTGCGGCGGCAAGGCAAGCGCGAACGCCGTGGTGGCCGTCCACGGAAAAGTCTCGGTTG
>JBILGD010000004.1:0-44700 GCA_044351225.1 Steroidobacteraceae bacterium
GGCACGGCGAGGTGAGCCCGGAGCGCCGTGCGCGCTTGCGCCAGTTTTTCCCCGAGAATCCGGTGCCGGCGGCGGTGCTGGTGCCACTGATCGATCGTGCCGACGGCCTCGCCATCTTGCTGACGCGACGAGCTTCGAATCTGAAGAACCACGCGGGGCAGATCAGTTTTCCGGGGGGGCGTATCGAGCACACCGATGCCGATCCGCTGAGTGCTGCACTGCGCGAGACCGAGGAAGAAATCGGGCTCGCGCGCTCGAATGTCGAGATACTCGGCTACTTGCCCGATCACCTCGTGATCTCTGGTTTTCGCATCACGCCCGTGGTGGGGCTTGTTGCTGCGGCGTGCCGCTTGACCGTCGATGAGACCGAGGTCGATGAGGTCTTCGAGGTGCCGCTCAGCTTCGTGCTCGATGCGCGCAACCACGTGCGACGGGTGCGCCACTTCGAGGGCGAGGATATTCCGTTCACCGATTTTCCCTACGGACCGCACAACATCTGGGGGGCCACTGCGGGGATGCTGATGACGCTGTATCGCATGCTGCGCGGCGAATTGTCGCCCTCCAGATCATGAAGCCCGGACATGAAGAGGATCCCTCCGTGAGCGATTCGTTGCAAAGATTGCTCGGCATCATGCGCGCGCTGCGTGATCCGCAAAGCGGCTGCGCCTGGGATCGTGAGCAAACCTTCGAGAGCATCGTGCCGCATACACTGGAAGAAGCGCACGAACTCGCCGAGGCGATCGCAGCGGGTGATCCGCTGCGGATCCGCGACGAACTCGGCGATCTGCTCTTTCAGGTGGTGTTTCTCGCGCGCATTGCCGAGGAGCGCGGCTTGTTCGCCTTTGACGATGTCGCGCGTGGGATCAGCGACAAGCTGGTGCGGCGTCACCCGCATGTGTTTGCTGCGCCGGCGGAGCTCTCGGCTGCCGAGCAAACGCAGGCCTGGGAGACCTTCAAGGAAAATGAACGGCGGTCGGTCGGCGAGCAGGGCACGCTCGACGGGGTCGCACGCGCATTGCCCGCGTTGACTCGTGCCGTCAAGCTCGGCAAGCGTGCGGCGCGCGTGCGATTCGACTGGCCCGATGCCTCGGGAATGCGGGCTAAGCTCGATGAGGAACTCGGCGAGTTCGAGGCCACCTTGGCCAACGAGGAGGGGTCTGCTCGCCAACATGATGAACTCGGCGATCTCTTGTTCGTGATCGCCAATTGGGCGCGCCACCTCAAGCTCGATCCAGAGGCCGCGCTGCGCGGGACAAATGCCAAGTTCGAGCGACGTTTCGCCCACATGGAGCAGACGGCAACCGCGGCCGGTACCCCGCTGCAGAGCCTCGATGCAGAGGCCTGGGAGCGCCTTTGGCAGGGGGCGAAGGCCGCAGAGCGAGCGCCGCGCTAGCGTTGCCGCGCTAGAATGCAGGAATCATGAAGACCCCCGAGCACCAGTCCTGGAACCCCACTAGTTGGCAGACCCGTCCCGCGCAGCAGCAACCCACCTATCGTGACCCGGCTGCGCTCGCCGAGGCGGTCGCGCGCCTCTCGCGTCTGCCGCCGATCGTGGTTTCCTGGGAGGTCGAGCGGCTGCGCGAGGAACTCGCGTCCGCCCAACGCGGCGAGCGTTTTCTTTTGCAGGGTGGTGATTGCGCCGAAAGTTTTGATGACTGCGAATCGGACAAGATCGCCAAGCGCCTGAAGATCCTGCTGCAGATGAGTCTCGTGCTGACGCACGGTCTCAAGAAGCCGGTGATTCGCGTCGGCCGCATGGCCGGTCAATATGCCAAGCCGCGCTCCGCTGACACCGAAACTCGCGATGGCATCACGCTGCCGTCCTACCGCGGCGACATCGTCAATCGTGCCGAGTTCACGGCCGAAGCGCGCGAGCCCGATCCGCAGCTGCTGCTGCGCGGCTACGAGCGCGCGGCGCTCACCATCAATTTCATCCGTGCGCTGATCGATGGCGGCTTTGCCGATCTGCATCACCCCGAATATTGGGATCTCGGCTTCGTCGGCCACTCGCCCTTCAAGGTCGAGTACGAGCGCATCGTGGCTTCGGTCGCCGATGGCCTCGAGTTCTTTGAAACGATCAGCGCCAAGGAAGTCCATCACGCCTTGCGCGCCGAGTTCTATGCGAGCCATGAAGCGCTCGTGCTGCACTACGAGCAGGCGCAGACGAGGTTCATCCCGCGTCAAAACCGCTGGTACAACTTGTCGACGCACATGCCATGGATCGGCATGCGGACGGCGCAGATCGACGGCGCGCACGTGGAGTATTGCCGCGGCATCGCCAACCCGGTGGGCGTGAAGATCGGCTCCGCCATGGATGCGGCTTGGTTGCAGCGGCTCGTCACCACGCTCAATCCGCAGAACATCCCGGGCAAGCTGGTGCTGATCCATCGCTACGGCGCCAAGGACATCGAGTCATCGTTGCCCAGGGCGATTCAGGCCGTCAGGGCGACCGGGCATTCGGTGCTGTGGATTTGCGACCCCATGCACGGCAACACCGAGAGCAGCCAGAGCGGTCTGAAGACGCGTCGCTTCGAGAACATCTTGCGCGAGCTCGAGCTCGCCACGAGCATCCACAAATCTTTGGGTTCGCAGCTTGGCGGAGTGCATGTCGAGTTGACGGGCGAGGATGTCACCGAGTGCACGGGCGGTGCCCGTGGGCTCGCCGATGTCGATCTGCAACGCGCCTACCGCTCGACCGTCGATCCGCGACTCAACTACGAGCAGTCGCTGGAGCTCGCGCTGCTGCTCGCCGAGCGCAATCGCGCGCCGCGCCGCGGCGCGGGCTGATCGGCACAGGGGTTGCTGCGCGGACAGCTGCTGCTGCGGGGGCAGATGATGCTCGCGTTCGCGTCGAGTGCGCGGGCAATCCACGCGATGTTGAGCACGTGGCTCACGGTGCCGATGGCGGCGCGTGCGGCGGCGGGAATCGCGCCCGTCCCCCCGCCGCGATGACAACTCGCATCGATCGTGGCAATCAGCGTGGCCGCATCGAAACCCTGGGCCTCGAGTGCCGGGGCGAGATCGATGCCGACCGAGAGTACGTGCGACACACCCGCCGCATCGCGCGTGCGCAGCGAGTGGCAGCAATAGAGTCGAGATGTGCCGCCATCGCGCATCACCGATAACTGCGAGACGGGGCGGGTGGTGGCCGCCCGCGACTCCGGCGTATCGCGAAGCAGCCGGAATACCGCCCAATTTGGGCAGGGATCGGGCACGAGACTCATGTTGCCCCAGGGGAGCGGGATGCCGTTGCCCCGATAGACGGCGCGCAGGAATCCGGGCGAGTAGCCATCAAAGAAATGCCAGTGCCGGTAGGGCGAGACGCTGGTCATCCGCCGCATCATCACCGCTTCGGTGACGCCGAGTTTGTCGACTGCCGCCAGTTCGTGTCGCTCGCGCACGAGAAATTGACGGAACGGCTGTTTGGGGCAGAGCAGCGCGCCGGCGAAGGCACTACATTCGAAATCGCGCCAGGCGAGCAAGACGTCGCGCGGCGCCATGCCGCCCACGGTTGGCCCGGGTGCGATGTCCTGCACACCGTGATCCTCGAAAGCGCCTGCTGCGCTGTGCGGTGGTACGACGCCATCGCCGTTGTGCAGGATGCGATGGCCGATGAAAAAGGCGAGGGTGTACTTGAGTCGCGCCTCGTGGGCACGCAGGGCGCGATTGATGAGAATCGTCCCGGGGGCCTCGAACCGCGCGCGCAGCACGGGCTCGTGGCCGTCGCGTCGCTGTTCGTCAACCCAGCGGATCGCAAGCCCTGTCTCCTTGACGATACGCAGGACGTCATCCAGCGTGAGCGGCATGCGCCGCCGGCCCACCGACTCGGCCGCGCGTTCGATGTCCGGAAATTCGTTTTGGCGTGTCTCCTGCCAAACGCGAACCAGTAAACGGGCAAACTGTCGGCCGCTGGTGCCGGTTTGTGCAAGCAGTTCGGGCAGGGCGAGTTGCAGCAAATCTTTGGAAAACAGGAAGGCCGGCTCTAGCGGCATTGGCTCCGCTGCACTGCCGCGAACGGTGCGTCCCGTGTCCGGACGCACGGCCTCGGTTCGATCGAGAAACCAGGCGGCGTCCTTGCCGAACACCGAGGCCAGTACGTCCAGCATGTCGGCGGAAGGCATGCGTTTGCCGGTCTCCACCATGCTGAGGTAGGACACCGACGGCGCATGCGCCGCATCGATCTCGACGCAGCGGGTGGATAACTCCTCAAGGGTCAGGCCGTTGCGTTTGCGCAGGGTGCGCAACTTGGAACCGAGAAAATGTCCTTGGCGCAGCAGTCCGCCCATCACGACCTCCGCCGGTGGACCGTTCTGATCCGTCCGTGAAATTCACAGTGTGAAATTTTTAATGTGTAAATCCTCTCATCGCCAAGCGTAAAGTTCAATCCGTCGCGCCAGGGACGGCGCCGCCTCCGGAGAGGATCGATGACGGAACTCAGTATCGCCACGGGTACGCCTGTGCGCGCCGAGCACCTAAGCGTGCTTACGCCGGAGGCGCTCGGCTTTCTAGCCGAGTTAGGTGATCGTTTTGCGCCGCGGGTCGAGCGCTTGCTGCTCGCTCGCGAGCAGCGCCAGCAGCGACTCGATCAGGGCGAGCTGCCCGGATTCCTGCCGCACACCGCAGCGGTTCGCACGGGCGACTGGAAAGTCGCGCCGATCCCCGTCGACCTGCTTGATCGGCGCGTCGAGATCACCGGGCCCACGGAGCGCAAGATGGTCATCAACGCGCTCAACTCCGGAGCGCGGGTCTTCATGGCCGACTGCGAGGACTCGCTGGCGCCGACCTGGGACAACGTGGTTCTGGGTCAGGTGAATCTGCGCGATGCCGTGCGTCGACAGATCGATTTCACGAGTCCCGAGGGCAAGGCCTATCGATTGGTCGATCGACCTGCGGTGCTGATGGTCCGGCCGCGCGGCTGGCATCTGTACGAGAAGCACCTGTTGCAGGGGAGCAAGCCGCTGCCGGGCGCGCTCGTGGATTTCGGTCTGTATCTCTTTCACAACCACGCCGAGCTCGCCGCGCGTGGTACCGGGCCTTATTTCTACCTGCCCAAACTCGAGAGCCATCTCGAGGCGCGTCTCTGGGCGGAGGTATTCGATTTTGCCGAGCGACGGCTCGGACTCGCGCCGGGCACGATCAAGTGCACCGTGCTGATCGAGACGATTCTTGCTGCCTTCGAGATGGACGAGATCCTGTTCGAATTGCGCGACTACATCGTCGGTCTCAACTGCGGTCGCTGGGACTACATTTTCAGCTTTATCAAAAAATTTGCACAGCGGCCGGATTTCCTGTTGCCCGAGCGTCGGCTCGTGACGATGACCACGCATTTCATGCGCTCTTATTCTTTGCTTTGCATCAAAACCTGTCACCGTCGCGGTGCCTTCGCCATGGGCGGCATGGCTGCGCAGATCCCCATCAAGAACGACCCCGTGGCCAACGAGGCCGCGCTCGGCAAGGTGCGCGCCGACAAGGAGCGCGAGGCGGGCGATGGGCACGACGGTACCTGGGTCGCGCACCCTGCGCTCGTGCCCATTGCTCTCGAAGTCTTCGATCGATTGATGCCGACGCCCAATCAGCGGCATGTGTTGCGCGAGGATATCGAAGTCACGGCGCAGGATCTGCTGCGCATTCCGCAGGGGCTGATCACCGAGGAAGGGCTGCGCGACAACGTCAGTGTCTCGCTGCAGTACATGGCGGCCTGGCTGAGCGGTAACGGCTGCGTACCGATCAACAATTTGATGGAGGATGCGGCGACTGCGGAAATATCCCGGGCGCAGATCTGGCAGTGGATTCGCCATCCGAGCGGTGTGCTTGAGGATGGCCGCAAGGTCACGGCCGAACTCTTCCGCGCGCTGCTGCGCGAGGAATGTACCCGGTTGCGTGACCGGCTCGGCGATTCGGCCTATGTCGGTGGACGCTTCGATGCGGCAGCGCAACTCCTGGAGCAGATCACCACCGACTCGCGTTTCGAGAATTTCTTGACGCTGACGGCCTATCGCGCGCTCTCCTGATCGACATAAACCACCCCCACTCTTGAGGACTCGCCCATGCAACTGAAGACCGCCGAACAACTCACCCGTGAATGGCAGGACAACCCGCGTTGGCGCGGCGTGAGTCGCGGCTACGAGGCTGCGGATGTAGTGCGCTTGCGCGGCACCGTGCACATCGAGCACTCGCTGGCCCGACTCGGCGCCGAAAAACTTTGGCGCAACATGGCGACCATGCCCTTCGTCAATGCGCTCGGCGCGCTCACCGGCAATCAAGCGATGCAGCAAGTGCGGGCGGGTCTCAAGGCGATCTATCTCTCAGGTTGGCAGGTGGCGGGCGATGCCAATCTCGCCGGTGAAATGTATCCCGATCAGTCGCTCTACCCGGCGAACTCCGTGCCGCAGGTGGTGCGTCGCATCAACAATACGCTGCTGCGCGCCGATCAGTTGCACCACGCCGAGGGCAACGACTCCATCGACTGGTTGCAACCGATCGTCGCCGATGCCGAGGCGGGGTTTGGCGGCGTGCTGAACGCGTTCGAACTCATGAAGGGTATGATCGAGGCGGGTGCGGCGGGCGTGCACTTCGAGGATCAGTTGTCCTCGGCAAAGAAATGCGGGCATATGGGCGGCAAGGTGCTGGTGCCGACGCAGGAGGCGGTGAACAAGCTCGTGGCAGCGCGGCTTGCAGCCGACGTCTGCGATGTGCCGACGATCCTGGTGGCGCGCACCGATGCCGAGAGCGCCAACTTGCTCACCGCCGATGTCGATGAGCGTGATCGGTCGTTCATCGATGACTCGAAGGGTCGCACCTCGGAGGGCTTCTTCCATGTCAAGGCAGGGCTCGAGCAGGCGATCGCGCGCGGTCTCGCGTACGCGCCTTATGCGGATCTGCTCTGGTGCGAGACAGGCACGCCCGATCTTGAGGAGGCCAAGCACTTCGCCGAAGCGATCCATCGGCAATTCCCGGGCAAGCTGCTCGCCTACAACTGCTCGCCATCCTTCAACTGGAAGAAAAAGCTCGACGACGCGACCATCGCCAAGTTCCAGCGCGAACTCGGCGCCATGGGCTACAAGTTCCAATTCATCACGCTCGCGGGATTCCACGCCCTCAACTATTCGATGTTCACCTTGGCCAAGGGATATCGCGAGTCGCAGATGAGTGCGTACGTCGCCCTGCAGCAGGCCGAGTTCGGTGCGGAGAAAGACGGCTATACCGCCACCAAGCACCAGCGCGAAGTCGGCGCGGGCTACTTCGATGACGTCACGCAGACGGTCACCGGTGGTCAGTCGTCGGTCACGGCGATGAAGGGATCGACCGAAGAGGCGCAGTTCGCCGTCGGATGATCGGGCCCCGGCGGAGCGTACCACTCGGGTAAAATCCGCGGCTCTGTTGAACGGAGTCGCGGATTTTCCATGCAGTACGATTTCATCCAGATCCCGACGGACGGTGCGCGGATCACAGTCAACGCGGACGGCAGTCTTGAAGTGCCGGATCGTCCCGTCATTCCCTTCATCGAGGGTGACGGCATCGGTATCGACATCACGCCGGTGATGTGTCGCGTGGTCGATGCGGCAGTGGCCAAGGCCTACGGCGACCGACGTCGTATCCGCTGGATGGAAATCCCCGCCGGCGAGAAGGCCAACCGCCTTTGCGGAACGTGGTTTCCGGATGAGTCGCTGCACGCGCTGCGCGAGTTCGTGGTCTCTATCAAGGGGCCTCTCGGCACACCGGTGGGCGGCGGCATTCGTTCGCTGAACGTGGTCATGCGCCAGACGCTCGATCTCTATGCCTGTGTGCGACCGATCCGTTATTTCCCCGGTGTGGCGACGCCGATGCAAGATGCCTCGCTCACCGATATGGTGGTGTTTCGCGAGAACACCGAAGATATTTACGCCGGCATCGAATATCCCGCCGGTTCGAGCGAAGTGCAGCGCCTGATCCATTTCCTGCAAAGCGAACTGAAGGCGCATGGCATCCGCTTTCCCTCGAGTTCGGGGATCGGCATCAAGCCGGTCTCCAAAGAGGGCAGTCAGCGCCTCATTCGCATGGCGATCCAATATGCGGTGGACAACGATCGCGTCTCGGTGACCCTGGTGCACAAGGGCAACATCATGAAATACACCGAAGGTGCCTTCCGCAACTGGGGCTATCAGCTCGCCGCGGATGAGTTCGGTGCCACGCCGCTCAATGGCGGTCCGTGGATGAGTTTCCGCAACCCGATCACCGGCAAGGACATCGTGATCAAGGATGTGATTGCCGACAACTTCCTGCAGCAGGTGCTGCTGCGTCCGGAGGAGTACGACGTCATCGCCACGCTCAATCTCAATGGCGATTACATCTCCGATGCACTCGCGGCGCAGGTCGGTGGCATTGGCATCGCGCCCGGCGGCAACATAGGCCACGGTCTGGCCGTGTTCGAAGCCACGCACGGTACGGCACCGGGTTTTGCCGGCAAGGATCGAGTCAATCCAGGCTCCATCATCCTCTCGGCGGAGATGATGCTGCGCTACCTCAAATGGACCGAGGCCGCCGATCTCATCCTGAAGGGTGTGGCCAACACCATCGCCGCCAAGGAGCTGACCTATGATCTGGCGCGCTTGCGCGAGGCCATCCGTGCGAGCAAGCGCGAGCTTGCGGCGCGGCGCAATGTCGAAGAGGCGATGCAGCAGCTCATCCCGGGCGCCAAGCTCATGAGTTGCTCGGGATTCGGCGAGGCGATCATTCGTCACATGGACGATTGAGGACGTGACCACCGCAGTCAAAGAATTGCTGTTCGATCCTGTTTGTCGCCGCTGTCCGCGGCTCGCCGAGTTCCGTGAGGAGTCGGCGCGTCGCTATCCCGGTTATTTTGCGGCGCCCGTGCCGGCCTTTGGCGATGATGACCCGCGCTGGCTGATCGTCGGACTTGCGCCCGGCATGCACGGGGCCAATCGCACCGGGCGCCCCTTCACGGGCGATCATGCGGGCATATTGCTCTACGAGACGCTGCACGCCATCGGCGCGGCATCACAGGCCGAATCGATATCGCGGGACGACGCATTGCGACTCTCCGGCGTGCGTATCACCAATGCGGTGAAGTGTCTGCCACCGGAAAACAAGCCGACGCCCGCGGAGTCGCGCAACTGCAATGGCTTCCTGCGAGCCGAGTTGGCGGCCTTCACGCGACTCAAGGTGGTGGTGGCGCTCGGACGAATCGCCCACGATGCGATCCTTGATGCACTCGGCGAGACGCGCAGTGCCGTTCGCTTTGCGCATGCGGCCGAGCATCAGCTCGGCGATGGGCGCTGGTTGATCGACTCGTACCATTGCAGCCGCTACAACACGCAGACACGGCGTTTGACCGCGCCAATGTTCACGGCGGTGCTGGCGCGCGCACGGGCCCTCGCGGTGTCGTGAGCAGTTTCGACTCGCGCAGCTTCGTCGCCAGTCTGCCGCGTCGCCCCGGCGTGTATCGCATGTTCGACGCTGCCGGGGCGCTGCTCTACGTCGGCAAGGCGAAGAGTCTGCGCGATCGTGTGGGCAGCTACTTCCTGCCTTCGAATGTGATTCCCAAGGTGCAGGCGCTGGTCGCGCAGATCGCCTCGATGGAAGTGACGGTGACGCGCTCGGAGACCGAGGCGCTGCTGCTCGAACACAACCTCATCAAGGCGCTGCACCCGAAGTACAACGTCGTGTTGCGCGACGACAAGAGTTTCCCGTGGTTGTGGCTGTCGGGAGATCATGAATTTCCGCGACTCTCGGTGTATCGGGGCGCGCGCAATCTGCCGGGTCGATACTTTGGTCCCTATCCGAACGCCGGCGCGGTGAGCGAATCGCTGCACTATCTGCAAAAGGTCTTTCGGCTGCGCAATTGTCGCGACAGTTTTTTCGCGCATCGCAGCCGGCCTTGTCTGCAGCACCAGATCGGTCGCTGCTCGGCGCCTTGCGTAGGACTCATTTCGAAAGCCGATTACGATCGCGATGTCGATGCTGCGGTGCAGGTGCTCGAGGGTCGCAACGACGAGGTGCAGCAACGCCTCGCCGAACGCATGGAGGAAGCCTCGCTGCGCCTTGAGTTCGAGCGTGCGGCGGCGCTGCGTGACCAGATCGCTGCCATCAAGGAATTGCAGGCACAGCAGGTGGTCGCCGCCGACGACGAGCGGGATGCCGATATCTTTGCGCTGGTGGGTGATCCCGGTGCCTATGCGGTATGCGTGATGCCGGTGCGGGGAGGGCGCAGTCTCGGCACACAGGGCTTTTTCCCCAAGGCCGCGCTCGCCGAACCTGCGGAGGCGCTCTCGTCGTTCCTCATGCAGTACTACGCGACTCAGCCGCCGCCGCCCGAGATCTACACCAACCTCGAACTCGATGATGCCGTGGCACTCACCGAGGCCTTGGCACCGCTCGCAGGGCGCGCGGTGCGGCTGCGCCGCGCGCAACGCGGCTTGGCGGCGCGTTGGGTGGAGATGGCTCGAGAGAATGCCGCACAGGCGCTACGCATGCGTATCGCGCGTCGCGAGGGCTACGACGAACTCTACGCGGCGTTGGCCGCGGAGCTTGAACTCGCGGCAACGCCCGCGCGCATGGAGTGCTTCGACATCAGCCACACGCAGGGCGAGGGCACCGTAGCCTCTTGCGTGGTGTTCGGACCCGAGGGACCGCTCAAGAAGGAGTACCGCCGCTTCAACATCGAGGGCGTGACACCCGGCGATGATTACGCTGCGCTCGCCGCGGCACTGCGCCGTCGCTATTTGCGCATCGCGGCGGGCGAGATCCCGCCGCCGGAGCTCCTCATCATCGACGGTGGTCCTTCCCAACTCGCCGGTGTCGAAGCCGTGCTGCAGGAGCTCGGTTTTGCTGCGCAGCCCATGATTGGTGTCTCCAAAGGGCCTGATCGACGGCCTGGTCAGGAGCGAATCCATTTTCCGGGGCAGACCCGACCGCCCCTCGTGCCGGGACCGAGTTCCGATGCGCTCAAGCTGATTCAGCGTATCCGTGACGAGGCGCATCGCTTCGCCATCCGTGGTCATCGACGTCGCCGCAGCAAGCGTTTCAATGAATCGATCCTCGAGACCGTGCCCGGTCTCGGGCCGGCGAAGCGCAAGGCGCTGCTGCAGCATTTCGGCGGTCTGCAGGGCATTCTCAAGGCGGGGCGGATGGATCTTGAACTTGCGCCCGGGATCGGGCCCGCGCTCGCGCAAAACCTTTATGATGCGCTGCATCCCGGCGAGTAATCCGCCGCGACCGCCACCACTACCCCACGCCGCGCTCACGCACCGATGCTGCTGACCGTTCCCAACATGCTCACCTGGATGCGCATCTTCGCGATTCCGGTCGTGGTGATCCTCTTTTATCTGCCTTTTCCGTGGTCGGATCCGGCAGCGGGTGCCATGTTCGCCATCGCCGGCATCACCGACACGCTCGATGGCTATTACGCGCGCAAACTCGGCCAGACCTCGCGTCTTGGCGCTTTCCTCGATCCAGTCGCCGACAAGCTGATCGTCGCCGTGGCGCTCGTGCTGCTCGTCAGCAAGGACACGCGACTGATCGTGGTCTTGCCGGCTATCGTCATCATCGGTCGCGAGATCGCCATCTCTGCACTGCGCGAGTGGATGGCCGAAATCGGTCAGCGCACCAAGGTGGCCGTCTCACGCCTCGGCAAGATCAAGACCATCCTGCAGATCGTCGGGCTCTCGATGATGCTGATTCGCTGGGACGTGTGGCTCCTGCCGACCTACGAGGTGGGGCTAATCCTCACCATCATCGCGGCGGTGCTGACCCTGATCTCGGCGGTTGACTATCTGCGCGCCGCTTGGCCGGACCTGCGCGGGCCGGCGTCTTCTTGACTTCAGCCGGCCCGGCACTACAATCGCGGCCTCTGTCCCGAGCGGGAATAGCTCAGTTGGTAGAGCACGACCTTGCCAAGGTCGGGGTCGCGAGTTCGAGTCTCGTTTCCCGCTCCATTTTCTTCCTCTCTTCTTCGGCGCGGCTAGGTGGCAGAGTGGTCATGCAGCGGCCTGCAAAGCCGTCTACGCCGGTTCGATTCCGACCCTAGCCTCCAGCCCTCTCAGCTCACCCCGAATTCGGCGCGTTTCGTTTGCCGCGTGAGGCGCAGCAGCGTGTAGGGCCGCGAAAACTCGATGCTGACGTTGTTGCGCTGGTCGGCAAAAACATCGTGCATCAGCGTCGCTTCGACGACAAAGCGCCCGAGCAGGGCGGGCGCGGCCATCTCCTGATAAACCACAACATTGTCGCCGGCGAGTTCCGCACCCACCGTGACGGGCTGCAGCAAAGATCCGTCGGCGCCGAACCAGCGAAAACCCCGTTCGACTTCGAGTGCGATGACCGCGTTGCCGGCAGGGTTGCCGGGTTGAGCGGCGGCCTTGGCGCCCCGCAGCGCGAGTAGCTGCAACGCATCGTGATGGTGGATCGCGTGAGCGAACTCCCACCGGCCGCTCGTCGGGTGAGCGGCCAACTGCGTAAGCGTCACGTGCGCACGATGCGCGAGCGCCGAGGGAGCGCGAGCGAATGCGGCGACCGCCAGGGTCGCCGCACCACCTCGCAGCCATTGCCGACGCGAAAGGCCTGACGTCACTGCGATGGCGGTGTCGTCGCCGATGGCACGGCCGACGTTGGCGGGGTCGACGGCGCTGGCTGCAGCGGCATTGCCGCGTCCGTCTTGCCCGCATCCTTCGCCGCCTCGCCGCTCTTCGGTTCGCCCTTGAGTTCGGCGAGTGCATCGAGCATCTGATTACGCTCGCGATCGCGTCCGCGGAAGAGTTCGACCCGGCTTTGTGCAATGCGCCGCGGCGTGATGTTGTTGGTCTTGTCGGCATCGGCAATGAGGTGATTGCGGTCAAGCTCGACACTGGCCAGGCGCTTGTTGCGAATGAAGAGCTTGGTGACCTCGAGGGCGTTGTAGCGCCAGACTTCGGCGGGCACGAGATAGTCCTCGGTGCTGCCGTCGATGTAGTTGAGGGTCAGCGGTAGCGGCGTGACGAGACCGCCGATATTTTTGAAGTCGACAAAATAGACGTACTCGCCCGCCTTGATCGCGCGGTCGAGCACGGTGCGTTCCCAGTCGCGCAGCCGCTCCCGGAATTCCTTGAACTCGTTGCGATCCTTGTTGGTGACCACGAACTGATCGTTCTCGTTATAGAAATCCTTGAGTTCGGGGTAACGGTCGACGCGGGTCTGTCGACCTTCGGCGCGGTTTTGCCGTACTGAATAGGACTCCGGCCAGTCCGCGGCAAAGGCGCTGCGCTTCAGCGGGAACTCGACCTCCGGATCCTGCGTCGACACCTGATATTCGCGGATGTCGCCCACGGCCACATCCACATGATCGGTGCCGTAGAACCAGCCGCGCCAGAACCAGTCGAGATCCACGCCTGAGGCGTCTTCCATGGTGCGGAAGAAATCCGCCGGCGTCGGTCGCTTGAACTTCCAGCGGTTGGCGTATTCACGGAAGGCGTGGTCGAAGAGCTCGCGCCCCATGACCGCCTCGCGCAGCACTGCGAGCGCGGCCGCCGGCTTGGAATAGGCGTTCGGACCGAACTGCACGATCGTGTCCGAGTTGGTCATGATCGGTACCTGATCCTTCGAGCGCATGTAGTCGGTGATGAAATCGAGAACGTTGGTCTTGTCACCGAAGGTCGGGAATTTTTCTTCCCATTCGAGTTCGGCGATGTACTCGAGGAAGGTGTTGAGACCCTCGTCCATCCACGTCCACTGTCGCTCGTCCGAGTTGACGATCATCGGGAAGTAGATGTGGCCGACTTCGTGGATGATCACGCCGATCAACCCGTACTTGGTGTTGCGCGAATAGGTGATCTTGCCGGTTTTTTCATCCGCTGTCGGTCGATACCCGTTGAAGGTGATCATCGGGTATTCCATGCCGCCGCGTTCCCAGGAGTTGACCGAGATGGCGACGGGGTAGGGGTAGGGGAACGAGAAGCGCGAGTAGACCTCCATCGTGTGGATCACGGCATGAGTCGAATATTTTGACCAGATCGGCTCGCCTTCATTCGGGTAGAACGACATGGCCATGACGAAGGGACGCTTGGCGTCGTTCTGTTGATAGCCCATCGCATCCCAGATGTATTTGCGCGAGCTCGCCCAGGCGAAATCGCGCACGTTCTCGGCCTTGAAGCGCCAGGTGCGTACCGCGTCGGTACCGACTTTTTCGTTGGCCAAGGCTTCTTCGGGGGTCACGATGAAGACGGGTTTTTTTGCCGTCTCGGCTTGCTTCAGGCGCGCGCGTTGCGTGGCGGTCAGCACGGCTTCGGGGTTCTGCAGCACGCCCGTCGAGGCGACGACATGGTCTGCAGGCACGGTGAGTTCGACCTCGTAGTCGCCGAACTCGAGCGTGAATTCGCCACGACCGAGGAACTGCTTGTGCTGCCAGCCGGCGTAGTCGGTGTAGGCGACGAGGCGCGGAAACCACTGCGCGAGGAAATACTGGTAGGTGTCGGTCTTGGTGAAGTGCTCGAAGCCGCCGCGCGCGCCGATGGCTGCCTCGTCGACGATGTTCGACTGCCAGTCGAAGTTGATCTCGATGCTGGTACCCGGCCGTAGTGGCTGCGGCAGATCGATGCGCAGCATCGTGTCGACCACGGTCGAGCGCAGCACGCGCCCTGCGGCGTCGCGTATCGGCCCCATCTCGAAGCCGTATTCACGATCTTCGAAGGCCTGATGGCGACGCATGGCCGCAAAACTCAGGCTGTCGCCCGCACCAACTGCATCGCGTCGCGTGCCGGAGTTGGCGGCAACCTCCGAGCGTCGTGCGAGCGAATCATCCTTGAAAATATTTTGATCGAGCTGCAGCCAGATGTAGTTCAGCGCATCTGGCGAGCGGTTCATGTAGGTGATCGTTTGCGTTGCCGTGAGCCGGTGACGCTGCTCGTCGAGCTTGACCTTGATGCGGTAATCCGCCCGCTGTTGCCAGTACTGTGCGCCCGGCGCACCCGAAGCCGCACGCGTCACGCCCGGCGTCGGCAGCAGCGTGTCGAGCTGCGCAAAGAGTTTGTCGGGGTCGCCCGGCATGCCTTTGGCGGTGCGCTCTGCAGCAGCGTCGAGGCGAGGCGCCGCGAGGGCGAGGAGGATGAGTCCGGCGAAGACAAGGCGATGGATTTTCATGGGCGGGGATTCTACCCGCGGGCCGTCCGCTTGCGGGATACTCCGCACCAGGTTGAGGCAGCGGCGCGGTCGCCGAGGGGAGTTCGCATGATGGGACTGAAAGCGCGATGGCGGGGATGGCCGCGCTGGCTGCGATGGTTGACCGGTGGGGCGCTCGGGCTGGTCTCGCTCGCGATCGGCGCGGTGGTGGCGGGCGGGGTGTGGCTGTTTTTCTTTAGCGGCATCGCCATCTCCGATCGAGCCATGCTCTGGCGAATGCTGCGCGAGCAGGGAGTCGAGCCACCGACGGCCGAGGTCATTGCCCAGCAATTGCGGGTGCCCGAGGGGTTCAGCGTCGCGATCTTTGCGCGCGATTTGCCGAGCGCGCGCCTGATGGCGCCGACCGCAACCGGTGATCTCATTCTTAGTCAGCCGCGCGGAGGTCTCGTGGTCTTGCTCGAGGCGGATCGGGACGGCGACGGTCTTTCGGATGGGCGGCGAACGCTATTCGCCAATCTCGATCGCCCGAATGGTGTCGATCTGCATGACGGTTGGTTGTACATCGCCGAGGCCACGCGGGTGTCTCGAGTGCGCTTCGACCCCGCGACGGGCAGCGTTGCGGGGACGCTTGAGCCGCTCGTAGTCGGATTGACCGCCGACGGGGGTCATTGGCGCAAGACCGCGAAGATCGGACCGGATGGCAAGCTTTATCTGGCTCAGGGTTCGACCTGCAACGTGTGTCTCGAGAAGGATCCGCGCCGCGCCACCGTGATGCGTTTCGATATTGATGGCAGCAACGGCGAGATCATCGCCACCGGCACCCGCAACCCCTACGGTTTCGATTGGGCGCCGTGGGACGACGGACTCTATGCCACCGAAAACAGTCGCGATTTATTGGGCGATGATGTGCCGCCCGATGAATTGAATCGCATCACCCCGGGCGGATTTTATGGCTGGCCCTACGTCCATGGCGCCGATGTGATCGATCCCGAGTACGGCCCCGGCAACGAGGCGATGATTCGTCAGGCCATTGCCCCGGCACATGCCTTCCGCGCGCACAACGCGCCGCTCGGCATCCGCTTTCTGCGTCACGCCGAGAGGCCTGCAGGCTTTGAGCGCGTGGCGCTGGTGGCACTGCACGGCTCGTGGAATCGCAGCGTACCCGATGGCTACAAGGTGGTATCGCTGCATTTCACTGCAGACGGCGCGATCGAGGAGCGACCGTTTCTCGATGGCTTTCGCGGCGCCAGTGGTCTGATCGGTCGGCCGGTCGATGTGGCCGAGGCGATCGATGGCTCGATTTATGTTTCCGACGACTACGCCGGCGTCATCTACCGAGTCGCTCGCCAGAGCACGGTGCCGTCGCGCTGACGCGTTGCCACGCGGCATCAGCCCAGACGTCGTCGCGGTTGCGGAAGGTGGCGCGGAACGCCGTGCAGCGTTCCAGCGGCGCTGTGGTCTCGCGCTCGATCAAGGCGAGCACGCTGTCGCGCGACACGTTCGAGGGCTCCATGCGGATGCCGCCATCCGCCGGCGTATCGAACACAATCATCCGCGGGCGCTCGGCATCGGTGCTCCACGCTTGCCATTCGATGCCATCGGCCGTGCGACCGCGACCGGGTTTGCCATCGCGCGCGAAGCTTGCCCAATACGCCATCATCTTTTCGCTCAGCTCGATGCGGGCCGCCGCGTTATCGGCGTGAAACAACAGCGAGGACTGTGGGCCGACGTCGAAATAGCCGAGCACGAAGGGGATTTCGAGGCCGTGCGCTGCACCGACGATGCGCGACAAGTCGATCAAGCCAAACGCCTTGCCCTGTTCATCCCAGTCCCATCGATAGGCCCAAACCGGAGCGCCGTGCAGGGCAAGCTGCTCGGCGATCGAGTCGACACCGTCTGCCTTCCAGAGCAATGATCGGTAGCGTGCCTCGCGCTCGTAGGCCTCGGGTTCCCGCAGCGCAAATGGCAGCCCCGCGGCCGTGCGCACGTGCCTGCGATCAAAAGCCATGAAAATCTTTGGCTCATCGCGATTGGTGCCGACGATCAAGGGTACATCGAAATGGCTCGCCGGGTCGCCAAGCAGCTCGTGAATATCGCCGCGACGGATCACCTGCCCATCCTGAAACACCGTCGGCACGCGATCGAATTCGGTATCGCCGCCGCGATAAGCGGAGTAGATCGTCCACGGATCGAGCGAGCGCAGGAAGCTTGCCTGCTCGGTCGCGCTCATCTGCTTGGCCAAGCTGTCCGCCGCTGTGCGATCCGCGGCACGACCACTCGCCACCAGCAGGTTACGCAGCAGGCTCTGCGGACTCGCGTTCGATTCGGGGGTTGGCGTGCGTGCGAAACCGAAGCCCGTGCTCTGCAGAATGACGCGATGAAAGAGACCCTGCGCAGGCGGTGAAACGAGCAGGGCGAGCGCATTGGTGGCGCCTGCGGATTCACCGAACACGGTCACGTTTTGCGGATCACCGCCGAACGCTGCCGCATTGGCACGCACCCATTGCAGAGCGGCGATGATATCGAGATTGCCGTAGTTGCCCGAGAGATCCGGGTCAGCCGTAATTTCTTTGAGCTCGGGATTTTCCGGTGGCACGAACCAGCCGAAGGGGCCGAGGCGATAGTTGGTCATCACCACGATCACCCGCTCGCGCTCGGCGAGCTCCTGACCGTTGTAGAACGCCGCATGCCCCACCGTGTTGCCGCCGCCGTGGATCCACAGCATCACCGGCAAGCGGGTCTTGGCCAAGGCGTCGCGCTCGAGTCGTGGCGCATACACGTTCAGGTAAAGGCAGTCCTCGTTGCCTTGCCGCGAACCGGGCGAACCGACGCCGCCCAGGGGGGAGCCGAACTGGATGCACGGGTTGCCGGGTCGCAGCGCCTCCCGCGGGGCGCTCCAGCCCGCGGGTGGGCGGGGCGCACGCCAGCGCAGCTCGCCAACCGGGGGTGCCGCAAAGGGAATGCCTAGCCAGCTGTGACCGCCCGCGCCATTGGTAAAGCCGATCACCGGGCCGTTCAGCGACTCGCGTCGGGTCTCGGGTTCGGCGGCGGCGATCGGCCCCGATTCGGTTTGCGATACGCAAGCTGTCAACGCCAGAAGGGTCAACGCCAAGAGGGTCATCCTGACCATGGGAATCTCCGCTTTGAAGTTATTGGTGCCCCGGGCCGGAATCGAACCGACACGGCCTTTCGGCCAGCAGATTTTAAGTCTGCTGCGTCTACCGGGTTTCGCCACCGGGGCTCCGCGCTGTGAAGTGTAGGGCAGGGTCGCGGCGGTTGGGGCGGGCTGTGTTAATCTTTGCGCCGGCAGGGACCGAATACAGGGATGAGCGGAGCCGCCTGCAGCGCGGACTTTTCGCAACAAAATCCCATCAATGTCAGAGCTTTCGGTAGAGAACCTGCATGTTTTTCGAGGCGACCGCCACTTGCTGCGCGGTCTGGCCTTTGCGCTGCCCGCAGGGGGTTGTCTGCAGATTTTGGGTGCCAATGGGGCCGGCAAGACCACCCTGTTGCGTGTGCTCGCCGGCCTGCTCGAACCCGAGAGCGTCACGCTGCGCTGGCAAGGCGTCGTTTGCTCACCGCGTGACCCGGTGTATCACGCTGATCTCGCTTATCTCGGTCACGATGCGCCCCTGAAGGCCGACCTGACGGGGTCCGAAAACATCAGCTTCGCGGTCGGACTGCGACGGCAGGTGAGTTCGACGGATGTGCTGGGCGCGCTGCAGCGGGTCGATGCCCAGCGCTTTGCCGATCGCCCCGTCCGCACGCTCTCGGCGGGACAGCGGCGGCGCATTGCGCTCGCGGCCCTTTGGTTGAGCGGTGCGTCGCTTTGGTTGTTGGATGAGCCTGCCACCAATCTCGATGTGGCCGGGCAGACGCTGGTGACGGCATTGATTGAGGAGCACCTGCAGCAGGGTGGGCTCGTGGTTGCGGCAACGCACCAGTTGCTCGGCTTGCCTGCGCCCCTGCACAACACGCTGACCATTGGCCCTGCAGCACTCGGCGCGGCAGGGCGAGGCGCCGCATGAGCGTCCCGACATTGGTGGTCGCAAAGACCTTGCCCCGCGCAGGCGTGCTTGCCGCCTGCGTACAGGTGTTGCGTCGCGACCTGCGCCTCGCCGTGCGACGCCCGACTCAACTCATCCAGCCGTTGGTTTTTTTTGCGGTCGTGACTTTGCTGTTCCCGCTCGGCTATACGCCGGAACTCGGCAAGCTGCGGGCCATCGCCCCCGGCGTTCTGTGGGTGGCGGCGCTGCTCGCTTCGATGCTGACGCTCGATTCCCTGTTTCGTGAGGACGCAACCGACGGCACGCTCGAGCAGTTCGTGGTCTCGGGTCAACCGCTGGTGGCGTTGTTGGCCGCGAAAACGCTCGCCCACTGGTTGCTGACCGGGCTGCCGCTCACGCTGATGGCGCCGATCCTCGGCATCGCGCTGGGCGTGCCGACCGCAGCGATGCCCGGCATACTGTTCGCGTTGGGCTTGGGCAGCATCACCCTGAGTCTGATCGGCGCGATGGGGGCGGGATTGACGCTCGGCGTTCGCCGCGGTGGCGTGTTGTTGTCATTGTTGACGCTGCCGCTCGCCGTGCCGGTACTGGTGTTTGGTGCAAGGGCGACGGAACTCGCCATTGCGGGGGATAGTCTGACAGGACCGTTGTATCTGCTCGGCGCCTTGGCGGTGCTGGGAGTGACGCTTGCGCCGCTTGCTGCGGCGGCAGCGGTGCGCATCGGTCTGGAGTGAGTCGAAGAATGAATTGGACTTGGTTTCACCGACTGGCTTCGCCGCCGCACATCTATCGGATCGCCGGAACGCTCACGCCGTGGTTCGCCTGGCCCGCCGGCATGCTGATCGTTACCGCGCTCTACGCGGGTCTCGTGCTCGCACCGCCCGACTACCAGCAGGGCGAGGGGTTTCGCATCATCTACGTGCATGCGCCCTCGGCGTGGCTGTCGGTCATGGTGTACGGCGTCATGGCGACGGCCGCAGCGGTGGGTCTGATCTGGCGAATGAAGGTCGCCCATGCCGTCGCCGCAAGCTGCGCGGGTATCGGCGCCTGGTTCACGGTCGTCTCGCTGGTCACCGGCATGCTCTGGGGCAAGCCGATGTGGGGTACCTATTGGGTATGGGACCCGCGGCTCACGGCGCAGCTGATTCTGCTCTTCCTTTTTTTCGGCTACATGGGCCTGCGCGCCGGCATCGATGACCTTGGGCGCGCCGATCGGGCAAGCGCGGTGCTCGCCATCATCGGTGTGATCAACATCCCGATCATCCGCTACTCGGTGGAATGGTGGAATTCCATCCATCAAGCGCCGTCCGTGATGAAAATGGACCGTCCGTCCATGCCCATGGACATGCTGCTGCCCCTGCTCATGATGCTGCTTGGTTTCACGCTCTACTTCGCGGCGGTGCTGCTGGTGCGCTTGCGTGCCGAGATCCTGCGCCGCGAGCGGTCGGCGGGTTGGCTCAAGGAGGCTTTGCGATGAGCGAGTTTCTGGCCATGGACGGCTATGCAATATTTCTTTGGCCTGCATACGCCGTGACGCTGCTTGCGCTGGTGGCCAATATCGTGATCGCGCGTCGCGCGCATGCCGCGGCGAAACTCGAGGCACATCGTCGCCTGGCGATCGAGGCAGAGGAGTCCCAACAGTCATGACACCTAGACAACGCCGCATCACGCTGGTGGTCGGTATTCTGGCCGGCGTCGCCGTAGCCGGAGCGCTCACGCTCAGTGCGTTTCGCGAGAACGTGATGTTTTTCTTTGATCCGACGCAGGTGGCAGGCGGCGACGCGCCGATCGACCAGCGCTTTCGGCTCGGCGGCATGGTCAAGCCGGGCTCCGTTGATCGCTTAGCCGGCAGTCTCGAGATGAGTTTCGTGGTCACTGATTTTCAGCAGGATGTGCGGGTCGTGTACTCCGGGGTGGTTCCGGACCTGTTCCGTGAGAACCAGGGGGTCGTCGCCCATGGCAGACTCGGGGCCGATGGCGTTTTCGTCGCCGACGAAATCCTCGCCAAGCATGACGAGAATTACATGCCTCCCGAGGTGGCGCGTGCCATCAAGGAAAAGCACGGTGGCGTCATGCCGGTGAATCCGGACGTGCGCAGCGTGCCGCGAACATGATCGCCGAGATCGGTCACTTCACGCTCATCCTCGCGCTGTTGGCTGCGCTCGCCCAGTCGTTCTTCGGGCTCGCTGGACCGGGGCTCGAGCGCCCATCATGGACGCACGCGACGCGACCCGCCGTCTGGGTGCAGTTTTTGGTGACCACGCTGTCGCTCGCCATGCTGGTCACCGTGTTCGTACAGAACGATTTTTCGGTCGAATACGTCGCCGCGAATTCCAACTCCGCCTTGCCGCTGCTCTATCGCGTGTCGGCGGTCTGGGGAGCGCATGAGGGGTCTTTGCTGCTTTGGGCATGGATCCTCGTGGCCTGGTCGCTGGCGGTGGCGCTGCTCTCACGCAGTCTGCCCGAGCCGTTCGCGGCACGGGTCCTCGGTGTGCTCGGCATCATCAGCGTCGGCTTTCTCGCCTTCACCCTCTTCACCTCGAACCCTTTCCTGCGTCTCGATCCGGCGGCGCCTGATGGCCGCGACCTCAATCCGCTACTGCAGGACCCTGCACTCGCTGCGCATCCGCCGATGCTGTACGCCGGCTACGTCGGTCTCGCCGTCGCCTTTGCGTTTGCCTGTGCTGCGATGATCGAAGGTCGGCTCGATCAGGCCTGGGCGCGTTGGACGCGCCCCTGGACCACGGTCGCTTGGGCGTTCTTGTCGATCGGCATCGCGCTCGGCAGCTGGTGGGCGTACTACGAGCTCGGCTGGGGTGGCTACTGGTTCTGGGATCCAGTGGAAAACGCCTCGTTCATGCCTTGGCTCGTCGCTACGGCGCTGATCCACTCATTGGCGGTCACTGAAAAGCGCGGACTCTTCAAGAGCTGGACTTTGTTGCTCGCGATCCTCGCGTTTTCGCTGTCGCTGCTCGGTACCTTCCTCGTCCGCTCCGGCGTGCTGGTGTCGGTGCACTCTTTCGCGGCCGATCCAGCCCGCGGCATGTTCATACTCGCGTTTCTCGTCATCATCATCGGCGGTGCGTTGACACTCTATGCGTGGCGGGCGCCGCTGCTGCGCAGCGAGGCCGGCTTCGAATTCACTTCACGTGAATCCTTCCTCCTATTCAACAACATCCTGCTGGTGGTAGCCGCCGCGGCCGTGTTCGTCGGCACGATGGCGCCGCTCATTTCCGATGCGCTCGGGCTCGGTACGCTGTCGGTCGGCCGGCAATACTTTGATCCCGTATTCCTGCTGCCGTCGCTGCCCTTGTTGGCATTGGCTGCAGTCGGTATCCACTCGGGCTGGAAGAAGGGGCGGATCTCGGATCGCCGCCAGTCGATCTTGCTGGCGCTGCTTGGCGGCGTGCTGCTCACGCTCGTGCTGGTGCTCGGCGTCTGGGAAGGCGCAAAAATCCTCACGCCTGTCGGGTTTGCCCTTGGCTTGTGGTTGATGCTCTCTGCGCTCATCGATCCCATCGATCGTTGGCGGCGGAAACTTTCGATGACCCGCGCCGTGATCGGCATGGCCATTGCCCACCTTGGGTTGGGTCTTTTCGTGGTGTCGATCACCGCGGTGGAGTCCTACACGAGCGAGCGTGATCTCGCGCTCGCCGTGGGCGAATCCGGTCGTGTCGACCAGTTTGAATATCGACTCGAAGGGCTCTCGACCGTCGAGGGGCCCAACTACGATGCGCTGCGCGGTGAGATTCGAGTATTCGAGAACGGCAAGGAGATCGGCCTGCTGCATCCCGAGAAACGCAATTATTGGGTGCAGCGTCAGGTGATGACCGAGGCCGGCATCGACATTCAGCTCGGGCGCGATATCTTTGCAGCGCTTGGTGAGGATCTTGGCGCGGGGCGCTGGAGCGTGCGTGCACAGGTGCGCCCGCTCATCAATTACGTATGGTTCGCGGCCTTCCTGATGGCACTCGGCGGCGTGATTGCCGCTACGGATCGTCGCTATCGTGGTCGTCCGGAGCCCGCCGCATGAACCGGTTTTTGCTGCCGGCTGGCGTATTCGTGCTGCTGGTCGTGGTGCTGTTCGTGGGGATCCAGCGGTCTCCGCAAAAAACCGTGATCCCCTCGGCACTGATCGGCAAGCCGGCGCCCGCGTTCACGTTGCCGGTGCTCGGCAGCGCCGACGCGTTCGACTCCGCCTCGTTGCGCGGACAGTGGTATTTGCTCAATGTTTGGGGTACCTGGTGTCCCGAGTGTCGTAACGAGCACGACATGCTGCTCGAGATCGCCCGCACCGAGTTGCTGCCGATGGTCGGTCTCAATTGGAAGGACGACGATGGCGCCGCTCTCGAGTGGCTGCGCGTGCTCGGTGACCCCTACGACGTCATTGCGGCCGATCGGGAGGGGCGAGTGGCCATCGACTGGGGCGTGTACGGTGCGCCCGAAACCTTTCTGGTCAATGATTCGGGTGTCGTTGTGTACAAGCATGTTGGGCCGATGACACCGGAGATCTGGGCCCGCGAGTTTCTTTCTCGCCTGCCGAAGTCCGGCGCGGATGCATCGGGCGCAGCGATCGCAATCGGGGCAGGCTCATGAGTGCGACACGATTCCGGCGAGTCTCGGTGCGCTGGCTGTCGATGCTATGCGTATCGCTCCTCGTATTTTCTTTGATGCCGCCTGCGGCGCAGGCGATCGACCCGATCGAGCTTGCTGATCCTGCGCTACAACAGCGCTATCGTGATCTCTCGCACGAACTGCGTTGTATGCAGTGTCAGAACCAGTCGATCGCCGATTCGCCCGTTGGTCTTGCGGGCGACTTGCGCCGCGAGGTCCGCGAGTTGCTCGAAGCCGGCAAGTCCGATGCCGAGATTCGCGAACACATGCGCGAGCGCTACGGCGACTTCATTCTTTTCAGGCCGCAGTGGTCGGCGCGCAATGCCTGGTTGTGGGTGACGCCGCTGCTGTTGTTGTTGCTGGGCGTTGTGGTCGCCTGGCGGGTCAT
Organism: Steroidobacteraceae bacterium; assembly: GCA_044351225.1. Lineage (GTDB taxonomy): Bacteria > Pseudomonadota > Gammaproteobacteria > Steroidobacterales > Steroidobacteraceae > UBA964. The sequence continues at coordinate 24,094 of JBILGD010000004.1, forward strand.
TCGGCAGCGCGTGGCGCTCGAGGGGTCCGACCAATTCGTCGCCGAAGAGTCGCGGGAGCGCAGGGCAGATCAATGATTACCTTCTGGATCATCGCCGCCGTACTCGCGCTGGCGAGTGCAGCGTGGATTGCACGGCCCTTGTGGCAGCAAGGCAGCGGGCGTGTCGCGGCCGCGGTCACCGTGCTCGTAATGGCTGGGGCAGCGGTCGCGCTCTACGTCTACTCCAGTCGGTGGACGTGGCCCGAGCAGCCGAGTGGCGGGGTGGACACCCCTGCAGAGATGGTCAGCCAACTCGCCCGTCGACTTGAACGCGAGCCGGACGATGTACAGGGCTGGCTGATGCTGGGTCGATCCTACACAGCGCTCGGTCAGCTGCCGCTCGCGCAGCGGGCCTACCAGCGCGCAGATCGTCTGGAGAGCGGGCGTAACGCCGAGGCCATCATCGGTATGGCCGAAGCGATGGTTATGCAGGCGAACGGCGCAGTAGACGATCGAGCGGGGCGGCTGTTCGAACAGGCCCTCTTGATCGAGCCTGATTCGGAAAAAGCCTTGTTCTTCGCGGCGGTTGCCGCGCAGCGCCGCGGCGATACCTCGGTTGCCATCGAGCGCTTCGAAAAAATGCTGGCGATGAATCCGCCGCAGAATATTCGCGTGATCCTGCAGGAGCAGGTCGATCGTTTGCGCGCCGGCCCGGAGCCGTCGGCTGCGGGCGCGTCAACGGCATCGGTGCCTGATGCGTCCGTGCCCGCCGCGGCAGCCGGATCGGGTGTGGCGCGTGTCGCCTCGTCGGTAGCGCCGAGCGCCACGCCGCGCGTGTTGGTGAGCGTGTCGGTGGCGCCATCCATGGCTGGCGCCGTCCCGCCGGGGGCGACACTGTTCGTGTTCGTGCGCGCACCGGGTCGCCCGGGTCCGCCGCTCGCGGTAAAGCGTCTTGCGGCTTCGTTGCCGGTGGCGGTGGAGTTGACGCCCGCCGACAGCATGGTGCCGGGTCTCAGCTTTGCGCTCGATGACACCGTCGAAGTGTCGGCAAAGATTTCCGTCGATGGCAGTGCCACACCAAAGAGCGGCGAGCCCGTCGGCAGCACGCAGTACGTCGTCGGTCGCGACGGCCGCAAATCGATCGTCATCGACGGATTCTCGCAGTGACCTCGACCGCGCCGGCGACAGCGGCGCGCCTGCGCTGGCTGGTTGCGCCGGGCGAGGGTAGGGCCTTGCTTGCTGCCGCCGGCGCTTATTTCCTGCTGCTCGCGGGCTACTACATGCTGCGCAGTCTGCGCGAGGCCTTCGCACTGGAAGTGGGCCGCGAGCAGATCGCCAACCTGTTTTTCATCACGTTCTTCGTGATGATGGCGATACTGCCGCTGTACTGGTTCGTGGTGGCGCGCCTGCCGCGCCGCTGGCTGTTTCCGGGGATTTATTCGGTGGTCGTCGTGCTGTTCGCGGGGCTTGCCGGAGGCATGGCGATCGCACCCGGCAATCGCATCTTGCCGGCGGTGTATTTCGTCGCCGTCACATCGCTCAATCTGTTCATCGTGTCGGTGTTCTGGAGCGTCATGGTCGACGCCTGGCGTTCGCAGTCGGCCAAGCGGCTGTTCGGCTATATCGCAGCCGGTGGCAGTGCTGGAGCGATCGCCGGTCCCGGGTTCAATGCGCTCTTCGTCGAGCAGCTCGGGCCCTCGCCGACCATCTGGGTCGCTTGCTTCGTGTTGCTGCTGGCCACCGTGCTCGGACGCCGTGCCCAGTTTCTCGAGGCTCAGGGCGAGCAGGGCGGCAGCGCACTCGATCCGCGGGCGCGACTTGCGCTGCCCGTCGGTGGCCGAGCGATCGATGATCTGAAACGTCTGGTGAGTTCGCCTTATCTGCTGGTCATCGCCGCATTGATCATCGGCGGTCAGGTGCTCGGCGGCTTCATGTATCAGGAGCAGGCCAAATACGTCGAGTCGGCGTACGTGACGCTCGCCGAGCGTGCCGCGCTGTTCGCCAGAATCGATCTCGCCGTGAGCGTGTTGTCGCTAGTGTTTCAGGGGTTGGTGGTTGGCTGGGTTGCAGCACGTGGCGGCTTGCGCCTTGCACTCGGTCTCGTACCGATGTTGCTGATTGGCTCGCTCGTGTTGCTGGCGCTGCTGCCGGTGGGCGTAGTACTGCTGTGGACCCAGGTGTTTCGTCGCGCGGTCGATTACGGTCTCTTCAAGCCGACCCGCGAGATGCTGTTCACCGTGCTTAACCCCGAGAGCAAATTCAAGAGTAAGAGTCTGATCGACACCCTGCTGCAACGCGGCGGTGACAGCGTGAGTCAGCTCGCTTATCCGCTGGTCGCGGGATTCGGGCTCGCCGGTGTGGCCTGGTCGCTCGCCGGCGTCAGCGTCTTCATGCTGCTCGGTGCGCTCTGGCTGGGCTCGGTATTCGGTCGTCAGGAGCGCGAGGCAGTCGGCGGATGACCGAGGCGGTGGCCGAACTGCCCGTCGCAAGGCGCGACGGTCACGGTCGTTTGCGCGTGGATTGGCGGGCGTTGCTCGCGCTTGCCGCGCCGCTCATGGTGACCAACGCCATTCAGGCCGTGCTCAACCTCACCGATACGTGGTTCATCGGGCGCTTGTCCGCCGATGCCGTTGCGGCCATGGGCGCGATCTACTGGTTGATGACTTGCGTGATCCTGGTGCTGGGGGGCGTGGGTCTCGCCACGCAATCCTTCGTCTCGCAGGCCGACGGGGCTGGAAGGCGGGCGCGGGCCGCGCAAAGTTTCTGGAATGCGATGTGGAGTTCGTTGATCGCCTTGCCGATTTTTTTGCTGGCGGCGGTCGGCGGTGGGCCACTACTTTCGGTATTTGGGCTCGATCCCGTGGTCAAATCTTTGGCCGTGGAATATTGGGAGCCACGCCTTGCGGGCGCAGTGCTCGGAGCCATGACTTGGGCGCTGATGAGCTTTTTCAATGGCATCGGCGCAACGCGCCTGACGCTGATCATCGCCATCGTCACCACGGTCGCCAACATACCGGCCAACCAGTTCTTCATGTTCGAACTCGGCTGGGGTATGGCGGGTGCCGCCTGGGGCACCAACCTCGCACAAATCGTGGGTCTGGCCGTGGGACTCGGGTTTCTGCTGCGCGGTGAACTCGCGGCGCGCTATCGCACCCGACTGACGCTCAAGCCGCGCATGGCGATGATTCGTCGTCAGTGGGCCGTGGGATTTCCGGTAGGCATCATGTATGGCGCCGACGTCCTCGGACTCGCGCTGATGCAATTGATGGTCGCGCAGGTGGGCAACGTCGGTGCAGCGGCAACGCAGATCGTCATGATGTTGGCATCGTTCTCCTATATGCCGGCGCTCGGACTCGCCAGTGCTGGCACCACGGTGGTTGGTCAGGCGATCGGCGCGGGCGACAAGCGCTGGGCCATGCATCTCGGTACCTTCGTGGCCCGCTGTTGTTCGGGGTTCATGCTTTCGGTGTCGCTACTGTTGCTCCTCGTGGGTCCATGGTTGCTGCCGATGTTCATCACCGCGAGCGATGTCAATGCGGCAGCCGTCGTCGCCGCAGGACTCGTGATGCTTTTGCCGGCAGCGACCTACCAGGCTTTCGATGGGCTTTATTTCGGCTCGAGCTTTGCGTTGCGTGCAGCCGGTGACACCCAGGTACCGGCAGTGATCGCGATTGCACTGTCCTGGTTGCTGTTCATACCGTTGGCGCACACGCTGGTGTTCGATGAGCGCCAGGCCTGGATTGCCGGCCTGCCGCAGGCCGGGCTTGGGGGTCTAGGGGGATGGCTCGCGCTGATGGCGTACGTCATGTGTCTCGGCACGATCATGTACCGACGTTGGCGCAGTGCGCGCTGGCAGCAAATCAGCCTCTGGGGCCACTCCGGCGGCGCCACCGGCGGATCATGATCCAGCCACCGATCATGCCGCCAAGATGCGCAAAGTGCGCGATGCCGGCTGCGGTGCCGGTGACGCCAAGATAGAGTTCAAGACCTGCAAAGATCATCGCGAACACCCACGCCGGCATCGGAATGGGGGGGATCAGCGGCACGACCTTGCGCTGCGGAAACATCATCGCAAAGCCGAGCAGCAGACCGTAGATGCCGCCCGAGGCACCCACGGTCGGTACGGCTTCGCCGATTGAGGAAGTGACCGCGAGTTGCGTCAGCGCGGCGGCGATCACGCTCACGAAATAGAAGATCAGCAGTCGACGTGTGCCCCAGTACTGTTCGAGTTCGTTGCCGAAGGAGACGAGACCCACCATGTTGAAGGCGAGGTGGGCGATACCGCCGTGCAGGAAACCATAGGTGACGAGCTGCCAGGGCTGGAACCCTGCAGCGAGCGGCCACAGCGCAAAGTCATCGATCAGCGAGGGCAGCATCCACTGCACGCCAAAGATTGCGACGTTGGCGATCAGCAGGATGCGTACGGCAGGTTCGAGTCGCGAAAGCATGGCAGGGTGAATGTGTGCTCAGTGACTGGCTAGCCAGGCGAAAAGACGCTCGCAGAAACGAATCTTCTGCGCCTTGCCCGCAACGACATGGGCCAGATCGTCCCAGGTCTCGCCAATGGCACCCGGGATCGAGCGCTCGATCGGCAGGGTGGTGCGCGGGCTTGTCACCACATCGAGCGCGGCATGGATGACCAGCGTCGGGCACTTGACCTGATGCAAGCGGCTGCGCGATTCGAAAGCGACGCAGGCGTCGACGAGGCGCGCATGGGCCGCGTAGCGCCCGTTCAGTTCCTTCCAGCCGCCTTGAGGGCCAAGCAACTTCGTGTGGTTTTCGTTGTAGTACTCGGGCGTGAAGGAGAGCAGCGTGACGACTTTCTGAAAGGCAAAGAAACCGGCATCGCGATGGATGTCACGGAACATTTCCAGTTGATCGCGCAGGAAGGCATCGACTTCGCACCACGCGCCGGTGTTGAGCATGCTGCGCGCAAGGTCGGGGCGGCGGATGGCGATTTCCTGGGCCACACACGCGCCCATGCCGACGAGCCCGACGAGGTGCACGTTCTTGAGACCGAGATGATCGAGCAGTCCAATCGCATCGTCGGCGTGCAGCGCCATGGTCGAGGGCACCGACAGATCGTCGCTTGAGTCACAGATGCCACGATAATCGAAGATGATGACCTGATAACGGTCGGTGAGTCCGCGGGCAAGGTGATGGTGGTTGTCGTGACAGAACGTGCCCCAGCCGCCCATGCAAAGCACGGGGTCGCCCTGGCCGAGGACCTCGTAATACATGTCGTGACCGTTGATGCGGGCGGTGGGCATGGCATGCTCCATGACGAGACGAGGCCCGGGATTCTACGGCATGGAATGCGTAAAATACCGGCAGTCACACGGGTTGCCCCATGAACGAATACGTCCTGCTCAAACTCGCCCACTTGCTGCTCTTTGTCTATTGGCTGGGCGGAGACATCGGTGTGTTTTACTCGGCACGCTATGTGCGCGACCGAACGCTCTCGCGCGAAGCGCGCTTGGTGGCTGTAAAGATCATGGGCTGGATCGACCAGATTCCGCGCTACTGCCTCGTGCTGATGCTGCCCGTCGGCTACACCTTGGCGCGCGATATCGGGGTGGTGCAGCTGCCCGATATTTTCATGACGGGCCTTTGGGTTGTTGCCTTGGCTTGGCTTGGCATGGTGTGGGCGATCCACCACTGGCAGGGCACGCCGCGCGCCGAACGGTTGCGCAAGATCGATCTCGGTTGGCGCATCATTCTGGTGTTCGGTCTGATCTGGGATGCCTGGCAGGGATTTCGCGGTACGGGGCACCTGTTCGCTGACTGGATCTCGATCAAGTTCCTGTTATTCGCCGCCCTGATTTTCTGCGGCATCATGATCCGCGTTTTCGGCAAGCCAATAGGCCCGGCGCTGCGTCAGGTCTTGAGCACCGGCTCGACGCCCGAGCTCGAGGCCGACATCGCTCGCGGCTTTGGTCGCACTCGACCGTTTGTGCTCGCGATCTGGGCGTTGTTGCTGATCGCGGCTTGGGTGGGCATCACCAAGCCGACGCTGGGCTGATCGCGCGCGCCGACGCGCTCGCTTCTTCGCGGCTTCAGGCCGGGACGGTCATGCCGCGCTGCACGGCGGGACGCGCACCGATTTTTGCCGCCCAACGAGCAAGATTCGGATGCCCGTCGAGGTTTCCAGGGTGGCGCTTCATTGACACCGTGGCGACGGGGTAAGCGATGATGTCCGCAACGCTGTATTCATTGCCCACCAAAAATTCGCTCTCCGCGAGTTGATCTTCCATGGTCTGCGCCATGCGCAGACAGAGTCGATCGTAGAACGCGATCGGCCACGCTTGCTTTTCCTGCGCGACGACGTTGAAGACGAACTGGCCGCTGTAGGCGGGTGCGATGTCGCCCGAGACGATACCGAGCCACTCGATCGTTTTGGCGCGGGCGCGCAACCCCTGCGGCATGAAGCGACCGGTTTTTTCGGCGAGATATTGCAGGATGGCCGCCGAGCCATAGACCGCGAGCGGGCCACCCTGAACCTCATGGTCGACGATGACGGGCAGCCGACCAACGCGATTGATGGCGAGCAGTTCGGGCTTGAGATTCTCGCCCTTGATCAAATCATAGGCGGTGACGCGATAGGGCAGCGCCAGCTCCTCGAGCATGATGGACACCTTGTAGCCATTGGCCGTCGGCACGGTGTGCAGATCGATCATTGTCCGGAATCTCCTGAGGCTGGGGCACGCAGATCGAGCCAGCGTGCAGGTCTGAGAGCGGTGAGATTGTCGTCGCGCCACCCGATCACGCGATTGGAGACTAGTCGACGACTCACGATGTGATACAGCGGGATGATCGCGTGATCGGCGACCACCATGGCTTCGGCGTCTTCAAGCAGGCGCTGTCGTGCCGTGATATCGACCGTATTGGCTGCGCGTTCCAGCAGCGCTTCGAATGATGCGTTGAAATAGGCGCCACCGTTCGAAGGGCTGCCGCGTTTGAGGAAAGCAAAGAATCCCGTGGGATCGGAGTAGGGCGAGAACCAGGCGGCGCGAACGACCTCGAAGTCGCCCTGACGTGTGGCCGCTTCGACGACCTGTCGCTCGGCGTTGCGCAAGGTGACGCGAACGCCGGCAGCCTGCCACATGGAGGTCACGGCTACCGCGACTTTTTTGTGTTCCTCGCTGGTGTGATACAGCAGTTCGATCTCGAGCGGCCGCGCCTCGTCGTAGCCCGCTTGTCGCAGCAGCGCCCGCGCACGTTTTGCACGGTCCGCATCAGCGATTCCGTCGATGTGGCGCCGCGAGAAGGCCGAGAGTGCCGGTGTCACGATTGCAAAAGCGGGTCGATCGCCCGAGCGCACGATACGGGTAGTCAAAATGCGGCGATCGACGGCCATCGACAGCGCCTCACGGACGCGTCGATCGCGGAACTTGGGCAGTCGATGGTTGAAGACGTACGCCGTCAGTCCGGTCGAGGGCGCGATGCGCAACTCGCCGGGGAAGTCGCGTTGCAGCAATTCGAGCTTGTCGGGTGGGAAATTGGTGACGGCATCGAGACGGCCGCTCTGGAAGAGTCGCAGGCCGGTGTTCTGGTCGCTCACCGAGTGATACTCGACGCCGTCGAGCCGCACGCTGCGGGCAGCGTGGAATTTTGGATTACGACGCACGCGGACGGGCTGACCCGGCACCCAGCTCTCGAGCATGAAGGGTCCGTTCGAGACCATGTTTTCCGGGCGGGTCCACGCACGGCCGTGTTTTTCGATGACGTGGCGCGGCAAAGGCGCGAACACCGGAAACGCGACGATCGAGGGAAAGTAGGGGGCGGGCGTGGCGAGTCGGATGCGCACCGTGCGCGCATCGGGCGCTTCGACGCCGAGCGATGCCACCGGCTTCTCGCGCGCGAGAATGGCACGACCGTTTTCGAGCAGATCGATCCATGCCGCGAGCCCCGTCGAGGCGGTTGCCGGATCCGCAAGCCGGCGAATCGACCAGACGAAATTCTCGGCTGTGATCGGCTGACCATCGGAGTACTGCAGACCAGGGCGCAGCGTGAAGGTGTAGCTGCGACCATCCGCGCTGACCGTGTAACGCTCTGCGGCACCCGCGGTCGGTTGACCGCGGGCATCGAGGGTGAGCAGACTTTCGAAAAGATCGTTGTGCACGATCAGCGCCGGCGCCGCGACGGATGTGTGCGGATCCAGCGAATCGGGCTCGCCCGGGTGACCGCTGCGCAGGATACCGCCCGCCAAAGAAATCGATGGCGCGATCAACAGTGCTGCCAACACAGCGCGGATCAGCAGGCGCATCGTCGATTATTCCTGCTGTGGCAAGCGACCGACGCCCGCGCGCTCGCTCGAGGACGGCGCGACGAGAACGCCGCGGCGCGTCAGTTCGGCGATCACCTCGGCTTCCACCTTGCGATTTTCGGCGACACCGGTGCCCGGTGTCTGCGCCCAGCCATTGAGCGGCCAGTGACTGGCGGCGGCATAGATCGGCGCATGGATGCCGGTCGAGAGTTCGGCCAAAAAATTCAGGCTGGCGCGCGAGCGACGACGACGCAGTGCTTCGATGTCGATCTCGGCGGTGATCAGCGTCTCGCCCGCGGATTCGGCCATGTTGATGACCTTGCCGTCGAAGCCGATGATCTGCGAGTGTCCATGCGAAAGGTCCGAGGGTGCCTCGCCATCGATGCCAGGTCCGCAGTTCGACATGGCGAGATAGGCGTGGTTTTCGTAGGCGCGGACGCGTCGCGCGAGCTCCCAGCCGCCATCGGGCAGGTGATAGCTGCTGCGTCCCTCGCTCGAGATATGCAGCAGGATTTCGGCGCCATTGAGCGCAAGACAGCGCGAGACTTCCGGGAAGTTGATGTCGTAACACACGAGGCAACCTAGATTGCCGAACGGCGTGCGCAGCACCGGGAAGAGCGAGTTCGGCCCGCCGAAGCGACGGATGTACTCGTCGTAGACATCGCCCGGTCGGGTCTTGCCTGTCATCGCGTAGAGCTTGCGATAGGTGAGTGCGACGCGACCCTCCGGATCGAGAATCACCGCCGTATTCCAGAACCGGCCCGGAAACTCATCGAGCACTTCGTAGATCATCCCGGCGACGTAACATCGCGAGGCCTTGGCGGCGGTACCGAGTTGTGCGATCTCGGGACCATCGAGGCGCAGACTCGCGCCGATCCAGTCCGCGTTGCTGCGTCCGGGTTGAAAGCCGTGCAGGAAGAACTCCGGGAAGACCACCACCTTGCTGCGAAAGTAACGCTCGGCGGTGCGCACGTGTGCGCAGGCTCGATCAAGATTATCTTGCAGCGCATCGCGCCGAAACGGCGCGTCGCCCTTGAACACCGGCTTCACGGCCGGCTGCACTACGGTGAGATTCCAAGGTTCGATCATCGATGGCTCCACAAGCGTCGGCGGCCCGTTAACATGGTTCGAGATTATCACCACCCGAGGTCGATCATGCCGCTCGTCACGCCGCTCAAACGCACCGCGATCATCGTCACCGACATGGAAGCCTCGCTGCGCTTCTATCGTGATGTGCTCGGTTTGACTGTGTGGGTCGAGGGGCGAGGCGGCAAGGACATGCCCGCGATGTTCCGTCTGCTGGGTGCGCCGGTTGGCCGCGTGCGCTGGGTGATCCTGCAGGCGGGCAACGTCGACTGGGGCATGGTCGGATTGTTCGAACTGCGTCGGCCCTCACCACCGCGTCTGCGGCTCGCGACGCGGCGTCAAGCCAATCTCGGTGAGGCCTGTCTCGTGTTCCACTCGACTGATGTGGATGCGGTGCATCGCGGCGCGCGCAAGCTCGGCTTGCGTGTGGTTTGTCCGCCAACCTTGCTGGAGATCGCCGAGCGCGACGTGCTCTCGAAAGAGATGACGCTGCGCGATCCAAATGGCGTGCTGGTCAATGTCATCGAGAACGTACGGGCCGGAAAGATGAGCCTCTCCAACGTGTTCCCGGGATTGAAGTCGCCCCGCCGCAAGCCGGCGAGGCGCAGCGTCAAGACGCGCCGTAGCGGTGCATCTTCACCGGGTCGATCGGAATGATGGTTGCCTTCAGTTCGGTGAAGAACTCGAGGCTCGCCTGCGGACCGTCACGACCGATGCCCGATTCCTTGTAGCCGCCGAACGGGGCGCGCAATTCGCGCATCATCGGCGTGTTCACCCAGACGGTGCCGGCGCGGATATCCCGCGAGCAACGCATCACGGTGTTGAGATCCTCGGACCAGACGTAATTGACGAGACCAAACTTCGAGTTGTTGGCGATCGAGATCGCTTCATCGAGGGTATCGAAGGTCAGAAAGGTCGCGAATGGCCCAAAGATTTCTTCCTGACAGACCCGCGCGTCGTTGGAGGGTGCCATCACTGCCGTGGGTTCGATGAACCAGCCACGTTCGTGTGCTGCTGAACGCTTGCCGCCGGTGAGCAGCGTGGCGCCGTCCGCCTTGGCGACATCGACGAACGACAACACCCGCTCCATGTGCTGCCGGAAGGCGAGCGGGCCGATTTCGGTGGTGGCGAGCAAGGGATCGCCGAGACGGATCTTGCGCGCGCGGGCCACGAAGCGCTCGATGAAGGCATCGGCGATGCCGCGTTGCACGAGAATGCGCGAGCCGGCGAGACACTGCTGTCCGTTGTTGCCGAAGATGCCCGCGAGCGCGCCATCGAGGGCGCGTTCCACATCGGCGGTATCAAAAATGATATTGGCCGACTTGCCGCCGAGTTCGAGTGCGACGGGCTTGAGGTTGCGGCCCGCGGTTGCGGCGATTGCACGACCCGTGGTCGTACCGCCCGTGAAGCCGACCATGTCGATGCCCGGGTGGTTGACGAGTGCATCGCCGGTAACGGTGCCGCGACCATTGACGAGATTGACCACGCCCGGCGGCAGGCCGGCTTCGTGGAAGATCTCGACCATGCGACGCATGGAAAGCGGCGTGTATTCGGAGGGCTTCAGCACGCAGGTGTTGCCCCAGGGAATGCAGGTGGCCACGCGCATCGAGGCGAGCGCGAGCGGCGCGTTCCAGGGCGCGATGCAGCCGGCCACGCCCTTGGGTTCCCGCGTGACGTAAGTCAGATAGCCTGCGGTCTGGGTGTAGGTTTCGCCGTGCACGTTGCTCGCCACTTCGGCAAAGAATTCGAAGTTGCGGGCCATGCGTTGCACATGCACGCGAACGCTGTGCAGCGGCAGGCCGGTGTTCAGGCACTCGAGGTAGGCGAGCTCCTCCGAGTGCTTGCGCAGGTGGTCGCGGATCGAATAGAGGATATCCTTGCGCTCGTTGATGTCCATGCGCGGCCACCGACCCGAGTCGAAGGCACGTCGCGCGGAGCGCACTGCGGCATCGACCTCATCGGCATCGGCTTCGCGCAAGCGGCTGATCACCTGCTCGGTGTTTGGGTTCACGACTTCGATATCGTGGCCACCCGATTTGGCGGTGACGGCCTCACCGTCAATCAGACTGGTTACGTGGGGGTTGACGGGAAAGTCACGGGTGATCGTCACCGACATCAGACGGGTCTCCACGCGCAAGCGACAAACCAAGGCAGCGTCCCGGCGCGGGCGGGCAGACTGCCGACATGGACACATTGCGGATCGAAGCCTGCGGCAAGCAGCTCAGGCAGCAGATCTGCGTTGGCATAAACTTCCCAGTACGGCTCATTATTATTGAGCGTGTCCCAGGAGGCCTCGAATTTTTTGAACTCGGACAAGCCGGCAAAGCGCAGCGGCACGTCCTGATGGACACACACGCCGCCCGGACGCAGCAGCCGACGACTTTCGCGTAGCATGGCGCGCCGCGTCGGCGCCGAGATCTCGTGCATGAGATTGTGCGAGACGATGAGATCGAAGGATTCGTCCTCGAAACGCGTCGCGCCCACATCCATCTGGTGAAAGTGCACGGCGACGCCCAAAGATTCCGCCCGCGCGTGCGCATAGCGCAACATGCCTGCACCGACGTCGATGGCGTGGACCTCGGCATCGGGGAAGGCGTCGGCGTAGGGTACGCTGGCTGATCCGGCCGAGCAGCCCATGTCGAGAATGCGTTTTGGCTGCAGCTGCGGGAAGCGCTCGGCGATGAAGCGCTGCACATGTGCCGCTTTACTGTCGCTGCGGCTGATGCCCTGACCAAAGGCATAGAGATTGCCGCCGGATTCATAGAGCGCACCCGCCGAACAGTCACCGTCGCCAAGATCGAGGGCGTAGCCGCCCGTCTGCAGGTGAATGTCGACGGCCGTGACGCCGCGTGGCGGCACAAAGTCGGGGTCGAGGTTCAGGGAGCCGAGTCGATTGGGCGAGGCATCCAGCGCTGCGGCGGTCGCTGCGAGGCGCTCGCGTTCGCGAAACACACTATCGCCCACCGCGATCCACATCTGTTCCTGCGCTGCGCGCGCCAGAGACGACCAACTTCGATACGCCGGATCAGCTTGCATCGCCGAACGAATATCGGCGCGGCTCTGCGGCGAGGTACCGTGTGCTTCGCGCCAGGTCGGTTCGACAACGCGTTCGAAGAGTTCGCTCTGGGAAGAACGCAGGCCCTTGTTCAGGGCCTGCTTCAGGGACACCACGAACTGCTGGCGGGCCGCCTCATCGGCGGTCGGCCGCGCCAGCATGTCGTGTTGGACGCTGCGAACCACGTCGGTGTGTCAACGTCCGGCTGATCAGAACTTGTAGGTTGCCGTCAGACCCACCTGCCGCGGCTTCGGCAAGCTGACCGTGAAGGCGCGGGTACCGAGGCCGGCAAAGTACGTGAGGCCGCGGCCGTCGACGTAGCGCAGGATGTCGGTCGCCGTGTCATCGTCGTTCAGGTTGCGGCCCCAGAGCTGTACCGACCAGTTGTCGGTCTCGAGGCCCACGCGAGCGTTGAGGTACATGCGATTGCCGGTTTCGATCAGATTGTGCACCTGAGCGAACTTCGAGCCTTCCGCGGTGAGGTCAACGCCAACCACCAGCGACATCGCGTCCGTGAGCGGGCGGCTGTAACGCGAGGTGATGTAGCCGTTCCACTTGGGCGAACGGGGTGTGCGCTGGCCTGCGACATTACCGAACTGGGCGTTGTCCTGCGCACGCAGGGCAGCGCAAGCGGCCGCGTTCGCTGCGGCCGAGGCGCCGAGTGTGCCGCAACCGCGCGGGTTGATGGCCGAGATCGCCGTGAACGCGGTGGCCGGACGGTTGCTATAGAGATCGGCTTGGTCCGAGTTGATGTACTCATCGAACGTTGCATCGATCAATGCGCCGCCGAAGCCCATACGCAGATTGTCGCTGACGCGCGCCGTCACCTCGAGCTCGAGACCGCGTGAGCTCGTCTTGCCGACGTTCTCGATGAACGAGTTGGCGATGATCGAAGTACCCGAGACACCGACGATGTTCTGCGTCAGCTGCTGGTTGGTCAGGCTGATGTCGAACGCGGTGATCGACACGGCGATGTTGTCGCCCCAATTGAACTTGGCACCGATTTCGATGTTCTCGGATTCTTCTTCCTTGATCTCGATCGGCTTGCCCACAGCCTCAAGCAGCGGGATGACCGTACCGCCATTGAAACCACCGGGCTTCGTGCCCTGTGCGTAGTTGGCGAACAGCGAAAGATCATCGTTCGGCTTGTAGCGCAACGTGAAGCGCGGGGTGTAGCTCTCGAAGGTGCCGTTAAAGATGCGACCCGGGACGCGCGCCGTGCCGTTGGTCGGGAAGGCGAACGACTGCTGTTCGATTTCTTCCTCGGCCTGACGAGCCTCGGCAGTGACCGTCCACTGATCATTGATGTCGTACTCGATTGCGCCGAACACCGCGGTGTTCTTGATATCGCGGTAGGTCAGCGAGGCCGTGCCGTTCGGCACGATCAGTGCACCGGTGCGATACACCTTATCGTCGCGGATGAAGTCGTCGCCCGCCGTGTAGTAGTACGCGCCGACGGTCCAGCGGAAGCCACGATCAACGGGCGAGCTCAAGCGCACTTCCTGCGAGAAGTCACTGCGCTCCTCGCCGTTGATGCGCTGGAACGCACCCGGGGTGGTCCATTGGGCTTGGAAGGCCGTGGCAACGGGTGGTGGTGCCAGCGTGCCAAGATCGTAGCCGCCGTACGAAACATCGATCTGGACTTCGTAATCTTCCTGACTGTAGCCGCTGGTCGCGACGAGCTGATAGCCGGTGTCGGTAGTGAACGAGGCGGTGAGTGCGGCGCGGCTGCGCTCGCGTCGCGTACCCGGGTTCGGGAAGAGATCAGTCAGCTGCGCGACGCGCAGTTTGTCGACCGAAACCGCCTCGCCACAGTAATAACCGCGTGAGCGGGGCCGCAACACGGGATCGTTGAGCTGGCAATTGTTGAACTCGCGACCCTGCAGACCAAGCGGCGGCGGACCGTCGGCGTCTTCAGAGTACGTGGCGAGTGCCGTCACTTCGATGCCCTCGGCCGGGCGCCACAGCAGCTTGCCCGTGATGGCGTCGGTCTTTTCGGCGCCGAGATCGTCGCGTGAGTCGAGCGGGTTGTCATAAAAACCGCCGATCTCGGTGCGCGTGGCAGCGAGATAAAAGTTCAGCTTGCCATCGATGATCGGGCCGCTGATGTAGGCATTGGCATCGCGCTGATCGAACTGACCGAGCGTGACCGAGGCCTGGCCTTCGAATTCGTCGCTCGGCTTGCGGGTCACGTAGTTGATCGCTCCCGCGAAGGTCGAACGGCCAAAGAGCGCGGCTTGAGGGCCCTTGATCACTTCGATGCGCTCGAGATTCGCTGTCTCGGTATTGCTCGCGCTGCCTGAGAGGAATACCCCGTCCACGAAATAGGCGGCGTTCGGGGCACCCAGGATGTTCGACTGACCGCGAATGGTCGGGCGTTCGCTGGAATTACGGCCGAACGAGGTGACGTTCGAGAAGCCCGGCGTGAACAGGGCGAGGTCACGCGAGTCCTTGATACCCAGCTCCGCGATCTGCGTCGCGCTGACTGCGGTGACGGTCAGCGGCACGTCTTGCAAGGATTCTTCGCGTTTGCGCGCCGTGACAACGATTTCTTCCAAACCTCCCTCGTTCGCGCCGCTGGCGCCTTGAGCCATCAGCCCCGGAGCCGCGAGCAGGCTGGCCACGGTCGAAGCGACAAGCGTCATTGAGGAGTGAGCAGAGATGGTCCGTTTCATTATTCGGCGTCCCTAGGTTGGTTGAAGGAGTGGACGGAGGGTCGCATACCCGTTTGCGACCTGTCATCATACTAGTATAACGATTCAGCCCTCTCAGCGTACCGTCCTCCGACCAACGAAGACAAACCAAATAAACCCATGAGCGACTTGCGGACCTTTCTCCGCGATCACGCCGCGGCAGTGTGGGAATTGCCCGGCGAAGTGGATCTGCGTCACGACCTCACGGCCCTGCAGCATGCACTCGACCTGCAGCGCCGGTTTCCGGTGATCGTCGCCCGTGGTGTCAAAACGCTCTCTGGTGCGCCCTCGTCAATCCCGGTTGTGCTCAATCTGACCGCGAGCCGGGTGCTGACGGCGAAGGCGCTCGGTATTCCGGATCATCGCCAGACGGCCAAGTGGTTTGCCGGCAGGACGCGCGCTTCGATCGCGCCGCAGGCGCTCACTCGGGCCGAGGCGCCGGTGCAGGAAGTCGTGTTGCAGGGCGATGCAGCGAGCCTTCTCGACCTTCCTGTACTCACCCAGCATGAGCTCGAGCCGGGGCCCTACCTGACCGCTGCGCACGCAACGACCTACGATCCTGATAGCGGAATCGACAATACGGCGATCCAGCGCTGCTGGGTGCAGGGTGCGCAGAGCATGACCTGGTTCCCGTATCCCGCGACCCACAATGCGCGCAATCTGCGCAAATTCCATGCGCGCGGCGAACCGGCGCCGATCGCTTTCTGGATCGGGCATCACCCGGCGGTGTTGCTCGGCACACAGGCCAAGCTCAAGTATCCCGAGAGTCATTGGGCTGCAGCGGGCGGGGTGTTGGGCGCGCCCCTGCGGCTCGTGCCCTCGATCCTGCATGGTGAGAAGATCATGGTGCCGGCGGATGCCGAGATCGTCATCGAGGGATTCGTGCACCCCGGGCCGCGCGTCGACGACGGCCCTTTCGGCGAGTACACCGGGTATCTCGGGGGACAGGTCAAGGCGCCGCTCGTCGATGTCCGCTGCATCACCCGACGGCGCGATGCGCTCTACCATGATTACGGCTCCGGACTCACCGACATGCTCGTTCCGGACAACATGGCGATGGAAGGCAAGCTGTTCGAGCTCGTCAAATCCGTCGCGCCGTCGCTCGAAAATGTGCACGTGCCGACCGAGGGCCGTCGTTTCCATGCCTATCTGCAGTTGCGCGATCCCGGTGACGGTGAGGCGCGCGATGCGTTGACCGCCGCCTTGTCCTATCGTCGCGTCAAGACGGTCATTGCGGTTGATGCGGATATCGATCTTTTCAATACTGAGTCCATTCTTTGGGCGATGGCGACCCGCGTACGTTGGGATCGCGATGCGATCCGGGTGAGTGGACTGTCGGGCTCCAGTCTCGATCCGGCGTTGCCGGACGGTGTCTCGACAGCCGCCAAAGTGGGCATCGATGCCACGATTCCAGCCGCCGCGCGCGGCACGGGGCCGGAGGCTTATGCACCCGTGGCTACGGTTCCACCCGCGACGCTGCAACGTGCGCGTGACTGGCTGGCCACAGCCGACGGGCGCAGCTGGCCGGTGTTTTGATTGCGACGAATTTCGAAAGGGGATGATCCCCGGGAGCTATCGATCATGACCACCTTGCTCAACCAGAAAGATTTCTTTGCCGCGCTCGAGGCGGCACGCCAGCCCAAGCATGGGGGCGGCCATGCGTTCAGTCGCGCGTGGGCGGCGGGTGAACTGTCGCGCGCGCAACTGGGCGAGTGGGCTATCCAGCACTTCTACTACATCGATCCGATCCCCCAGCAGTTCGCGGCGTTGTACGCGCGCTTGCCGGATCTCGATGCCCGTCAGCATCTGCTCGAGAATCTGCTCGGCGAAGAAATGCCGGCTTGCCCGGACAAGCGTCACCCCGATCTGTTGCGCAAGTTCGCTCGGGCTTGTGGCGTGTCCGATGAGCGCATTCTGCGCGCCGAAGAAAACGGCGAGGTGCTGCCGACGAGTCGCGCCATGCGCGCCTGGATCTGGGAGCTCGCGAGCATCCGCTACATCGGCGAGTCGTGCGCGGGGATCATGGTCGCGCTAGAAGGGCAGCTGCCCACGCTCTACCCGAAGTACGTCGAGGCGATGCGCAAGATGGGTTTCACCGATGACGACATGGAGTTCTTCCATGTCCATATCGAGGGTGACACCGAGCATGCGCACGTCGGTCTCGAACTTACCGCGCGCTACGCCATGACACCGGAGTTGCAGGCTCGAGCGATTGCGGCGGTGCGTGCTTCGGCAGAGATGCGCTACTCGATGCTCGATGGCATTCATGCGGCGCTCGTGACCCGCAAGGCCGCCTGATCTCGGCGTGACTCAATCAAAGACACCGGCTGCCGGGCCGCCGGTCGCGCTCGTGACGGGTGCGGCCGGTGGTCTTGGACGTGCGGTCGTCGCGCGCCTTCGCGAGCGCGGCATGCGCCTTGTCGCCACCGACCTCGCGCTCGCCGAAATCCCGTGTGGTGCACCGCTCACGGTCGCGAGTCTGGATGTCACCGACGAAGCCGCGATCGCTGCGCTCATCGCGCGCGTGCTCGGCGAACTCGGTCGACTCGATCATGTCGTGCACCTTGCGGGTATCGCCGGTCAGGGCCCTCTGGATGCCGTCAGTCACGCGGACTGGCAGCGCATCATGGATGTAAATCTCACCTCGGCATTTTTGCTTGCCAAGGCGGTGCATGCGCCACTTGCTGCGGCCCGCGGATCTTTGACCCTGATGTCCTCGACCAACGGGCTCAATGGCGGCAGCGCGCTCTCGGGGCCGGCCTATGCAGTCGCCAAGGCGGGCGTGATCAATCTCACTCGTTACCTTGCCAAGGAGTGGGCGGGCGAGGGGATTCGCGTCAATTGCCTCGCGCCGGGACCGATCGCCACGCCCATGGTCACCAGTCGTTTTTCGACTGAGACGCTCGACAAGCTGCAGCGCTCGGTACCGCTCGGCCAGATCGGTGAACCACGGCATGTGGCCCATGCCATCGATTATTTGACGAGCCCCGCCGCCGCATTCGTCACCGGCACGGTGATGAATGTGTCGGGCGGTGTGGTGCTCGATTGATGGGCATCCGCGATCGAGCTGTCGGTTCGCCGAGGTATCACCAGGTTTACGTGACCCTGCGTACTTGGGTGCTCGAGGGTACCTACAAAGCGGGTGATCAGATTCCGACCGAACCGCAGTTGTGCGAGATGTTTGGTGTCTCGCGTATCACGGTTCGCAAAGCCATCGACAACCTCGCGCGCGAGGGTTGGCTGGTGCGCCAGCAAGGGCGCGGTACCTTCGTGCAGCTGTCCGCCAAACGAGCATCAAGCTCGGCGGATCTCGAGTCGATTCGCCATCGCGTGGCCGATCTGGCGGCGGCGACGGAAGTGCGCGACTTGCGCGTCGCCGAAGTCCCGCCCGACGAAGAAACCGCTGCCGCACTCGGAGTCGATGAAGACGAGCGTGTACAGCGCGCAAGCCATGTGCGCACGCTCAATGGGGTTCCGCTCGGATTTATCACGACCTGGGTGCCGCTCGCAGTAGCTGAGCGCGTCGCCTTGCGCGATATGGCGCAGCAGCCGATGTTCGAGCTCCTGGTGACTGCCGGTATTCGTGTGGCGCGCGCGGATCAGTACATCGGTGCGAGTTTGGCCGGCGTTGAGTTGGCGCGCACTCTCGAGATCGAGGTGGGCGCGCCGGTGCTGCGCCTCGTGCGCATTGTGTTCGATGTTTCCGGGCGGCCCGTGGAGCGGGTCGTCGCTTTGTATCGTGCCGACGCGTATCAATATCACATGCAACTTGAGCCACGTCACCATGAATGATGCCTATTTCTTTGAGTCGCTCTACACCGTTTGCCGTCGCCTCGGTCGCTGGCTGGCGCTGCCCGGACTGATGCTGACCCTGCCGATCGTATCCCTGGCGGCTGCGCCTGCGACAATCCGTGACTGCGTGGATTGCCCGCAACTCATCGTCGTGCCTGGCGGTAAATTTCTCATGGGCTCGGAGGACGGCGAGGCGGGGCGGCCCGAGGGGCCGATTCATGAGGTCGTGCTGCGCCGAGCGTTTGCGCTCGGTCGTACCGAAGTCACGGTAAGCGAGTTCCGTCGCTTCGTCGAGGCGACGGGCTATCGCGTTGCCCCGGGGTGTCGCGTGCAATCGCGCACCGTCGTCAAGGGCGAGCGGGTCGGGTGGGATGACCGCAGCGATGCGGGTTGGCAAGCGCCGGGATTCATTCGGCCGCTCGCCGATGACTTGCCGGTGGCCTGTGTTGGGCATGACGATGCGCGCGCCTATGCCGCTTGGCTTGCGAAAACCACCGGAAAACCCTACCGCTTGCCGACCGAGGCCGAGTGGGAGTACGCCGCACGCGCCGGGAGTCGAGGTATTTACCCTTGGGGTAACAACGCTGATCTCGGCTGCACTCATGCCAACACCTACGATCGCAGCGGTCGCAAGTCGCTCGACTTTGGTTGGGGATTCGCCGATTGCGACGACGGGCACGCCGAGGCGGCGCCGGTCGGCAGTTTCGCGCCCAATGCGTTTGGCTTGCACGACATGATCGGCAACGTCTGGGAGTGGACGGCCGACTGTCATCGCCTAACTTACGAGGGCGCGCCGACCGACGGCAGCGCGGTTCCCGGCGGCGCCGATTGCGCGCGCTGGACGGTGCGCGGCGGCGGTTGGATGACTCGGCCGAGCCGCAACCGACTGACCTTCCGCGGTCGCGATCCGGTCGATGCACGCTATAGCTACTTCGGCTTTCGCGTTGCGCGCGATCTCGATTGACCTCTGCAGTGATCATCGCCCATAGCGCAGTCGCCGCGCTCTCCCGCAGGCGCTAGCGCCATCACGCTTTTGCATAATTTCGATTCGCTCATTTCGACAGGTGTCACATGGCTGAGAAAACTCCCAAATACGATCTGCTCATCAAAAATGTCCGTGTGGTCCGACCGCGCAAGACCACTGTCGAAAAGATGGATATCGCCGTCATCGGCGGCAAGGTCGCCAAGCTCGGCAAGAGCATTCCGGCGGTCGAGGCGAAGAAAGTCGTCGACGGCAAGAATCAGCTGGCCTTCCCCGGTCTCGTCGATCCGCACATGCACACCGGTATCTACGGTCCGCTTGCGCAGGATGCGCGCAGCGAGAGTCTGGCGGCTGCGCAAGGCGGCGTGACCTCGAGCCTCAACTACATGCGCACCGGTGGCTATTACATGGAGCGCGGTGGTCCCTACGCCGAGGTCTATCCCGAGGTGCTCGCCCAGTCGAGCGGCAACTTCTGGGTCGACTATGCCTACCATCTCGCACCGCTCGATCGCACGCACATCGGCGAGATCGACATGCTGATCCACAAATTCGGCGTGACCTCCTTCAAGATTTTCATGTTCTATGGCGGTTATGGCCTGCATGGCGCTTCATCCTCGCAGCGCGAGTTCCTCATGATCGGCGAGGACGAGAAATACGATATTGCACACTTCGAGTTCGTGATGCGCGGCGTGCATCGGGCGATGCTGCGCAACCCGAAGATCAAAGATTCTATTTCGCTCGGATTGCACTGCGA
>JBILGD010000141.1:0-5915 GCA_044351225.1 Steroidobacteraceae bacterium
CCAAGACCAAGGCGAGCCAGAATCGCTCGTCGGACGATCAACAAGGTGTCATGGAGGGACTGCTTGCGGTCTCGGCGGACGACGCGGCAGCGACGGTCGAACGGTTCGTTAGGGGAAAAGCCCGCGTGTAGAATGGCGCAATGGCACAGAATGCTTTTGCGTTGACGCCGCAACGCCGCAATCGCAAGCAGAGCCCGGCTCGCGAGCGATTGATCAAGGCGGTGCGGACCTTGCTACTTGCCCATGAGCCCAGCGAAATCACCACGACCATGGTGTTGCGCGAGGCGAATGTCGCCCGCAATACGCTCTACCTGCACTTCGAAGATCACGCGAATCTGCTCGAAACCGTGCTGCTGTCGATGTTCCTCGAGGGCGTGGAGCAGCATGCGGCATTGCTGAAATCCGCGACCATGGAATCGAAAACCAAAAGCGAGTTCTGGAAGCGGGCGGCCGAAATCGTGAGAATCTCTCAGGCAAAAGATCGTTGGGACTTCAGACTGGCGCGCTGCCGGCTGATCGCGCACAGCAAAGAAAGTCCTCGCTTCGGCAAGCTGTTGGCGGCAGATCAAAACAAGATCAATGACAAGTTCACCGAACTGTTTGTCGAGCTGCGGCGCAAAGGCTGGATGAAAGGCAATGTGCAACCCGCAGCCGCTGCAGTACTGGTTCAAGCGCTGACGCTGGGTCGGATCGTCGACGACGTCGCCACCAAAAAACTCCGCGAAGAAGACTGGAACGACCTCTATCTGCAGATCATGCGCAAAGTCGTCTTTGCGGATTGATCGAATCTCAGAATCGGTAGCTCACTCCGAGGTCATAGCTGCGCTCGGGACCGACGTATATGCCCTGTCGCAGGCTGCCGATATAGCGCTCATCGGCAAGGTTTTTCACGGTCGCACCAAACTCCAGATTTTCGTTGAAGCGATATAGCACGCTCAGATCGGCGATCGTGTACCCATCGATCTGGCCGGTGAAGAACCCGGTCACGCTTTCGCTGATCGCTCTGCTGTTCAGTACATCCGTGAATTGTGCGCTCGTGTGATGAACGCGCAGAGCGCCGCGCAGCGGACCGCGTTCATAGGACAAGGCGAAGTTGGCAATCCACTCGGGTGTGTAGGGCACGCGATTGCCGCCGGGGGTTGTCAACGCGCCAGACCGGGTCAACCGATCACCAATGAATTCTGCATCGGCGATATAGGTCAGATTGGCATCCATCGAGAATCCAGCTGCCAGCGGCACACCGACACCGAGCTCGATGCCTTGATGCAGCGTCTTGCCGCCGTTAGTCACCTGAAACACGCTGTTGCTGTTGGCCGGGATGATCTGGTTATCGAAGTCCATGCGAAACACGGTTGCTTCGTAGGTCAGCGCGCCTGCCGAGCCGCGCAGTCCCGCCTCGACATTCAGCGAGCGTTCGGCATCCAACTGCTGATCGTCCAGCCCATTGAGGGCGTCGCCGTTGAGCGCCGGCGAGAATGCCTGATAGGCATTGGCGAATCCCTGCAGATTGTCCGACAGTCGCCAGGTCATGCCGATGCCCGGCAAGAGTTCGGTGTTATCGGTGACGGCACGATTGCCCTGCGCGGCGGTACGGCGCAGATCGTGACGCTTTTGCTCGTAGATCTCGGCGCGCAGACCGGCAGTGATGGCAACGCGGTCGGAAAGTGAAAACCGATTCTGCACGTGCAGTGACCAACTGTCCGCAGCATCGATGACCTCGCGGTTGACCGTACCGCTTCGTGGCGTTGCGCGAACGGCAGCGACCGTGACATCGCGCATCTCCTCGGTCATGTAGCGCACGCCGATCTCCGCCTCGCTCTCGACACCGAAGGTCTCATGCCGTGCGAAAAGACGACTGTCGACCCCCACTCGCTCGAAGCTGCGGTTGTTGCCGTTGAGGTTGTCGGTGTAAATCCAGCGGCCGGCCGCAGCTGAAGCGGCGTTGTTGGTGGCGAAACGCCAGTAGTCGCGATAGAGCTCGCTACCGAAGGCGATCGTGTTGATCCGCAAGCGATCATTGATCGTCCATTCGTGATTCAGATCGATGGATCGGCGACCGGTCAGAAACCAGTCATCCGGCGCGGGGTTGCGGTCGCTGCCTGCGCGATACTCGGCAAAGAAAACGCCGCGGTAGGAGATGTTCGCGTCATTCGAGTAGTCCGTGTACTTGAGGCCGAGTCGCTGGTCCTCACCAAGCTCCAGACCTGCTTTCAACATGACATCGCGCATCGCAAAGCGCTTATCCATGAAACCGTCACTGTCGACATGGGTGACGACTGCACCGAACGTGGCGTTGCCGGCGTCAGCACGACCGCCCGCCTCGATTCCCCACTCGCGGGTATTGAATGAACCGGCATGCAGATTCACTCGCAAGCCCGGGTCGGGAGTCTTAGTCAAATAATTGATGACACCACCAATCGTGCTCGGTCCGTAACGCAGCGAACCCGCACCGCGCAGCACTTCGATACCATCCATCCGCTGCACACGCGGGTTGTAATAGCGAGCGTTGCCGACGAAGAGACCGGGCGCGACCGGCACGCCGTCTTCGAGTACCAGCGTTTTATAGTCGGCGGCACTCAGCCCACGCATGCCGACGTTGGCAACGATGGCGGTTTCTTCCTCGGGTTTGATCGAGATGCCCGGAACCCCGCGCAAGGCTTCCTCGGTGGAGCGGGGTTGCTGCAGCCGCAATTCTTCGGCGGTGACAATCGTATTCGCGGCGGGCTGCCGTTGACGGTCATCGCCAGTGGTGCCAATCACCAGAATGGTTGGCAGCGAGGCGCGGGCCTCCTCCACCTCGACGGGCGCTGAGGAAGGGGATTGGGTCTCTGCGGCGTGCAGGACTGATACGGCACCCAAAACTGACACGCCCGCCAACGCAAACCGCCCCACGATCCCCGACGTCCCGCTCATTGCCAAACTCTCCGCAGCGATGTTCCAACCACTCGCGGGCGACTTTATCAATCACGAATGCAAATGACAATGATTCGCGTTTACAGAATATTCGAATAGCCGTTCGGTCCCCGCCCCCCCGGTCAGGGTGCGAGGGCCGAAACCTTGATGCCGGCAACGGACGGGCGGTCGGGTCGGATGCGATTACCGAGGTAATAGATTTCGACGGCGGCATCATCGGCGACGGCGATATCAAACGGCGGAGCACCGCTCACCCGCTTGCCGGGAGTGGGCTGTTGCACCCCTGAAAGCAGCAGCATTCCCCGGCCGTCCTTTGCATTGATCGTGGTCTGCCGAGTAATCACCAGAAAAAACCGGTTCGCCTTGGCGTCTTCCCGGTCTTCTGCAACCGGCATCACCGCTGGCGCTACGGGCTCGGGCGCGGCGACGGGTGCTGGCACCGGCGGCGCCACCGTCGGTGGCATCGGCGGTGGCATCGGCGGCGGCATCGGCGGCGGGGGCTCGACAACCGCGGTGGCCGTCATCTCGGGAGCCAGGGGGGAAGCAAGGGGCTGTGTCGGCCAAAACGTGCGACCTGCGTAGGCAGCAAGACTGAGGCAGATCAAAGCGAAGCCGATCAGCGGCAAACGCCATGCGGTGCTTGGTGGCTTGGCGATCGATGGGCTCGCGAGCAGGGGCGTCGTGGTCGCCGCGGAGGTGGGAAGTCCATAGGGCGGGCCGCCTTCGAGGCTGGGGTCAACTCGCAGCAGCGCCGCGTAGCTCTGCGCAGCCTTTTCGGCAAAGGCGGGCGTGTAGAAATAGGAGAGGTCGTCGTTTTCGAGGCCGATGATCTGACGGTCCGAAAGCAAGGTTTCGCGCGACACGTCGCCGATGGTCAACGAACGATGCAAGCGCGCGCGCCGCAGTGCATCGGCAAAGGGCGATAGGCCCCGCGGCTGTTCGTTCACCGCATTCTCCCTCCCCAACATAAATCGCCAACAGCGGCGAAATAATGGGGCACAGTTCGCCTACATGGGTAGACGAACGGTATAGCGCAAGCAACTGATTTCTCTTCCTTTTCGGTTCAATGCAAAGGAGTTTTATTCAAGCTCCCCAGCGCCAGCGCGGCGGTTCGCCTTTCAGCCAGCAAATGAACACCAGAACGCCGCTGAGTGCGCTGGTGTAGAGGACGTAGGCGGCTGGGCGCTCGTGCGGTGGAAACAGCAACGCACCCGCGGGCAACAAGATCAGATAGGCGACGAAAACGACCCAACCCTGCCAGCGGCAAGGCAGCCCCCAACCCCACCCGAAGCGCTTGGTCGGAAACCAATAGGGCGGTCCACGTCTCACTGATCGTCGCCTCGCGCTCGCGCGCCGCTCAATCCTTGAAAAACGGTTCGACGACACCCTTTCGAGTGATCGTCAACGGCTTGCCGCGACGATCGAGCGTCTTGCCGAAAGAAGTCCGGATCCAACCCTCGGAGATGCAGTACTCCTCGACGTTGGTGAACTCGACCCCGTTCAAGCGGATGCCGATATTGCGCGACAGCAAAGCCTCGTCGTAGTAACGGCTCGCGGGATCGACGCTGAGACGATCAGGCAAGGTGGATTGCGAGGTCGCTTCGTTCATGCGCGCGATAATAACTCAAGGCAATAACGTGTAAAAGATATTTGACATATTAACAGGCATGATTAATATGTCCAAGATATTTTACATGACGGAGTGTAGAGATGAGCGCACATGAGAAACGAACCTGGTGCGAACTGGCTCTATGGGGCTTCATACTTTTTTTCATATGGATGCGCTTGACCGATGGCGTAATGGTCTTCGGGCAATCCTTTGGGCTATCGATCATCGATCAAGACGCTGGAACGCTTCTTCGGACTTACGGATCGATTGGCGCCATCGCCGCGATCGGACAACTCATCATCAGAAGTGCTCTCTTCCCCAAAAACCCTTCCGAGTTGGATTTGGATGAAAGGGATGTCTTCATCGAGCGCAGATCGGATCAGACTGGCTATTGGGTGGGCGTGGGCGGGATCAATATTTTGATCGTGCATGTCCTGCTGACAGAGCGATTCCGATTTCGAGAGGATATGCCTCTTGATTTCGTCTCCCCTGCCGGCATTCTGCTCGGCTTGTTCACCGTTTTCATGGCGCAGGAAATTGCACGGGGCGTATCGATTTTGGTTCTCTACCGCCAGTCATGAACAAAGCGACCGGTCGCGTCCGCAATCGGATCCGCGAGCTTCGTCTCGAGCGAGGAGTGTCTCAACAAGAGTTGGCGGATGAAGTCGGCGCGAGCCGCCAAACAATCAACGCCATCGAGCAGGAAAAATATTCTCCATCACTCGAACTGGCTTTTCGGATCGCCCGATTTTTCAAGCAGGATTTCGAGGATGTTTTTCGGTTCACGAAAAACGAATGACGCGGGCTGATGATAAACGCCCGAATTTTTCAAATATCAATCAAAGTAAATCGTGATCAGCAATTGCGGCGGATGCCATATGCCACCCAAAGCGATGTGCTTGATGTCGCGAATCTGTACATTGGGGTTTTCGGATACCCATTGAGCGAGCACTCGTTCAATGTCTTGCGGAGATACTCTCCAGCCCCATGACCAGTAGGGGGTCGAGAACTCGAAAACTTTGATTTTCATTGGGCAGACCCCGAATCAGGTGCGTGAATGAATGGAGCGGGCGATGGGAATCGAACCCACGTTAGTAGCTTGGGAAGGGCAGCCGCAATCTTTGATGTGACTCCAAAACCCCTGTAATTTCCCTATAAAACGCATCTGCGCGTCTCTGAGAAGTCACTGTGGTAAGACTCCACTATCGACTGATTCTCTATTCCTCGAGCTCGAAATGAGACTATCACAGAGCACGATATTTTTCGTTGACTTTTTGAGAGATCGATCTCGAACTTAGAAACTGCAATCACAAAAATGATTTCTGTGAATGACAGTGAAAATTTCTTTCACGATTTTTACGATTCATAGTGTGGGCACATTACAGGGCGCAAT
>JBILGD010000142.1:0-5875 GCA_044351225.1 Steroidobacteraceae bacterium
GGTCAACTACCAGGCTGCGTCACGTCGTGCAGGCTTGGGTGAAGTGACCACCCGCACCGACATCGAACTTGCCGTGCTGCGCGATGGTGAGGCGCGTGGTTTCGAGGTGGAACTGCGTTTGCCGGTATTCGACTGGGGTGACCTCGAGCGCAGCGCACTCGATGGGCGCACGCTGGCGGCGGCCAACGAACTCGAGGCGACCTTGCGAGCGGCCGGGTCACACTTGCGCGAAAGTTATTCCGGGTATCTCGCGGCGCACGCCGTGGCGCGCAACTATATCGATGAAATCCTGCCCCTGCGGCGGACGATCTCCGATGAGAATCTGCTGCGTTACAACGGCATGTTCATCGGCGTGTTCGAACTGCTCGCCGATGCACGCGAACAGATCACTGCGGTGATGGCTGGCATCGATGCGCAGCAGCAATTCTGGCTCGCCGAGGCGGCCTTGCAGACCGCCTTGATCGGCAGACCCGCGGCTACTAGCGTCTCCGCACCGGTGTCGGGCGTCGCAACCGCATCGGCAGGCGCAGATCACTGAACCCCCGGGGATTCTGGCTCTCGACTTCGGAACAATCGCAATGAAATCACGACGGAATTTTTTGGGTCTGGCCGGAATCGCGAGCGGCATGGCTGCCGTGGGGGTGAGCCGGGTGGCGCTTGCGGCGCTCCCGGAGCCTGTGATCGAAACGGGCGCGAGCACCCGACCGCCGCTGCAGCCATCGGCGGGTCGACCCTACAATCCAGTCGTGACGCTTAACGGTTGGACGCTGCCGTTTCGCATGAAAAACGGCGTCAAGGAATTCCATCTCGTCGCCGAGCCCGTCGAGCGCGAGTTCACGCCCGGCTTCAAGGGGCGTCTCTGGGGCTATAACGGTCAGAGCCCGGGGCCGACGTTCGAAGTGGTCGAGGGCGACAAGGTTCGAATCTTCGTCACCAACAAGTTGCCCGAGATCACCTCGGTGCATTGGCATGGTCAGCGCCTGCCAAATGGCATGGATGGCGTCACTGGGCTCAACCAGCCCGGAATCCCGCCGGGCAAGACGTTCGTCTATGAATTCACGGCGCGTCGTCCCGGCACCTTCATGTATCACCCGCATGCCGACGAAATGGTGCAGATGGCGATGGGCATGATGGGGTTCTGGGTCACCCACCCGCGCGAGCCGCATCCGCTCATCGACGAGGTCGATCGCGATTTCTGCTTCCTGTTGAATTCGTACGACATCGACCCGGGCAGTTACACGCCGAAGATCATGACCATGCTCGATTTCAACATCTGGAGCTGGAACAGTCGGGTGTTCCCGGGTATCGATCCGCTCGTGGTGCGACTGCGCGACAAGGTGCGTCTGCGTATCGGCAACCTCACCATGACGAATCATCCCATTCATCTGCACGGCCACGAGTTCGTGGTCACGGGTACCGATGGCGGGCCGACGCCGAAGGCGGCGCGACAATTCGAGGTCACGCAGGACATTGCGGTGGGTCAAATGCGACAGCTCGAATTCCTCGCCGACGAAGAAGGCGATTGGGCGTTCCACTGTCACAAGAGTCATCACACCATGAACGCGATGGGGCACGACGTGCCGACCATGATCGGCGTGCCTCAGGATGACCTTGCGTCGAAGATCAATGATTTGGTGCCGGGCTACATGGCGATGGGTGAACGCGGCATGGACGAGATGGCCACCATGCGTATGGCGCTGCCGGAGAATACGGCGCCGATGATGATGGGCGAGGGACCATTTGGTGCCATCGGCATGGGCGGTATGTTCTCGGTGGTCAAGGTGCGGCGTAACCAAAAGCGGGGTGATTACCGCGATCCGGGTTGGTACCAACACCCGCCGGGAACCGTGGCTTATGAGTACACGGGACCCACGCCACCTGCGGTGCAAAGCCGCGAGGCCGGCAGCCAGTCGATGCCCCGTGCCGGCGCCAAACAAGGTACCGAAACGGTGGTCACGGTGCGCAAGCCCTCATCAGGGCACAAGCACTGACGCGACGAGGGCTCGCAGCCTTATCGACGCGGCGCGCGTGCGCCCGTTTTCGCGGGTGGCTCGATGGGCAGTGCGGTTTCGTATTTGACTTGCTTGAGTGCAAAACTCGAGCGGATGCTGGCGATGCCCGGAATCCGTGTCAGTTGTTCGACGATGAACGTTTGCAGGGCATCGACATCGGCGACCACGATGCGCAGCAGATAATCGGCGTCACCGGTCATCAGATAGCACTCCATGACCTGCGGAAAGCGACGGATCGTGTTCTCGAAGTGACCGAGCGCCTGATCGACCTGCTTCTCGAGACTCACGTGTATGAAAACGTTTACGCCGAGCTGCAGTTTGCGCGGATCGAGCAGCGTCACATGGCGCATGATGTAGCCCGCCTCTTCAAGTGCGCGAACGCGCGCGAGACAGGGCGACGGCGAGAGGTGGACGCGCTTCGCGAGATCCACGTTGGTGATCTTGGCATCGCGCTGCAGTTCGGCGAGGATGCGTCGATCGATGGCATCGAGAGTGTGCGGCGGCATATCATGCTCCATTAATCTTGCCCGGCGGCATATCATGCCGGACGGAGCGCATCTTGACGCAATCGATCAGAACAATCTGCTGCGAATCGCGGCCTAAAGTATCGTCATGAATAATCTGCACGACACCGATCCGCAAGAAACCGCCGAATGGCTCGAAGCGCTGCGTGCGGCCGTGGCTGCGGGCGGGCGTGAACGCGGACTTTTTTTGCTCACGCAACTCGAACAGCAGGCGCAGCAGCTCGGCGTCGTCGCGCACGTCATGCCGTACTCGGCGTATCAGAACACGATTCCTCTTGGTGAGCAGGCCGTGCATCCGGGCGACGTCGCCCTTGAAGAGCGCCTTACGGCGATCATGCGTTGGAATGCGCTCGCCATGGTCGTGCGTGCCAACAAAGCCTATGGAGAACTCGGTGGGCACGTGGCGACCTATGCCTCGGCTGCCGAAATCTTCGAGACCGGACTGCATCACTTCTTTCGCGGTGCCGAGAGCACGGGCGGCGGCGATCTCGTGTTCTTCCAGCCGCACTCGGCTCCGGGCGTGTACGCGCGGGCGTATCTCGAAGGTCGGCTCGACGAGTCGCGGCTCGCGCACTATCGGCAAGAGACCGGGGGCGGCGGGCTCTGCTCTTATCCGCATCCGTGGTTGATGCCGGAGTTCTGGCAGTTTCCGACCGGTTCGATGGGCATCGGTCCGATTAACGCCATCTATCAGGCCCGATTTCTTCGTTACCTAGAGCATCGGGGACTCGCCACGACCGCAGAGCGCCGCGTCTGGGGGATCTTCGGTGACGGCGAGATGGACGAGCCCGAGTCGATCGGCGCGTTGACTCTGGCGGCGCGCGAGAAGCTCGACAATCTGACGTTCATCATCAACTGCAATCTGCAGCGGCTGGATGGACCGGTGCGCGGCAACGGTCAGATCATCCAGGAGCTCGAAGCGCTTTTCACCGGCGCCGGTTGGAACGTCATCAAGGTGTTGTGGGGATCGGATTGGGATGCGCTCTTTGCCCACGATCGCAATCACGCGCTGTTGCGTGCCTTCTCCAAGACCGTGGACGGGCAGTACCAGACGCTCGGCGCCAACGACGGCGCTTACAACCAGGAGCATTTCTTTGCCCTCGACCCCGAGCTGCGCGCGCTCGTCGCTCACATGTCGCCCGCAGAAATCGATGCACTGAAGCGCGGCGGCCACGATTTTCGCAAGCTCTACGCGGCATTTTCCGCCGCGGCGGCTCATCGCGGCCAGCCGACGGTGATCCTCGCCAAGACCAAAAAGGGCTACGGCATGGGGCGCGCCGGTGAGTCGCGCATGACCGCACATCAGGAGAAAAAACTCGATGTCGAGGCGCTGCGCGAGTTCCGCGATCGCTTCAATTTGCCGCTCAGCGACGCGGAGGTGGCGGAGCTGCGCTTCTTCAAGCCCGCCGAGGACAGCATCGAGATGCGCTATCTGCGCGAACGTCGCGCAGCACTTGGCGGTCCGATACCGACGCGCCGTGCGGGGGGTGAGGCCGTCATGGTGCCGCCGCGAGCGAGCTATGCCGCTTTTGCGCTCGAGGCCGACGGCAAAGAAATGTCGACCACGATGGCGGTGGTACGTTTGCTGAGCAACTTGCTGCGTGACAAGACCTTGGGACCGCGGCTCGTGCCAATCGTCGCCGATGAGGCGCGAACCTTTGGCATGGCGAATCTCTTTCGACAGATCGGCATCTATTCACCGCTCGGTCAGCTCTATGAGCCGGAGGACGCGGGCTCTCTGCTGTCGTATCGTGAAAGCCGCGATGGGCAGTTGCTCGAGGAGGGCATCACCGAAGCTGGAGCCCTCTCGTCGTGGGTTGCCGCGGCAACGGCGTATAGCGTGCATGGCGTGACGCTGTTGCCAGTCTATATCTATTACTCGATATTCGGCTTTCAGCGCGTGGGTGATCTTATCTGGGCGGCAGCGGATCAACGCGCGCGCGGGTTTCTGCTCGGTGCGACCTCCGGTCGTACGACACTGGGCGGCGAGGGGCTGCAACACCAGGACGGATCAAGCCATCTAGTAGCTTCAACCATCCCGAACTGCCGTGCCTACGACCCCGCGTTCGCGGGCGAACTTGCCGTGATCTTTGATCACGGAGCACGTCGCATGCTCGAAGAAGGGCGCGACGAGTTCTATTACCTCACGGTGATGAACGAGAACTATCCGCAACCTTCGCTGCCCGCGGAGGCGGAGCAGGGCGTGATCCGCGGCATGTATCGTTTTTCAGTCACCGGAACGCCGCAGATCCGCTTGCTCGGCGCTGGCGCGATTCTGCGCGAGGTGATCGCAGCGGCCGACTGGCTGCAGCGCGAGCTCGGTGTCGACAGCGAGGTGTGGAGCGTAACGAGTTTCAGCGAGCTGGCGCGCGATGCGGCCGAGGTGGAGCGGGCCAATAGATTGGCGCCCGGCGATGCGCGACGCACGAGTTATGTCGAGCAGTGCCTCGCTGGCGAGCGTCCCGTCGTGGCTGCGACGGACTATGTGCGCGCCGTGCCGCAGATGATCGCGAGCTATTTGCCGGGACGGCGACTCATCGTGCTCGGTACCGACGGCTTCGGTCGCAGCGACACGCGCATGGCACTGCGAGATTTCTTTGAGGTGGATCGATCGGCCATCGCGCTGGCCGCGGTTCAGGCGCTCGTCGATACCGGGCAGCTCTCGCCTGCGGCGCAGCGCGAGGCGATCGACAAGCTGGGCGATGCCAGCGAGGCCGCGGCGTCGCCACCGCCGTGGCAGCGCTGAGAGCGCCTTCCGCTCATCACCCGCCGCGACTTAATCGAGACTGAGCAGCGCCGTGTTGCCGCCGGTTGCGGTGGTATTGATGGTCAGTGTGCGTTCGGTGGTGAATCGCGCGAGGTACTGTGGGCCGCCCGCCTTGGGGCCCGTGCCCGAGAGGCCGCTGCCGCCGAAAGGCTGCACCCCAACCACGGCGCCGATCATGTTTCGGTTCACATAGACATTGCCGGCCAGCGAATGTTCGAAGACGAGCGCTCGCGTGCTCTCGAGGCGTGTCTGAACACCGAGCGTCAGGCCGTAGCCGTTTTCGCGAATATCGGCGAGCAGCGCCGGCAGCGCGTCGGCCTCGTACTGCAGTACGTGCAGGATCGGCCCGAAGGCCTCCCGGTCGAGATCACGCGCGGACTTGATCTCGAGCAGCTGCGGCGCGACGAAGCGGGCAGAGTGCGCGGGTGCTTGCCCGGTTTTCAGGAGCACTGCGCCACGGGCCAGCATCGTTTCGACATGGGCGCGCAGCGCCTGGGCCGCCTCGGCGGTAATCACCGGTCCGACATCCGTCGAGAGGGTCGTCGGCTCACCGACCTCCAGGGTGTCGATGG
>JBILGD010000143.1:0-5862 GCA_044351225.1 Steroidobacteraceae bacterium
CGGGCAACACCGACGGTGGCGGCAGTGCATTTCGAGCGGCCTATCAGGTTTCGCGCAATGGGCGATTCAACCTGACCTACATGCTGAATGAGACCAATCGTGATGTCGGTGCCGCGGTCACCGTGCCGAGCGCACGGACGCTCCTCGATCGGGACTACCGGCGACTGCAGGTCGACTTCAATTGGACTTACTGAAACCTGCCGTTCATGAATTTTGGATGACGGACCTGCGCAGGACGGGTTTAGTCGATAAAATGCCGCCCCGTCGTACTGCCCCCTGTTCCTGCGAAGGTCGCCCGACTGCATGAGTCCATCGATTCTCTTCGTGCTGATCGTGGCGCTGTCCGTGCTCGCCTTTCAGGTGGGCAAGGCGCGCTCGATTGCCGTGGCGGGTGGGCTGCGCGGTATCCGTGATCTGCACTCGTTGCCGGGTCATTACGGACTGTTGACGGCCATCTGGTGCGGCCTGCCAGCGTTGCTCGTGTTCCTCGTTTGGCTGTCGGTGCAGGATGCGGTGATCCTGCGGCTCGTGCTTTCGCACATGCCCCCAGAGACGCAGACGTTGCCGCAGGCGCAACTCGCGCTCGTGCTCAATGATTTACGCAATGTGGTCGCGGGCAATATTCCGCCCGACATGGTGGCGCCCGCAACGCGTGCCGCCGCGGAGGAATATCTGCAGCTGCAGCGAATCGCGCAGCTCTCACTCGCCGTGCTGGTGCTCGTGGTCGGGGTTGCGGGACTCTTGCTGGTACGGGCAAAAATCCGTCCCGATTTGCGTGCGCGCAACGCCTATGAGCGCGTGATCGAATGGGCGCTGTTCGGCTGTTCGGCCGTTGCGGTGTTCACCACGCTCGGCATCGTGCTCTCGATCGTCTTCGAGGCCGTGCGCTTCTTCAACATCGTGCCCGTCACCGAGTTCGTCTTCGGCACGAACTGGAGCCCGCAGATGGCGATCCGGGCCGATCAGGTCGGCTCCTCGGGTGCCTTCGGCGCCGTACCGCTCTTTGTAGGCACGCTGCTGATCTCCTTCATCGCCATGATAGTCGCTGTTCCCATCGGGCTTTTCTCGGCGATTTATTTGGCCGAATACGCCCCGCTCGGGCTGCGCAAGATCGTCAAGCCGCTGCTCGAGGTGCTCGCCGGCGTACCGACGGTGGTCTACGGATTCTTTGCCGTGACCACGGTGGGTCCTGCGCTGCGGGTCGCGGGCGAATCGCTCGGCTTGCCGGTTGCGGGAGAGAGCGCGCTGGCCGCGGGTCTCGTGATGGGCATCATGATCATCCCGTTCGTCTCCTCGCTGGCTGACGACATGATCACCGCAGTACCGCAGAGTCTGCGCGATGGCGCTTATGCACTCGGTGCCACGCGCTCTGAGACGATTCGGCAGGTCGTGTTGCGTGCCGCGCTGCCGGGTATCGTGGGTGGCGTGCTGCTCGCCATCTCGCGCGCGATCGGCGAGACCATGATCGTGGTCATGGCCGCGGGGCTCTCGGCCAACATGACGGCCAATCCGCTCGAGGCGGTGACCACGGTGACCGTGCAGATCGTCACGCTGCTCGTCGGTGATCAGGAATTCGACAGTCCGAAGACGCTCGCCGCCTTTGCGCTCGGTCTTGTGCTCTTTCTCGTGACCTTGCTGCTCAACGTCATCGCGCTCTACGTCGTCAGGAAATATCGTGAGCAATACGAATAACGCCGCGGATCGCAGCGCCAAAGAGACGCAGTCGCTCGTGCAGGCGAGTCTCGCGCGACGCTATCGCGCCGAGCGGCGCTTTCGGGCTTACGGTCTTGCGGCCGTGCTCGCGGGTATCGGTTTCGTGGTGTTTCTCTTCGGCACGATCTTCTCGCAGGGTCTGTCGGTGTTTCAGCAGTCCTACGTCAAGCTGACGATCCAGTACGACCCGGAGACCATCGACCCGTCCGGCGCACGTGATCCGGATGATCTGGTCACTGCCGACTACCAAGCGCTCATTCGTGCGGCCTTGCGCGAGCGTTTTCCGACGGTCGAGGGCAGGCCTGATCTGCGCGAACTCTACGCACTCGTTTCGAGCGCCGCATCGATCGAGCTGCAGCGGCGGGTGGTCGACGATCCAACCGTGATCGGTCAGCGCGAGACGCTGTGGTTACTCGCGGACGACACCGTCGACATGCTCCTTAAGGACAAGGTGTCGCGCACGACCCCCGAGGATGAGCGACGACTCTCCGATCAGCAGATCGGCTGGATCGACGAACTTGTGCGCGCGGATCAGCTCGAGCTGCGCTTCAACCGGGCGTTTTTCTCCAATGGCGACTCGCGTGATCCGGAGCAGGCGGGGGTGCGCGGTGCGCTCATCGGCTCGGCGTTGACACTGCTCATCACCTTGTTGCTGTCCTTCCCGATCGGTGTCGGTGCCGCCGTGTATCTCGAAGAATTCGCGCCGCGCAATCGCATCACCGACATCATCGAGGTCAACATCAACAATCTTGCGGCCGTGCCGTCGATTGTGTTCGGTCTGCTCGGACTCGCGATGTTCATCGGCGTTTTCGGTCTGCCGCGCTCGGCGCCGCTGGTCGGCGGATTCGTGCTTACGCTTTTGACCTTGCCCACGATCATCATCGCTTCGCGTGCCGCGCTGAAGGCGGTTCCGCCGTCGATCCGCGAAGCGGCACTCGGCATGGGTGCCTCGCGATTGCAGATGGTGGGGCATCACGTGTTGCCGCTCGCCATGCCCGGCATGCTCACCGGGGCGATCATAGGCATGGCCCGCGCGCTCGGCGAAAGTGCGCCGCTACTCATGATTGGCATGGTCGCCTTCATCGTCGAGGTGCCGGCGGGCGTGGTTGATCCGGCGACGGCGCTGCCCGTCCAGGTCTTCCTGTGGTCGGATCTGCCAGAGCGCGGTTTCGTGGAGCGTACCTCCGGTGCGATCATCGTGCTGCTGGTCTTCCTGCTGGTGATGAATGCGACCGCGGTCGTGCTGCGCAACAAGTTCGAAAAACGCTGGTGACGGACATGAATGACTTCGCCAATTCCCCGCGTCTTGCCGAGGGCGTCAAGACCATCGGTTCGATGCAAGTGCCGGATCCGGTCTTCACGTGTCGCGATGTCGATGTCTTCTACGGCGACAAGCACGCCATCAAGCGCGTGAATATCGACATCGGGCGCAAGCAGGTGCTCGCGATGATCGGTCCCTCGGGATGCGGCAAGTCGACTTTTCTGCGCTGCCTCAATCGCATGAACGACACCATCGTCGGCGCTCGGGTGGAAGGTCAGATCCGCCTCGACGGCCAGGACATCCACGAGAAGAGGCGGGATGTGGTGCAGTTGCGCGCGCGCGTCGGTATGGTCTTCCAGAAGCCGAACCCCTTCCCGAAATCGATCTACGAAAACGTGGCCTACGGGCCACGAATTCACGGTCTCGCTGCCAATCGCGGCGAGCTTGACGACATCGTCAACACGAGTCTGCGCCGCGCGGGTCTTTGGGAAGAGGTGAAGGATCGACTGAACAACCCGGGCACGAGTCTCTCGGGCGGTCAGCAGCAACGGCTCTGCATCGCGCGCACGATCGCGGTCAACCCGGAGGTCATCCTGATGGACGAGCCCTGTTCGGCGCTCGATCCGATCGCCACGGCGCGCATCGAGGACCTGATCGACGAATTGCGCGAGAGCTATGCGATCTGCATCGTGACGCACTCGATGCAGCAGGCTGCACGCGTCTCACAACGTACGGCGTACTTTCATCTGGGTGATCTGATCGAGGTCGGCGAGACCAACAAGATCTTCACCAATCCGCAGGCGAAGCTCACCGAAGATTACATCACGGGTCGGTTTGGCTGACGCGCAGCCATTTCGTCGCCACCCATTTCTCGCCCGCCTGCACTGGCATGCCGCCATGCAAGGTTTTTGTTGATGGGTGCGGGCGTTCGTAACTGAAGAAGACGGCGTTGCCTTTGACCGCCGCCACCTCGAGCCCGATGTCCGGGAAGTTGGTGGCACCACCCTCGGTCGGGGTATTCAGATACATGACGAGCGAGGCGACGCGCTGACCGCCGCGGGCGAGGAATTTTGCTGCGCCGGCCTCCGCCGGATCGACGTAATCGTAATGCGGGCGGTATTCCTGACCGACTTCGTATCGGAGGATTTGCAGCGCTTCGCCGTTCTCCAAGGGCCAATCGAGCAGCGCTGCAATACGCCGTTCGATGCGCGCGATCAGCGGCGTTGCAGCGCGCGTAAACGCCATACCACGGCTCGTGCGGCCTGCGTCGCGGCGCTCATCGCCCGTGTCGAGATCGATCACGTTCGAACTGCTCAGGCAACGACGCGCCTGCCCGACGAGCTCATCGCACTCGGTGTTGCTCAGGAGTCCACCGAAGAGGATCACGCGCGGCTGTGCGAGTTGAAAGAGCACTTTGACCTCGCGATCGAGCGCGCGCACCACCGACGCGCGGCGGACGCCCGGTGGGTCGGGCACACGCAGCGGCGGGTCTGTGTTTTTCTTTGCTTTGACCTCGGCGAGACGCGCTTCGAAGGTTGCGGTCATGATCGCAACCGCCTGCTCTTCGGCCAAGCCGCGCTGCATCAACTCGGCGAGTAGTTCATCGGGCGGGCGGCCCGTCTCGGTCTGCTGCAGCAGCCAGCGACGCAGTTCAGGAGTGTCCACCGACGAGTCGGCGAAGGGTTCGCCCGTGATCACTTTGCGATTCATTGAGCGAAGTTTACGCCCGCGGTGTGCACATCGTGAGCATGGCCATGACGCTGTCATTGAACCGTCACGGAGGTGTCATGTGGGGCGCCTATAACGTGCATCGCGGCGCAAGCATCGCGCCGCGCGAATTCGGCGGCTATGGCCTTCTACGGAGCGTCTTCAATGCACACCCTCGACAAGCATCGGAATCTGGTTCTTCTTGCCGCCTCCGTGGCGGTGCTCGCCGGTTGCGGCTCGGAAGAGATTGCCTCGCCCGGAAGCGGCGGCAATGTCACCGTGAATATCACGACCCCGCCGCCACCGCCCCCGCCGCCGCCGCCGGCTTCGACCCTGGTCACGCCGGCTGCGGGTTGTCCGACGATCGACGATGCCGCGGGCTTGCGCGACGCCGGCACCATCACCGGTGCGACCGGGACGTATCGAGTGTGCGAACTGCCGGCACGTCTGACCCGAAGCTCTACGCTGCCGCGCGTTCCGGGCCTGCTGTACTCGCTCGCGGGTCGCGTCGATGTGGGTAACGATCTCGGCGCGACGCCGCGCTCGGGCGAGGCGTCGGTCACGCTGACGATTCAGCCCGGCGTCGTGCTCTACGGTGCCACCGGTACGTCGTGGCTGCATGTCAACCGCGGCAATCGCATCAACGCCGTGGGTACGGCGACCCAGCCCATCATCTTTACGAGCCGCGACAACGTGCTCGGTCTCACCACCGACGACTCGCAGGGTCAGTGGGGTGGTGTGGTGCTCTCGGGTCGCGCGCCGATCACGGATTGCCGCGTGCCGGCGGCGCCTCCGGGCACGGTCGACTGCGATCGTCAGGTCGAAGGCGCGGTGGATCCCGCGCTCTACGGCGGCGCAACGGCGAACGACAACAGCGGCACGCTGCGCTACGTGCAGATCCGCTACTCGGGCTTCGTACTCTCGGGCAACTCCGAACTGCAGGCGCTGACCACGGGTGGTGTCGGCAGCGGTACTTCGATCAGCTTCGTGCAGTTGCACAATAGTTCGGATGACGGTCTCGAGTTCTTTGGTGGCACGCATGACGCGAAGCGCTTCGTGATCACCGGCGCCGACGACGACAGCGTCGACGTCGACATGGGTTACCGCGGTGTGATCCAACACGTGATCGCTGCGCAGAAAACTTCGGGCGCCGCCGACTCGATGATCGAGCTCGACACGGC
>JBILGD010000005.1:0-43741 GCA_044351225.1 Steroidobacteraceae bacterium
CTCTTTCGCGGTGCCGCGCGTAGCTACCTGACGCTGGCTGAGACGGCGCTGTTCACGGGAATCTTCTGGGGTTTGCTCGCGCTCTGGGCGGGTCTTTTCGAAACGCTAGGCATCGATTTCTTCAAGACGCTGTTCGCCGATGCGCGTTTTGTGTACCCCGCCACGACGCTCGCGGTTACCGTGGCGTTGCGCATCATCGGTAATAGCGATCGTTTGGTCGACGGTGTACTCGATCAACTCCTGGGTCTTTTGAAGTGGCTCGCGCCGCTCGCCGGTCTGATCGTTGTGCTGTTCACCGTCGCGCTGCTACCGAAGCTCCCCGCCTTGCTGGCGAGCGGCGAAAAAATTCTCGACAGTGGCATCTTGCTCGCGCTCGTGGCGTTGACCTTGCTGCTACTGAATGCCGCCTATCGTGATGGCGAGCAGGAACCCGAATATGGTCGACTGATTCGTCAGGCGCTGCGTGTGGTACCGCCCTTGCTCGTCATCGTCGCTTCGACCGCGCTGGTGTCGATGATTATCCGCACTGCTGATCTCGGTCTTACACCCGCAAGATTTTGGGGGCTGGTAACGGCTACTTTCGCGTTGCTGTTCGCGATCGGCTACGCCATCGCTGCAGTACGGCACGGCCCTTGGTTTGGCGAGCTCAGACGAGTGAATTTTGTCCTGGCCATATTGCTGCTCGCCACTTTGATCATCAGTCTGACGCCCATCGGCAATCCCGTGCGCTGGAGCGTGGCAAATCAACTGTCACGCGCCGTCGCCGCGGCGACCGAGTCCGACCGCGAAGGTGCGCTACGTTTTCTGCGTTTCGATGCGGGCGCGCAGGGTAGGCAGGTGCTCGACGCCCTCGTGCAAGGCCGCATCGCCGCGGTCGATCCTGTGCTGCGTGACGAGGCGGCGAGGATTGCGGCACTATCCTCGAAGCGCATGCCGCCGCGCGCGGATCCCGCGGCGACGCCCGCGCGTTATGCGGCATGGCGCGACACCTTGCGCGTGCTGCCGGCGGATCGCACCGTACCGGCTGATCTCGAGAGCCTGCTGCGTACGGAGTTCTGGGTGGCGGCCGCCACACTGGATCCGGGCGGCAATGCGCCGGCGCCACGGCTCGTTTTCATTGATCTTGACGCCGACGATCGCGAGGATGCGTTACTGATCTCCGGTACCCGACGCGGTGAGCCTTTAATCGTGCGTGACTATCGGGTGTTCATTCGCACCGACGAGGTCTGGCGGCAGGCCTCTGCGGGGACGCTGGCGCGGTAGCGCACGCCGATAGAGATCGTCTATCGGCACAATCGACAGTATCAACTTCAGTTCTGCCCCTTTTTGGAGCAATCTCGGGGGGTCCGTCTTTCCCCAGGAGGGAGTTCGAATGCGTAAAAAATCCATCTCGTTGGTGATTGCTGTTGCGATCGCCATGACCTCTGCGTTGCATGCCGCGCCTGCGAGCGCCGCGGGTCCGCAGATGTCCAACCAGTTCTGGTGGCCCGAGAAACTCGATCTTGCGCCGCTGCGTCAGCATGGCGTCGAATCGAACCCCTTTGGCGAGCAGTTCAACTATGCCGAGGAGTTCAAGAAGCTCGACCTCAACGCCGTCAAGAAGGACGTTGAAGCGCTGATGACCAAGTCGCAGGCCTGGTGGCCGGCCGATTATGGTCACTACGGCCCGTTCTTCATTCGCATGGCTTGGCACAGCGCTGGCACCTATCGACTGGGTGACGGTCGCGGTGGTTCCGACGGCGGTCAAATCCGCTTCGAGCCGCTGAACAGCTGGCCCGACAACGTCAACCTCGACAAGGCGCGTCGTCTGCTCTGGCCGATCAAGCAGAAGTACGGCCGCAGCCTCTCGTGGGCCGATCTCATGGTGCTGACGGGTAACGTTGCGCTCGAGTCGATGGGCTTCAAGACCTTCGGCTTCGCCGGCGGTCGTGCCGACGACTGGGAAGCGGATCTCGTCTATTGGGGTCCCGAGGGCAAGTTCCTCGCCGATGAGCGCCACGCGGGTGATCGCAAGCTGCAAAACCCGCTCGCGGCTGTGCAGATGGGTCTCATCTACGTCAATCCCGAAGGCCCGAATGGCAAGCCGGATCCGCTCGCGGCGGCCCGCGATATTCGCGAGACCTTTGGCCGCATGGCCATGAACGACGAGGAGACCGTGGCGCTGATCGCCGGCGGTCACACTTTCGGCAAGGCGCATGGCGCGTTCGATCCGAACAAGTGCGTCGGCTCTGATCCCGCCTCTTCGGGCGTCGAGGAGCAGGGCTTCGGCTGGAAGAACAAGTGTGGCACCGGCAAGGGTGCTGACACGGTGACGAGTGGTCTCGAGGGTGCTTGGTCGGCCAACCCGATCGCGTGGACGACGCAGTACCTCGACAACCTCTTCACCTTCGATTGGGTGCAGTCGAAGAGCCCGGCGGGTGCGATCCAGTGGGTACCCTCGGACAAGAGCGCGTGGAATCTGGTGCCGGATGCGCACGACCCGACCAAGCGTCATCCGCCGATCATGTTTACCACCGACCTGTCGATGAAGTTCGACCCTGAGTACCGCAAGATCTCCGAGCGCTTCCGCAAGAATCCGGATCAGTACGCCGATGCGTTTGCGCGTGCCTGGTTCAAGCTCACGCACCGTGATCTCGGTCCTCGTGTCCGCTATCTCGGCTCGCATGTGCCCGCCGAGGTGCTCGCCTGGCAGGATCCGATTCCGGCGGTGGATCACGCGCTGGTCGACGCCGGTGATGTGGCTCAGCTGAAGTCAAAGATTTTGGCTTCGGGTCTGACCGGCTCCGAGCTCGTGCGTGCGGCCTGGGCGTCGGCCTCGACGTTCCGTGGTACGGACATGCGTGGTGGCGCCAACGGGGCTCGCGTGCGCCTTGCGCCGCAGAAAGATTGGGCGGTCAACGATCCGGCCAATCTCGCCAAGGTCATCAAGCAGCTTGAGGGAATCCAGAAGGACTTCAACGGCGCTCAAAAGGCGACCGGTAAGAAGATCTCGCTGGCCGACCTCATCGTGCTCGGCGGTGCCGCGGCGATCGAACAGGCCGCGCAGCGCGCCGGTCACAGCGTGCAGGTGCCGTTCAAGCCCGGTCGCATGGACGCCTCGCAGGCACAGACCGAAGTCGCCTCGTTCGTGCCGCTCGAGCCGTCGGCCGACGGATTCCGCAACCACTACATCAAGGCCAGCTACCTCTCGCCGGCCGAGGCACTGGTGGATCGCGCGAATCTGCTGACGCTCACGGTGCCCGAGATGACGGTGCTCGTCGGTGGCTTGCGCGTGCTGAACGCCAATGCGGGCCAGTCGGCCCACGGCGTGCTGACCAGCCGCCCCGGCACCTTGAGCAATGACTTCTTCGTCAACCTGCTCGACATGTCGACGGCATGGAAGCAGTCGGCGCAGGGCGAGGGCGTCTACGAGGGCGTCGATCGTGACAACGGTAAGGCCAAGTGGACGGCCACGCCGGTTGACCTCGTGTTCGGTTCCAACTCGGAGTTGCGCGCGGTTTCCGAGGTCTACGCGGCCAACGATGGCGGCGAGAAGTTCGTCAAGGACTTCGTCAAGGCCTGGGACAAGGTGATGAACCTCGACCGGTTCTGATAGAACGTCGATCGTGTCCCGCGCGGGCGGGCGGCGGTGCGCAAACACCGTCGTCCGCCCGTTTGCGTTTGGGGCCGGGTTGGATTCGGGTGGCGTGAGCGGATGATGCGGGGGTGAGCGATGTCAGCGAGTCTGTCCATCGGGATCGATTTCGGCGGAACAAAGATTGAGGCGGCTGCACTCGACGCATCGGGTATCCCCGTGGTACGCCGCCGCGTGGCGACCCCCGACAACTATGCGGCTGCACTGCTTGCCGTGCAGGAGCTCGTGCGTACGCTCGAAACGGAGACTGGGGTCACCGTCTCCCGTATCGGTGTCGGTGCGCCAGGCTCGGTATCGCCGCGCACAGGCTTGCTGCGCAACGCCAACACGCAATATCTGAATGGCCAGCCCTTCGGCGAGGATCTCGCGCGCACCCTCGGCAAGGCGGTGCGCACCAGCAACGATGCAAACTGCCTCGCGCTCTCCGAGGCGAGCGATGGCGCGGCGGCTGGAGCACGGGTCGTATTCACCGCGATTCTCGGCACCGGCTGCGGCGGCGGCCTTGTGGTCGATGGCCGACTCATCGACGGCGCAAACGGCATCGGTGGCGAGTGGGGCCACAATCCACTGCCCTGGCCGGATGAGCAGGAGCTGCGTGAGGCGCCACGCTGCTGGTGTGGTCAGCGGGGTTGCCTTGAAAACTGGATCTCGGGTTCGGGTTTGCAGCGCGACTTTTTTGTCACCGACGGCAAAACAGCGAGCGGCGAAGAGATCGTGGCGGCTGCGCGCGCCGGTGATCCGGCGTCGACTGCCGCGCTTGAGCGATACATCAATCGACTTGGAAGAGCGCTCGCCAGCGTCATCAATCTCGTGGATCCCGATGTGATCGTACTCGGCGGTGGCATGTCGAACGTCGATGAAATCTTTGAGATCTTGCCGACGCGAGTCAGACCGTATGTGTTTTCGGATATCTGGGAATCGCCGATTCGCCGTGCGCGCTGGGGCGACTCATCCGGGGTACGCGGTGCCGCCCGCTTGTGGGACGAGTCGCTCCGCGAGTCCTGAGGCCCGGCTCGCCGGTCTTTCGCAGGCTTTGCGCAAGGTTTCGGCGTCGGCCCATATCTCGACGTCGTGTCGCGCCCGGCTCACTGCGGTATAGAGCAGTTCTCGACTGAGCAAAGGGCCATCGGTCGGTGGCAACACGACAAGCACGTGATCGAACTCCGATCCTTGGCTGCGGTGGACAGTCATCGCGTAATTGGTTTGATGCTGCGGCAGGCGTGTGGGTGAGAAGCGTCGGATGTCCCCGCCCTCACCCGGGAAGATCACCTGATGCTCACCGGAGATTCGATCGTTGAGGACGACCCCGGCATCGCCGTTGAAAAGCTGTACGTCGTAATCATTGCGCAGAACGAGGATCGGACGTCCCTCGTACCAGAGCCGATCGCGATCGATGACTCCCGCGTCGTGCAATAATTGTTCTGCGGCCGTGTTCAATCCTTCGATGCCCCAAGGGCCTCTGCGTAATGGGCAAAGAATACGCGCACTGCCCAGCGCGGCAAGCAGCGCTTCGGGTTGACGATGTTCGCAAGCCGCCTGAAGTCGCTGGAAGGCGGGCGTCGCGTGAAGCCGCGCGGCGATCGCTTCGCGTGTCGGTAGCGACCGCAGGCGCACATCCGGAAATCGATCGTCCTCGAGCACCGCCAGCGCACCCGCATGATCACCTTCGCGGATCGCTTCGCAAAGTCGACCGATACCGCTGTCCGCACCAAAGCGATGCGGAGTGCGCAGCCGCTGCAATGCCTGCCCCAGCGTCGGATTTTGCGCCGCCGCCGCGACGATATCGGCCAATACCGAACCGACCTCAACGGAGGCCAGTTGATCAGGGTCGCCGACCAGCATCAGTTGCGAGCGCGGTGCGAGTGCTGCGAACAACTTCGCCATCATCGGCAGATCCACCATCGATGCCTCATCGATGATGACGAGGTCCACGGGCAGTGGATTGGCGGAGTTATGCAGCGGAAATGCCGAATCGCCGCGACTGCCGAGCAGTCGATGCAGGGTCGACGCTCTTGCCGGGATACGGCTGCGGATCGAATCGTCGATCGTCATCGAGGCGAGG
This sequence comes from Steroidobacteraceae bacterium, assembly GCA_044351225.1. Classification (GTDB taxonomy): domain Bacteria; phylum Pseudomonadota; class Gammaproteobacteria; order Steroidobacterales; family Steroidobacteraceae; genus UBA964. Next base: position 5,697 of record JBILGD010000005.1, read on the forward strand.
CCTTGATGAATGCTTTCTTCCATGCGTTGGGCGGCCTTGCCGGTCGGGGCAGCGAGTGCGATACGCAGCGTCGGTGTGTTGGCAAGCCGGTCGATGAGTGTATGCAGTAGCGTATAAGTCTTGCCGGTACCCGGGCCGCCAACGATCACGCGCAGCGTATCGCTCGCGAGATGTGCCTCGATCCCTGCGGCTAGGCTTTGTTCGTACTCGGCATAGCGGTGCAGATAAAGTTTGTGCGTCGCCGAGAGCAGGAGTGGCAGGAACGTCTGCTCGTTTGTGGCCACTACACCGCTCGCCAGAAGATCCTCTCGCCACTCGGCAACAGTCGGCCAGCCGGTCGCGAGCATCCCGTTTTCCGCAAGAGCGCTCGGTACACGGTCGAGTGCAATGCAAAGATGACGACGTTGCAGCATCTGGCTCGCAAGCGCTGCGGCATGCCCGGCAAGTTTGGAGCGTGGCGAGGCCCAGGCAGCGACTTGCCGCGCGAAATGCCGATCGAGGATCGAGAATGCTTCGTTCGCCAGGAATTCTTCGAGGGGTGGCAGGCTCATGCTTGCACTCTCGTCGCCGGGGACAGCGTGGCCGCGAGATTGCGCACGAACGCTGCATCGGGTCGTTCGAAGTGAACGCCACGCGTCGGCACGACAGGATCAAGTCCCCGGACAAAAATATAGAAAATCCCGCCGAAATGGTCCTCGTAGCGATAGTGTCGCAGTCGGGTGGCGAGATGACGATCGAGCGCAACGGCGTAGAGCCATGACTGCAGGTCATAGAATTTGCTCGCCATGGCTTGCGCGAGGCGGGCGGGCTCGTAGTCGGCGGTGGATTTTCCGAGGAGATTGGATTTCCAGTCGACGAGGTAATAGCGCCCTTCGTGATGCAGGATCGCATCGATGAAGCCACGCAGATAGCCTTCGACGGGATCGAAGCGCAGGCGTCCAATGCGTCGTTCGCGGGAGTGCAGCGCCTCCTGCCAGTGCGTCGAGGCGGGTCCGCGCGGCGCGCAGGCTAGCGCGAGCTCAGCGGCCGCGAATTTGCGGATGGGGTAATAAAACTCGATCTCGTTGACGCGGGCGCTATTGGGGATGTCGCGTAGCCTCAAGGTTCGCGCGTCCGCCTGCAGGGGATGCTCGAGCAGCAGCGTCAGTTGTTGCGTGACGACCGCTTGCATGTCTGCGGTGAGCTTGAGCGGTGCAAAGTGCTTCGCCACCAGCGGGGCGAGCGTGTTCGCTTGCGTGAAGTCTGCGTGCTCGAGCACCGCGTGCAGCGCCGTGCCGGTGGCCGCACCCGGCGCGAGTTCGAAAATTGGCGCAACGCTCGAGGCAGACGAGTCGATCGAGTTCAAGGTCTCGATTTCGCTGCCTGCGTCGTGATCCTGGGCGGTTTCTTCGGGTGCGTTTGCTACGAGACGCGTGAAACTGCCGATCATCGGCTCATGGGCTAGCGTGCGTGCGAGCCGGCGTGCGCCGAGGGTGGTCTTGTCAGGGTGATTCGCGTTATCCGCATGAGCGGATGACGTCGATCGTTGCAGGGGCTGGTGCTCGAAGAGGTGAGGCTCCCGATCAACCAGCTCACGCGCAGCCGCCGAAAGATCATTGCCCAAGACCTGCAGTAGCGCCGAGTGTTTGATGCGACTGCTGCGATGCAGATAGAGATAGCCGCGGTGCACGGCCCGAGTCAGGCTGACGTAAAGCAGCCGCACGTCCTCGGCGAGTTGTTCCGTGATGGCGCGCTGCTTGTGTGCGTCTGCCGTGGGCTTGGACAAGTCGAGCGTCAAGCGATGCCCGTCTTCGGGATCGTGAAAGATCGTCTCAGGTACGTAAGGCTCGCTCCAGTGCATGGGGCAAAACACGATCGGATACTCGAGTCCCTTGGCATTGTGCACGGTCACGATCTGCACGGCGTCGTCATCGCGCTCGAGTCGTTGCAGCACCTCGTCCGCTGGGTTCGTCGATGCTTGCTGCTGCGCACGAATCCACTGCACGACCGTGGAGGGAGCGAGCCGCAGGGTACGCTCGGCGCGGTGTACGAGTTCGGCGAGGTGCAGGAAGTTGGTGAGACGGCGCTCGCCGCCGACTTCGCCCACGAGCCTGGCGTGAACGTCAAAGGTGATCAGCAGATCGCGAAATGCCGCGGCAAACCCTTGTTGATGCCAACGCTGATGCAGGGCGTCAAATTGCCGGGTCCAGTCGCCGCAGCGCACAGGGTCGGTATCCAGCGCCAGCAGATCGTTGGCGTTGAGACCGAAGCAGGAACCCGCAAGGGCTGTCTTGAGTCGCCGAGTTCGACCGGGTTCAAGCAGCGCTTCCAGAATGCGGACGAGTTCGACTGCTTCATCGGTATCGAAAACACTGTCGCTGGTGCGGCGCACGCTGCTGAGGCCCGCCGCGCGCAGCGCGTCTTGCACGATTACGGCCTCGCGATGCGTCCGCACGAGCACGGCGATATCGGTCGCGGATACGGCTCGATCGCCCAAGCGATATCCCCCAGCGAGTATCCGAGTGATTTCGGCGGCAACGTGCTCGGCGATCCGTTGGCGGGCTTCGTCAGCCGAGGCATCCGCTGGTACTTCAACCAGAGTGAGCGGCGGGACGATCGGCGCGCCATCGCGAGTCAGGGGTGTCTTCGCTGCGCGCGTGCCGTCTGCGATGGCGGGGATGAAGTCGATGCCCGCTTGCATGAAGCACTGCGGAACGCGTGTAAACACAGCATTGACCGCATCAACCAGCGCGCTCGTCGAGCGGAAATTGCGTCGCAGGGTATAGAGATTGGAACCACCCTCGGTCGCGATATCGCGCTTGGCCGCGAGATAGGTGAACAGGTCCGCCCCGCGAAAGCCATAGATCGATTGCTTGGGATCGCCGATCAGCAGCAGACGATGCGGTGGCAGCGCAAAGCAACGACGAAAGATGTCGTATTGCAACGGATCAGTATCCTGAAACTCGTCGATCAGTGCGGCCTGCCAGCGTTTGCGAATCAAGGTCACGAGGGCGTTGCCCTGCGTGCCGTGCAAGGCGGCATGGGTTTGCGACAGCATGTCGTCAAAAGTGATGACCTTGCGCGCGGCCTTGCGTTGCCGCAATTCCTGCGCCGCAAACGCAAACCACGCCGACCGCAGGGCGATGGCCCAGCGATCACAAGCGGTGGCGAAGGCGCTGCACAGCGCATGCCACGGTTCGTCGGGATAGCGGGCTTTTGCTGTTTTCTTGTGCCGTTGCTTGATCGATTCTTTGCTGAGATCGCGTAGTGCGTTGATTGCCGCAGTGGTCATGATGCCGCTGGCGATGGCGTCATCGAGTGCGGCGGCGATATCGCTGAGTCTTGAGAGGGAGAGCCCTTTTCCCTTGTCGCGGCTCAAGCCCGTGTCCGTGCGCAAAAGTTCGCTAAGACGCATCCCCTCGACCCGCCAGCCCTGCAGCGCCACCTGATATCCCTCGACGACTGCCTTGCCTGCCTCCTGCAGTGACACAGGGTCCTCGGGCAGAATGCGCAGGTTCGGGCGACGCGTGATCCGCTCGATGAGTCGTACGAGTTCTGCGGGCAACAGTGACCTCGCTCGCGCCAACGCGGGCAGGATCGGATCAACGGTCTGCAAGTGCAGGCGCCAGAAATCATGCGCGAGGTCACGATACAGTCCGCGCGGGTCAGTGAGTACTTCGGCCTCGAAAGGCATGTCGCCCTCGAAAGCGTTATCGCGCAGCACTTGCTGACAAAAGCCATGAATCGTGGCGATCGATGCCTCATCAAACGAGGCGATGGCAAGCCGAATGCGTCGCAACAGCACCTCATCGGCCACGCCGCTCGCGCGCAGGCTGGCCACTAGCGAATCTTTGCTGCTATCGATACTCAGTGCTTGTTCGATCTCTCGCAGCCGGCGACGAGTCCGATCGCGCAACTCGCGGGTCGCGGCTTCGGTGAAGGTGACGACCAGAATTCGGTCGATCGGCAAGCCTTCGACGGCGACCAGCCGCACCACGATGCCGCAGATGGTGAATGTCTTGCCCGTCCCTGCGCTCGCCTCAAGCATCGTGACGCCCGGATTGAGTGGCGTGGACTCGAGTAAAAAATCGTCGGGGATCTGGCTCATTCGTCCATCTCCCGATGATCGAGCAGTGGCTCGCAAAACGATCGGGCGAGGCTTGCGAATGAGTCATCGAGCGGCGACTGATCGCCGAAGACGAGTTGATGCCACGGATCCTCGCTCTCGGCGGGTGTGCGCTGGTAGGGCGAGGGATACCAAAGCTTCTCGGCAGCTTCGAACCCCGACTTGCCCTTGCGCTCCGCCTCGACGAAAGCGAGCGAACAGGCTGGCAGAAACGGCAAGGGTTCCTGCAGGCCGCGCCAATACAACGACAGCAATTGAGCGATGTGCTGCGCTGTCGATTCGGGCGTGGAGGGCGCAATGAAGCGGATTTGCTCGCCATATTGATCGAGCAGCAGAGTGCTCGTTCCGGGGAGGGCGAGATTGATCAGCAGATGCGACACCCAGGCACCGATCTGATCTTTGGGTTTGAGCGCTGCACAGCGAAATCGCAGCAGGCGTTGCTCGTGGAGACCGTCGATCGGCCCCTCGAGCACCCAGGGCCCCAGTGTCTCGGAAAGTTGCAACGAGCGAGGTTCGGCATTGCCGATCGCGAGACGTACCCGCGCGACGAGACTCTCGACGACGAGCTCATTTTCCCGCTCGAGTGCCACGCCGAACACACCGCTCGGTGCCTGGCCGCGTGACTGGGCCGCCTGCCAGAGCGGCGGGCGTTGGTTCGCCAGCGCGGCGACGGTCATGGCTTGCTGGAGTTGGTACTTCGACAGCCCGGCGAGTACCAGCGGCTCGTATTCGCCGATCTCGTCATCACGCTGCTCGAGTCGCAGATCGAGTCGCCACTCGCAAAGACGACGAATCGGCTGCATGAAGAATTGGGTCAACTGTTGTGGGCTGACGCGATGCCACTCCGGCTGCGGCGCGAGCAGCGGCTGGCTAAAGAATTTTCGTGGTGCGGCGGATGGTGTCTCGAGTCGTTTGGCGGCTGCCGCGTTGACACGCGAAAAGCTCTGGATCGCTCCCGCGACGAAATAGCGGCGACTGAAGGCCTGCAGAGCGTGGCGTACTCCGAGTTGCTGCTGCACTGCAGGTGGCAGATCGAACGCACCGTGCAGATAGTCGAGCAGTTCCGTGACGACACCCGCGGGCGGTGAGTCGAGTGTGTCACGGTGCGACTGACCGAGGTAGCTGATGACAAGGTGGTCACGCGCACCGAGAATTGCCTCAAAGAAAAGATGCCGATCATCTTCGCGCAGCGAGCGATCGCCCTGTCGCGGGCCTTGCGCCATTCGGTCAAAGGCGAGCCGCGAAGCTTGGCGCGGAAAATCGCCGTCGTTCATGCCAAGCAGGCAAATGACGCGCGCGGGGATGGCGCGCATCGGTTTCAGGGCGCAGAAGGTGACTCGACCATCGAGGAAACCGCCGCCGCCCGCGTATTCGCCGAGACGGTGTTCGAGATGGGTGACGATGACCTCCGCCGGCAGCGAATCGCGGCGATGTAACGGATCGGTCTCGCCGAGTTCGGCGAGCACCGTCTGCATGTGGCGCAGTTCGCCGGCAAAGGTTTCGTCGTTACCGAACAAGGAATGCACGAAGTCGCTGAGCGTGAGTGCCCACGCAGCTCGATCGCGCCGTACTGCCATCGCTGCGGCGATCTGCCCGAACAGATCCATGGCAACGAGCAGACGTTCAAGGGTCTCGAGGTGATCGCCCTCGAGATCTTCGTACGGCTGAATACCGGCATGCATTCGCGGACCTCGTCCATTCATCGCATAGCCTGCGAGGAGAGTCGCCTCGCCGTGCGCCCAAGTGCCGATTGTTTCCGCCGCGAAGCCGAGTTGTTTGCGGTGCTCGGCGTTGAGTGCCCAGACGATTCCACAGTCACTGAGCCAACGCCGCAGTCGCTGCAGGTCGAGATCGTCGAAACCGAAGGCTCGTCGTATCGGCTCGCACTCAATCGCGGCGAGCACGCGATGTGTTTCGAAGCGCGACGTGCCGAGATCGAGGACTCGCAGAAACGCATCGGCAACGGCGATCCGTGAGCGAAAGGATTGATCAGCCAGCGAGTAGGGAATGCGCAGCTCGACGCTTTCGGGTGTGCCGAACACGGCTTGGATGCAGGGCGTATAGGCGTCGATGTCCGGCGCCATCACGAGTACGTCGCGCGCACGCAGCGACGGGTCCTGCTCGAAGAGATTCAGCAGTCGATCGTGCAGCACCTCGATTTCCCGCATCCGCCCGTGACAGGAGTGAACCTCGATTGACCGATCTTTGGCTGCAATCGCGGGCTTCGGCGATAGTCTTGTGCCATCACGCAAGGAAAGCAGGTCTGTTTGCAGATGCCCGAGCAGTGTCGTCCCTGCAGGAAGATCAAAATATTCGCCGGCTTGCTGGAAGTCGCGGGTGATCAATTGCTCGATGAGCTCTCGACCGAGACGGCCGAGGGAGAGCGCAAGCGGATTGCCGTCGGCGGGCGCGGTCTCTTCGCCTCTGCGCAGCCGCTGCTTGAGTGTCGGCAGGTCGCTCCAGTATTGATCGGTCGGCGACAATACGTAGAAGTCTATGGGTATGGCGATCGAGACTTTCCAGAGGATGTCGAGGAAGGCCGGTGGAATGGTGTTGAGGCCGAATACGCGCAGCCGCGAAGGCAGATGGTCTCGGCGGATGTCCTCATCGTTCAGTGCAGCGATTTCGGCATGCAGATCCACGAACGAGGCTTCGCCCGGAAAATCGCGACGCACTGCCCGCCAGAGTTCCGCTTGCCAGTCGGTCGCTTCATCGCCTTTGTCCCAGCCAAGTAACAACTCGGGCCGGTAGATCTGATACTGGTCAAAGAGACTTGCGATACGCCGCGCGAGCTCGAAGCGTCGCAGGGCATTCTCCCCATGCAGATACGCGCGGATCGGCGCGAACTCGCTGCGTTCGAGGTGCGCGGGCAAGGTGTCGTGGAGCCACCAGGTCATTGCGTCGCGGGTGAAGCGCGGCGAGCAGCGTCTTTCGGCCCCCAAGAGGCTCGTCATGAGCTCGTCGATCAGCCCGCGCGGGAACGGATAGCGGATGCCCATGGCAAGGCCGTTGTGGCGGGCGAGTTGCATCGACAGCCAGCGCGCCGTTTCGGCGCTCGAGACCACCACGGTTTGCGGGCACAGCGGATCTCCCGCGTCGGCGGCAAGCTCTGCCGCAAGCGCCTCGGCCAGCGACTCGAAGCGGTTCGACAGATGCAGATAAAGTTGTGAGTCGCGCGATTTGCCCATGCTCGGGGGTCATCATATCGCGCATGAGTGGCTCAACGATTGAGCCCGCAGGGTGACCTGCCGCGAAGATTTTTCGCCGCGGGTCCGTCAGAACGGTAAAACTTGGGACCATGATCAAGTCTTTCGCCATCCAGTCTACCGCTCGGCACCTCGCGCTCGGTCTGCTACTCGGGCTGTCCGCGTTGGGTACAGCCCCGTCTTTTGCCGACACGCCCGTCAAGGCGGTCACAGCAACGGAATTCCGCAGTCTGCTCAAGCAGCAGGCCGGCAAGGTGGTGGTCGTCAATCTTTGGGCGACGTGGTGCGTGCCCTGTTTGCGCGAGGTCCCGGATCTGCTCAAGCTCGAGGCGGAGTTCGCTGCACGAGGTGTCACACTCATCGGCGTGGCGGTCGATGATCCGAGTCCGGGTGCCGTTCAGGTCGAGCAGTTCCGCAAGAAATACTTTCCGGCGTTCTTGACCTACGCGCGTAACGGACCGGAGATGGACGAACTCGCGAGCGTCATCGACCCCGCCTGGAATGAGGTCGTGCCGACCACCTATATCCTCGATCGCACGGGAAAACCGGTGGTACGCATTCAGGGCAAGAAATCGCTGGATGAATTCCGCGCGGCGGTACAAAAGGTGCTCTGATGCCTCGCGCCCGTTTCAGGGCGCATCGACGCGTGTCGTAGTGCCGCTCGTGATGCGTGCAGCCTTGATCGTGAAGCGCATCGGCGGAGTCCCTTCGGGTGTCAGCGTCCGCGGATCGTATTCACTGCGCGTGGGATCGGCATCAACATTGAAGCGGCAGGTGAAAGCCACGGTGTACTCGCCGCTCTCGAGAAACGACAGCGAATAGGTGGCGGATGTCCCCGGGGTTGGCGGCATCACGGACTGATAAACCAGCGGATCCACGCCGTCCGTGGCGTCGCCATCCATGTCATCGGGCGTGACGCCACTGCCGGCGAAAACATAAACCCCGGGCGCGCAATCGGCCACGCTCGTTTGCTGGGCTGCCGCAAGCGCAGGCACATCGACCGAACCCACCAAGCTTCCATATTGCAGTTCGTCGATCAAGCGCAGCGAGGGTCGCAGGATCCAGTTGGGGGCCAGACCCGGCGGCGCCACCACCGACTTGCGTAAATCGAAATCCACGATCAAGCGGGTGATGCCGCCTTGGGCGACAGTGAACCGCCGATTCAGCTTGAGTCCGGACTCGGCGCCGCTCGGGATGAACAGCGGGAACTGGCGCCCGTCACGTAGCCGTATCCGCGAACCATTCTGCAGGTTCTGCTCCGCGGAGATCTTCAGACGCAACGATTCGTACTCGCCGGGCAGCACCGGATGACCGTCCAGCAGATTTGCTGTCTGACCGTTGCGAAATTGCAGCAGATCAAGCGAGCGGGGCGTATCGAAATCGATGTTTACGGTACTGGCCGGGCCGCGCTGCAGCTCAACGCCGGTGAAGACGATGATGACCTCCGCGGCATCGTCCACCGGCGCATCGGTGACCCGCAGGGTCAAAAAGCCGCTGTTGGGCGCGATCGACGCTGGCGAATCGTTATCACTGTTGCCGCAGGCGGATAACCCGACGAGTAGCAAAACGAACCCGAGGGCGACCCGCGACCGCCCGACAAAAAATTCTGTATTCATGGAACGAAGTCTCGGCGAGCTCGGATATCCAGTCTGTGCGGTAGTTCTCGTTATCGTCGTTGCCGAGACACGCTCCGGAGTCTAGGATAAAGATCTGCAGCGGAGGTGGGGCCGTGGCCGCGACTGTCAATGTCAAGGCTGGAAAATTCCTCTTCAAAGAGGGTGACGAGGGCGGTGGTCTCTACATCATCCGCCGCGGTCGCGTGCAAGTGTTCCGCGAACGAAACGATCTCGAGGTCCAGTTCGCCGAGCTCGGACCCGGAGACGTGCTCGGCACGATGACGCTGCTGACGGGCGAGCCGCGTACGGCAAGCGTGCGTGCCCTCGAGGACGTCGAAGCGATCGTCATGGACTCGACCGCATTTACGGCAGGACTTGGCGAGCTGCCGAAGTGGACGACGGTAGTCATCAAAGATCTGACCGCGCGTCTCAAAAGTGGTAACGAAAAGCTGGTCGAAGCCTCGCTGCGCGATCGGCGCCTGCGCGAGCAAACGAGCAACGTATTCCACCACCTCGGCCAGTTCGCGTGTTATCTGGCCTTCGTCATACAACATGCGAGCAAGGTCGACAGCGACTTTGGCGAGGTTACGCCGATCGACGATGTCATCGCGCGGGCAGAGCCCATACTCAATCTCCGCACTGAGTATCTTGCGCAGATTTGGACGGTGATTCGCGAGTCAGGGATGGTAAGCCTCGATAAGAGCTGGCAGTACGGTACCGTTTTGCGGAGCCCAAAACCTGCACTATTCCTGGCGCTCGGGGAGTACGCCTTCCAATTTGCGCGCAGGGAGCCGAACAAGCCGGCCGCAAAGTCCAAGAGCGCCGAGGTCAACCGACAACGAGAACTGTTCGAGCGGATCTGTCGGACCCTGCTCGAGACGCCGGTCGAAGCTACCGCGGCGGATCGCGCCTATCTGTAAGGCCGAGTGATCTTTGACAAGGAAGTCCCGACGACATGACCGAAGTCACCGATAACTTGCCCGCTGACGCCAGCGGCGAAGGCCATGGCGCCGCGGCTTTTCTGGCCTCCGATGCCAAGGTCATCGAGTGCCGCCGGCAGAGCGACCAGCTCGAGTACTTCGCACATGCCTACTGCAAGTTGTACGGCGAGTGGCGGGATTCGACCGCAGCGCTAGCCGAGATGAGGCAACAGCAAAAACTGTTTTATGTGCTGATTTTTTCGGTGACGCTGCTGCTGCTCATGCTGCTGGTATTTGTCGATGCGGCCGTCGGCTTGGTCGCCATGCTGCTGGTGTTCGCGGCTGCTGCGATCTACCTCGTCAATGATCGGGTAGTGCGTCAGGACGAACGGCGCGATCAGATTCGTCGCGACAAAGAGCGTTTCGGAATCTCGCTGTTTTTGGCCGGCGTCGATCTCTCGCTCGGGCAACTTGAAGAAGCGATCTCGAAGAATGTGCTCGGCGAATGGACCTTCAATGCCGCCTACGGCCGCTGGCGCGAAGATCGCCTTAAAAGCGTTTTCTATAGGGTGTACGGCACCATCGTGCCGCGTGAAGTGATCGAGAAAATCTGTAGCCGCACGCCTTGAGGTCGTGCGGTTTCTCAGACGCTGCGGTCGATCAATATTCCCGTCAGTCGATCGATATTGCGCGTGATCTGCAGGGCCGCTTCGGGCGGGATCTGTCGAATCATCTCCCCCGAGTCGCGATCGGTGACCTGAACCACGACCGTATCGGTCGACTTGTCCACGCTCACCGCAATCTGCCGTCCGCTCTCGGCGAGTCGCTCGTTGGCGCTTTGTACTGCCTCGCGGAAGTCTTCGCGCAGCGCCTCGGGCGAGGGTGTGGGCTCATTGCGCGGCGGGGTGCGGACGCGGGCGGATTCGATACGGGCCGACTCGACGCGTACCGCTTCGATCCGCTCGACGGCCTGGGGGGCGGAGGGGTTTACCACCTTCGAAACGTCCATAATGTGGAAGTTGCCCCAGCCGGGGCGGTTTGTCCATCCGTGGAAAAACGGAGATTCCGATGACGTCCTATCCGCATCTGCTGGCTCCCCTCGACCTCGGTTTCACGACTTTGCGCAACCGGGTGCTGATGGGGTCGATGCATACCGGGCTCGAGGACGAGACGGCGCATTTTCCGCGCCTGGCCGAGTATTTTGCCGAACGGTCCCGCGGTGGGGTGGCCTTGATGGTCACCGGCGGTTTTGCGCCCAATATCGAGGGTTGGCTCGCGCCGTTTGCCTCGCGGCTGACCAGCCGGCGCGCCGCCGCGCGTCACCTGCCGATTACCCGCGCCGTACATGCGGAGGGCGGCAAGATCGCGCTGCAGATCCTGCATGCCGGTCGCTACGGCTACCACCCGTTGTCGGTCGCGCCGTCGCGCATTCGCTCGCCCATCACGCCGTTCACGCCCCGTGAATTGGGCGCGCGCGGCGTCGAGCGGCAAATTCGCGCGTTCGCGCGCTGCGCCGCACTCGCCCGCGAGGCGGGTTATGACGGCGTGGAGGTGATGGGTTCCGAAGGCTATTTCATCAATCAGTTTCTCGCCCAGCCGACCAACCGTCGCAACGACCGTTGGGGCGGCGATTACGCCAACCGCATGCAGTTGCCGCTCGAGATCGTGACGCGCGTACGCGAGGCCGTGGGTCGCGATTTCATTGTCATTTATCGCTTGTCGTTGATTGATCTGATTCCGGATGGTCAGAGTTGGGACGAGGTGGTGCGGCTCGCCAAGGGCATCGAGCAAGCGGGCGCAACCATCATCAACTCCGGTATCGGTTGGCACGAGGCCCGCGTCCCCACGATCGCCACGTCGGTACCGCGCGCTGCGTTCTCCTGGCTCGCGCAAAAACTCAAAGCGGAAGTCTCGATCCCGGTCTGCACCAGCAATCGTATCAATACGCCCGAAGTCGCCGAGGCGCTACTTGCCGGCGGCGAAGCCGATCTCGTCTCGATGGCGCGTCCGCTGCTCGCCGACTCGCACTTCGTGCAGAAGGCCGCACTTGGCAAGGCAGCGAGCATCAACACCTGCATCGCCTGCAATCAAGCTTGTCTCGATCACACGTTTTCGCGGCAAATCGCGAGCTGTCTCGTCAATCCACGGGCTTGTCACGAAACCGAATTCATTGTCCGTCCAGCGGCGACGCAAAGACGTTTTGCGGTGGTCGGTGCGGGTCCGGCTGGACTGGCCGCAGCGACGACACTCGCCGAGCGGGGACACGCGGTCACGCTTTTTGAAGCCGATGAGGTGATCGGCGGGCAGTTCAATCTCGCCAAGCGAATCCCCGGTAAAGAGGAGTTCGCCGAGACGCTGCGCTATTTTTCGGTGCGCTTGCAGGAGACCGGTGTCGTGCAGCGACTCGGTCATCGAGTGACGGCCGAAGAATTGGCATCGCAGGGTTTTGATGCGGTGGTGCTCGCCACAGGCGTGACGCCCCGCGATCCGCAGATTCCGGGCCAGACGCACTCGAGCGTGATGGGCTACCTCGATGTGCTGAGCGGCCGGCGCACCGTGGGTGCGCGGGTGGCCATTCTCGGTGCCGGCGGGATCGGCTTTGACGTCGCCGAATTCCTGGTTCATTCCGGGTCCTCGCCGACGCTCGATCGCGAGCGTTGGATGCGCGAGTGGGGAGTCGTCGATCCGGCCATCGCGCGGGGTGGCGTGACCGGCGTGCAGCCGGTTCCCGAGCCGCCCGCGCGCGAGGTGTTCCTCTTGCAACGCAAAGCTTCGAAGCCCGGTGCGGGGCTGGGTAAAACCACGGGCTGGATCCATCGGGCCGCGCTCAAGATGAAACGCGTGCAGATGATTTCCGGGGTGACCTACACCGGCATCGACGATACCGGGCTGCATATTCTGGAAGCCGGTCGACCACGCACGCTCGCGGTGGATCACATCGTCTTGTGCACGGGGCAGGAGCCCCGTCGCGACTTGCAGGCGGCGCTCGAGGCCTCTGGTCTGCGCACGTACCTGGTGGGCGGCGCCGATATGGCCGCCGAACTCGATGCCAAACGGGCGATCCGTCAAGCGACCCTGCTCGCGCTCGAGCTTTAGACGATCCCGGGGCCGTCCGGAGCGGGTGTTCGAGTATCATTGCCGCCCTGCGCCAGCCCGCTCCAAAGACACAGACAACGAGGTTGCCATGGCCCTGACGATCGGAGTTCCCCGGGAAACTTTTGCCGGCGAAAAACGAGTCGCTGCTGTTCCCGAGGTCGTCGAGAAACTCATCAAGCTCGGTTTCTCGGTGCGGATCGAGTCGGGTGCCGGCGCTGCCGCCAATTTCACCGATGAGGCCTATGCGGCCGCCGGTGCTCAGATCGCCGCCAATGCCGCGGAGCTGATGGCGCAGTCGGACATGATCTTCAAGGTCCGGGCGCCAACGGCCGAGGAAGTGACGGCCATGAAGCCCGGCACCACGCTGATCAGTTTTATCTGGCCGGCGCAGAACCCGCAGCTGATGCAGCAGCTCGCCGAGCGTCAGTTGACGGTGCTCGCCATGGACAGCGTGCCGCGCATCTCGCGTGCACAAAAAATGGACGCGCTGTCGTCGATGGCGAATATCGCGGGTTATCGCGCCGTCATCGAAGCGGCACATCACTTCGGGCGGTTTTTCACCGGACAGATCACGGCGGCGGGCAAAGTGCCGCCGGCCAAAGTATTCGTGATCGGGGCGGGTGTGGCAGGACTCGCAGCGCTCGGCGCCGCCGTCGGGCTCGGCGCCATTGTGCGCGCCAACGACACGCGACCCGAGGTTGGCGATCAGGTCAAATCGATGGGCGCGGAGTTCGTGCCGGTCGATTATCAGGAAGAAGGTACCGGCGTCGGCGGCTACGCCAAGGTCATGAGCGAGGGTTTCCAGAAAGCCCAACGCGAAACCTTTGCCAAGCAGGCCAAGGATGTCGACATCATCATCACGACCGCGCTGATCCCCGGAAAACCTGCGCCAAAACTGATCACCGCGGAGATGGTGAAGTCGATGCGCCCCGGCAGCGTCATCGTCGATCTTGCGGCCGAGCAGGGTGGCAACTGCGAACTGACCGTGCCCGGCGAGGTGGTGGTGCGCGAGGGCGTGACCATCATCGGTTACACCGATTTTCCGAGTCGTTTGTCGAAGCAAGCCTCGACGCTCTATTCGACCAACTTGCTGCGGCTCACCGAGGAGCTGTGCAAGACCAAGGATGGCAACATCGACGTCAACTTCGACGATGAGGCCATTCGCGGCGCCACGGTCGTCAAGGCGGGCGAAATCACCTGGCCGCCACCGCCGCCGAAACTTTCGGCTGCACCGCCGCAGGCCAAGGCTGCCGCGACGGCCGCGCCTGCCACGCCAAAGAAATCCTCGCACGGGCATGGCGGTGCGGGCGAGCCCATGTCAGCGAAGTCGCTTGGCATCACCTTCGGTGTCGGCGCGTTGCTCTTCTGGCTGATCGGTGCCTTTGCGCCGCCGTCTTTCCTCGGCCATTTCACGGTGTTCGTGCTCGCCTGCTTCATCGGCTATATGGTGGTGTGGAACGTCACGCCTTCCTTGCACACGCCGCTCATGAGCGTGACCAACGCGATCTCCAGCATCATCGCGGTCGGTGCCATCGTACAGGTCGCGCCACCCGCCGCTGCGGGTACGGAGGGTCGACCGGATGCGCTGATCCTCGGTTTGGCGGTGGCGGCGCTCACGCTCACCGCCATCAACATGTTCGGCGGCTTCGCCGTTACCCGTCGCATGCTCGCGATGTTCCGCAAGTAAGGGGCCGTCGTCATGTCAGCCAATCTCGCCACCGTCGCCTATCTCGGCGCCGCCATCCTGTTCATCCTCAGCCTCGGCGGTCTGTCCAACCCCGAGACCTCACGCCGCGGCAATCTGCTCGGCATCGTCGGCATGACGCTCGCCGTGCTCGCGACGGTGCTGGGGCCGCGCGTCGATCTCGGTGCTGGACTCCCCTGGATCGTCGGTGCGCTCGCTGTGGGCGCGCTCATCGGCCTGTACGCCGCGCGTACGGTGCAGATGACGCAGATGCCCGAACTCGTCGCACTGATGCACAGCCTCGTGGGTCTTGCGGCTTGCTTCGTGGGCTTTGCCAGCTACGTGGATACGTCGGTGGTCTATGAGGGCGCCGAAAAATCGATCCACGAGGCTGAGATCTACATCGGCATTTTCATCGGCGCCATCACCTTCTCCGGTTCCGTGATCGCCTTCGGCAAGCTCTCGGGCAAGATCGGCGGCAAGCCATTGCTGCTGCCGGCGCGTCACTGGATCAACCTCGCAGGCCTCCTTGCCGTGATCTGGTTCGGTGGCCAATTCGTGGGCGCAGGCAGCACCGATGCGGGCATGATGCCGCTCGCCATCATGACGGTGATTGCGCTGCTGTTCGGTATCCACATGGTCATGGCCATCGGTGGCGCCGACATGCCGGTGGTGGTGTCGATGCTCAACAGCTATTCGGGTTGGGCGGCTGCGGCCACGGGCTTCATGCTGGCCAACGATTTGTTGATCGTCACCGGCGCCTTGGTCGGCTCGTCGGGTGCGATCCTCTCCTACATCATGTGTCGCGCCATGAATCGCTCGTTCATCAGCGTGATCGCGGGTGGTTTTGGCACTGGTGGTGGCACGGCGCCGACTGCCTCGGGCGGTGCGCAACCTGCGGGCGAAGTCGTTGCGGTGAGTGCCGTCGAAACTGCTGAGCTGCTGCGCTCGGCAAAGAACGTGATCATCATTCCAGGCTATGGCATGGCCGTTGCGCAGGCGCAGCACACGGTCTATGAAATCACCCGTCTGCTGCGCGAGAAGGGCGTCAATGTCCGTTTCGGCATTCACCCGGTGGCCGGACGCATGCCCGGGCACATGAACGTGCTGCTGGCCGAAGCCAAGGTGCCCTACGATATCGTGCTCGAGATGGACGAGATCAACGATGATTTTCCGGATACCGATGTCTCGATGGTGATCGGCGCCAACGATATCGTGAACCCCGCCGCCGAGGATGATCCGACCAGTCCTATCGCCGGCATGCCCGTGCTGCAAGTGTGGAAGTCGAAGACCTCCATCGTCATGAAGCGCTCGATGGCGTCGGGCTACGCAGGCGTCGATAATCCGCTCTTCTTCAAGGACAACAATCGCATGCTGTTCGGCGATGCGAAGAAGATGCTCGATGAGGTATTGGTGGCGCTCAAGACTTGAGCTGCGTTGCCAGAGCTCGGCGTACGGCGTGACGATGCAACTGTCCCCGCAACAGTCCAGGGAATTCTTCGAGCAGGGCTGGACGCTCGTGCCGGGACTGTTCAGTGACGTCGAGATGCAGCGTGCGCGTGCCGCGTTCGAGCGGCTCTACGCCAAGGCGCAACAGTTGCGCACGACGCAGAACCATGCCGGTGCGTATTTCGTACTCGATGCGCCGCCCGCGGGCGAGGTGATCGTCAAGCGTGTCGTCTGGGCCGGCGGCGCCGAACCCGACTTGCTCGCACTCGCGGCTGATCGGCGACTGGTCGAACCGGCGCTCGATCTGCTCGGCAGCGAGCATTGCGAGCAGCTCCTCTGCCAGGCGCATTTCAAGATGCCGCATGATGGCGTGTCCTTCGACTGGCATCAGGACGTGCAGCATCGCGACAAAGGTCCGGGCACCTGGCGAGACCTCAACGGGCGCGGGTCCTATGTGCAGACGATCATGCTGATCGATGACATGACGAGCGACAATGGTCCGCTCAAGTTCATTCCGCGTAGTGCCATCAACGGCGAGCCCGACGCACGACTTTCCGCGAGTTCCTTCGATTACGGCACCCCCATGTCGAGCGGTTCGCCGTTGCCCTTCGATGAGTCGCAGGCGATGACCGTGACCGGCGCAGCAGGTTCGGTGCTTTTCTTTGGGCCCTACGCCATTCATGGCAGTACACCCAACGAATCGGCGGTGCCGCGCCGCGTGCTGATCAACGGCTACGCCTATCCGGGCGCCAACGGTCGGGTCTATCCCGGCGAAGGTTCCGGCCGCACTTTGCGCCGTGCCGCACGTGGGTAACGGTTACTTTCACGTCATCGATTGGGCCATCGTTGCGGCCTATTTCGCGCTCGTCACCTGGATCGGTCACAGCGTCCGCGATCGACAAGGCAACACGCGGGAGTATTTCCTCGGCTCGCGCTCCTTGCCCTGGTATGCGGTCTCTGCCTCGATCGTGGCCACGGCCGTCAGTGGCGTGACTTTCATCGGCGTGCCCTCGATTGTCTTCGCCCAGGACGGCGATTTCCGCTATCTGCAGTTCTGCCTCGCAGGGCTCATTTCCAAGGCGATTCTAGGTCAATGGATCCTGCCGCGACTCTACGAAAAGCACTACGCGAGCCCCTACGATTTCATTCGCGACAAGCTCGGCCCCGTCTTCGGCAAACTCTCGGCATTGTTGTTTTTCATTGGTGCGGTGCTGGGGCAGGGGGTTCGTGTCTACGCCGTGGCACTGGTGCTCGAGTTGCTGACGGGTCTCGACTTTGTGGGCTGCGTATTCCTCAGCGTCGGCTTTGCTGCGCTCAGCACCATGCTTGGCGGCATCCGGGCGGTGGTCTGGTCCGACGTCGTACAATTTTTGATGTTTGTCGCCGGCGGGCTCATTGCCGTGTTCTTCGTGACTCAGTCCTACCCGGACGGCTTCACGGGGTTGATGAGCGCTGCCGATGCCGAGGGCAAGACCCGCATTCTCGAGTGGTCGACGGACCCGCGCGTCAACTTCACCTTCTGGGCCGGTGTCTTCGCCATGCCTTTCCAGAATCTGGCCGCCTACGGCACTGATCAACTCAACACCCAGCGCATGCTCTGCTGCCGTTCGGTACGCGAGGCGCGAATCGCGCTTTATGTGAGTAATTTCGGCGAGCTCGTAGTCGTGCTCTTCCTGCTCGTGGGCGTGGCACTCTGGGGGTTCTACCAGTTCAATCCTCTCGATCCCGAGTTTGCGCAGTTGGTGGCGAGCAACGTGGATCGGATTTTCCCGGCATTCATACTCTCCGAGATGCCGATCGGTCTGCGCGGTTTCATGGTCGCCGCCTTGTTCGCCGCAGCCATGTCGAGTCCGGTGCTATCGGCGCTCGCTGAAACAACGTTGACGATGTTCCATGAGGGTCATCGCGAGGGCACGCTCGGCGAGACGCGTGCGGTCGCGCTGTCGCGCCTGCTGGTCGTCGGGTGGGCGGTCGTGCTCGGGGGATTTGCGATGCTGCTCTCCGGTACGGACGAAAGACTGATCCCGCTTGCGTTTGCGATGACGGCCTACACCTACGGGCCCATGCTCGGTCTCTTTTTGCTCGCGCTGTTCGTGCCCAAGGAGCGCATCACGAGTGCGCCGCTCGGCGTCAGTGTGGCCTTGGTTGCCGTTCTGGTCGTGCACAACGCCGCTTTCTTCGGTCTGACCGAGCAGCGCGAACTCGTGGCCTTTCCGTGGCTGTTTCCGCTCGGTGTGCTGCTCTGCGTCGGGTTTTCCGTAATGCCCCTGCCGCGCCGAAGTGGGCTATCCTCGCAGCCATGAGCCACAGCAGGGTCACACCCGAACTGCGTCGCTGGGTGGTCACGCAGATTGAGGCCGGACAAACCCCCGAGGCCGTGCTCGAGTCGATGATCGGCAATGGTTGGCCCGAGGGCGCAGCACTCGATGTGATGGAGCGCACGCTGCGCATGCGCGTCGCGCAGATCAAGGCCAACGAGAACGCGGCGCGGGCGGCGAGCGATTCGGCGGATGGCGCCGCTGTGGGCAGTGCCACCGCTGATCCTGCCGGCGATTGATATGCGCGCCTCCCGCGTCGAGATCGATGCGCTACCGTGCTTCCCGTTGATCGATCCGCAGTTTCTCGAACCTGCCGAGCATCGACGCCTGCTTGAGTTTGCGATGGCCAACGAGCAGGCCTTCGGCAACATCGATGCCGCCGATTACTGGAAGGGGCGAACGCTGACGCCCGACGACATCCACGATGCCGACATTCGTGAGATCTTCCGCGGCACTCGCGATCGAATCATCGCGCGGGTTTCGGCATTGCTCGAAGCCGAGCTTGGTCCACAGCCACCGCTCTATTCCGATCTCATCAACTTTGCGCGTTGGCCCGAGGGCTACGAACTGCAGCCGCATGCCGACAGCGAAAATCCGGGCGGTGCAGCCCATCCCTTTCCGTGGCGCGACTTGGCAACCGTGATGTATCTGAATGACGATTACGAGGGCGGGGAAATCTATTTTCCAAATCTCGGACTCGAGTTGAAGCCCGCGCCGCGCACCTTGATTGTCTTTCCGGGGACGCTGTTTTTCCTGCACGGCGTACGCCGCGTGACCCGCGGCATGCGGCACACGATCGCCTCGTTCCTGACCTTCGATCCCGCGCATCGCCACGAGTTTCGTTGAGCTGGGTCAGGATGGGTAAATGTCGATGATCGAAGTCCCCGAAAATCTGATTGCCGCCGTGCCCTACGACGATTTTTATCAAGGCCGACACGGCGAGGTCTACATCAATCTTCGCGGTCGCAACAAGCGCGACTGGTTTTCGCGCCACGCCTATTTTTGCTTGCCGCTGGTGATCGGTAATCAGTACGGCTTCGCGATGCGTTCGCTCTGGAACGCGACGCTCCTGTGGAACGGTGGATCGGATCCGCAGGATACGAGCGTGACCCTGCACAACACCGAGGATCTGGAACGTCACGGCAGCTTGCAGACTATTGTCTCCAATTTCGGGCTCGGGATCGTGACCGTGCAGGCGGCGTTCGCGTTGCGTACGCCACCCGGCGTGAACTTGCTGACTTTGCAGCCACCGAACTTTTTCATTGATGGACTGCAGAACATGACAGGCGTCGTCGAGTCGGACAATCTGCGCCGCGATTTCACCTTCAATCTGAAGCTGACGCGCGCCAACTTCCCCGTGGAAATCCGGGTGGGTGACGTGATCGCCGGCGTCATTCCCTATCCGCGGCACTATGTCGAGAATTTCGAACTCGTTGATGCGAGCGAGCTATTCACGCCAGAGCAGATCGCCGCGGAGCAGCAAGCCGCGCGGGATTTCGGTCGCGAGCGCGCGGAGCGCGACGTGTTGCGTCCAGACGGTGTCGGGCGTCGCTATCACAAGGGCGAGGATGTCTACGGCAACAAGTTCCCTCACACGCATCAGACCCGTCTCAAGACCGGGCCTGCGCGGGACGACCCCGCCGCCGATGACGCCCCGACCGATGACGCCCCGACCGACGACGCCTCAGCCGACGATCCAGCCTAGCGAGCGTTCCACGGCGCGCGACCATTCGTGCATGCGAGCTGCAGCCTGATCGCGTCCCATCTGCGGCTCGAAGCGTCGCTCGATGCGCCAGCGCGCGGTGATTTCTTCGGTCGATGACCAGAACCCGACCGCAAGACCGGCAAGATACGCTGCACCGAGCGCCGTGGTTTCGGTGACAGCAGGGCGAATCACGGGTACGCCGAGCAGATCCGCCTGAAACTGCATCAATGAATTGTTGCGCGATGCGCCGCCGTCGACGCGCAGTTCACGCAGCGGTGAGGCAGCATCTTTCTGCATGGCCTGCAGCAGCTCCGCGCTCTGGAAGGCAATCGCTTCGGTCGCGGCGCGCGCAATATGACCGCGGGTTGTGCCGCGGGTGATGCCAAGGATCGCACCGCGCGCAAACGGATCCCAGTGCGGACTGCCGAGCCCGGCAAAAGCCGGTACCACGTACACACCGCCATGATCGCTCACGCTGTTGGCGAGCGCCTCGATTTCAGCGGCGTTCTTGACGAAGCCGAGACCATCGCGCAACCACTGGATGACGGCACCACCGACAAAAACGCTGCCCTCCAGCGCATATTGCAGGGGGGTTGCCGTCGTCGAGCAGGCAATGGTGGTCAGCAATCGGTGCTGCGAGACAAGGGGCTGATCACCGGTGTGCATGAGCATGAAACAGCCAGTGCCGTAAGTATTTTTGGCCATGCCGGGTTGCAGACAGGCTTGACCGAAGAGCGCCGACTGTTGATCGCCCGCGAGTCCCGTGAGCGGCACTTCGGCATCGCCGATGACGACACGAATGCCGGCCTCGAAGCTCGAGGGCAGCAGGCGCGGCAATACCGCGCGCGGGATACGCAGCAACTGCAGCATCCACTCGTCCCAGTCACCGTTCAGATTGAGCAGCAAGGTGCGGCTCGCATTCGAGGTATCGGTGACATGGTGTCGACCGCCGGAGAGCTTCCAGGCGAGCCAACTGTCGATGGTGCCGAAGCACAATTCACCGCGTTCGGCACGCGTCCGGGCACCCGGCACATGGTCGAGCAGCCAGGCGAGTTTGGTACCAGAGAAATAAGGGTCGAGCAGGAGACCGGTACGTCGAGTGACCTCGGGTTCGTGACCCTCGGCACGCAGGTTCGCGCACACATCGGCGGTTCGGCGATCCTGCCAGACGATCGCTGGCGCCACGGGCTCGCCGCTCGCACGATCCCAGAGGACGGTGGTTTCGCGCTGGTTGGTGATGCCGATGGCCGCGATGTCTCGGGCGGATCCACCGACGCGTTGCAGTACCTCATGGAGGGTGGCCGACTGCGTCGACCAGATCTCGCTTGCGTCGTGCTCGACCCAACCCGATTGCGGGAAATGCTGCGTGAACTCGCGCTGCGCGATCGCGACGATTTGCCCGTCATGATCGAACAGGATGGAACGCGAGCTCGTCGTGCCTTGATCGAGAGCCAGTATCCAGCGACTCATTAAGACCTCCCGCAGGACCTCCCGCGAATCGATTCCGCGTACACCGATAACCACTCATCGACGGCGCGTACTGCGTCGGCATGCAGACGCAGGCCGAGTTTACTGCGTCGCCACAGCACATCGTCAGCGGTAACCGCCCATTCGCGAGCGACGAGATAGCGCAGTTCGGCTTCGTAAAGATCGGGCGCCACCTCGCGACCCAAGACGTTGCCGCTGTCGGACTCGTCCAAGAGCTGCGTCACGCGCGATCCATAGGCCCGCGCCCAGCGTTCGAGGAGCGCTCGTCGGTGCTGCGGGTAGCGTCGCATCAGTGTGTGCAGGAAGTCCTCGAACGAGGGCGCGAGATCACCTCCGGGCAGCGGTGCGTTACCGCTCCAGGCAGTGCGCGTGCAACCGAGCAGCGGCGCGAGGCGGTCCATGACTTCCTCGGCCAAGACACGATAGGTCGTGATCTTGCCGCCGAATACGCTGAGCAGCGGCGCCGGCGTCTGCTGCAGCTCGAGGGCGTAGTCGCGGGTCACGGCACGCGCGTCGGCAGACTCATCTTCGAGCAGCGGACGCACCCCGGAGTAGGTCCACACCACATCGTCCGTGTGCACTGGCTTGCGAAAGTAGCGACTCGCTTCGGCACAAAGATAAGCGATCTCGTTCCGGTCTATTTGTGGCGCGTGCGGGTCGCCGTGATATTCGACATCCGTAGTACCGATCAGCGTGAACTGTCCCTCGTAGGGAATGGCGAACACGATGCGTCGGTCGCTCGCCTGCAGGATGTAGGCGTAATCATGCTCGAATAGACGAGGTACTACGATGTGACTGCCTTTGATGAGGCGCAAACCGTGTTTTGATTTGCCGGGTACGGCCGCATCGTGCAGCGCGGCCGCCCAGGGACCGGTCGCGTTGACGACTGCGCGGGCGCGTACGAGCTCATCTTCACCCGTGGTGCGGCGCAGCGCGGCCGACCAGAGCATCTCGCCCGTCTCAGTCGGCAGCGGCTGCAAGCGTTCGCAGCGCGTACGCGTACGAATCCGCGCGCCTCGCTCGTGGGCATCGAGTGCATTGAGTACCACGAGGCGCGCATCGTCGACCCAGCCGTCGGCATATTCGAAGCCGCGACGATACGTGTCACGCAGCGGTGTGCCGGCGGGATGCGTGCGCAGGTCGATGCCGCGCGAGCTCTGCAGCGTGCGTCGTCGCGCGAGATGATCGTAGAGGAAGAGCCCCGCGCGGATCATCCATGCCGGACGCAATGACGCGTCATGCGGCATCACGAAGCGCAGCGGATACATGATGTGCGGGGCGATGCCAAAGAGCACTTCGCGCTCCGCCAGCGCCTTGCGCACCAGACTGAATTCGTAGAACTCGAGATATCGCAAGCCACCGTGGATCAGCTTGGTGCTCGCCGAGGAGGTGTGCGCGGCGAGATCGTCCTGTTCGACGAGCAAGACGCTCAGGCCGCGCCCTGCGGCATCGCGAGCAATCCCGGCGCCGTTGATGCCGCCGCCGACGATCAGCAGATCAAAGATTTCGCTCGGCGGCTCGCTCATCGAGCCGCGATCTTGCCATCGAGGTGCGCGAGTACCGTACGGGCGGTAACTTCGCTGACCCGCACATTGGACTCTTCGGTGACCCCGGCAATGTGGGGTGTCAGGATGAGATTGGGCACGTTGGCAAAGCGACCGCCTTGCGTGGCATCGAGCGGCTCGGTGGCAAACACGTCGAGTGCTGCGCCACCCAGATGTCCGCTCTGCAAGGCGGCAACAAGGGCCACTTCATCGACGATACCGCCGCGCGCCGCATTGATCAGGATCGCGTCCTTGTGCATGGCGGCGAGCTCATTTGCACCGATCATGTTCTTCGTGGCGGGCGTGAGCGGCACATGCAGACTGAGCACGTCGGCACTCGCGAGTAGTTCGGCCAGCGACACCGGTGCGGCGAGTTGCCAGGCGGGATGGTTGGCGGGCAGCAATGGATCATGCGCGAGCACGGTCATGCCGAGCGCGCGAGCGCGCGTCGCTGTTTCGCGTGCGATGCCACCAAGTCCCACGAGACCGAGCACTTTGCCCGACACTTCGCGGCCGATGGTCGCCATGCGTGGCCACTGTCCGTCGATGACGGCGGGGGTGGCAAACCAGGCGCGGCGCAGCAGCACCAGCATCGCTGTGATCACGTACTCGGCCACCGAGACATCATTTGCGCCGGTCGCCGGATAGACGGCGATATTGCGTGTCTTGCAGGCTTCGACATCGATGTTATCGAGCCCGACGCCGAGGCGACCGACCACTTCGAGCTTAATCGCCGCCTCGAGCAGCGCACCCCGTACCTGGGTGCGGTTACGCACCACGAGTGCACGGGCCTCGCGCAAAAGTTGCATGAGATCAGCGGGACGATCGACGAGTTTCGGGTCGTATACGACATCGCGTCCGGCGAACACGTCGCGGATCGCGGCCTCGTCCATGAATTCGCTGATGACGATCTCGGCCATGTTCAGTATCTCCCGGCGCTCGCCTGCAGCGCGAGAATTTCGGCATGCAGCGCAGCAGTGATCTCGATGCCTTGAGTGCGTGCTGTATCGCGCGCGGCCAGGCGACGCGAACCCGGCAAACGTACCGCGGACTCTTCGGCCATCATCGCGAGCAGCGTCGACATTCGCGCCGCGAAGGCGCCGTCGGAGGCGGGGCCCGGGTCGATGGCAATGAAAAGATGCCCCATGTCGGGTGCTTTGCCTTCGGCATCAAAGAATGAACTTGCTTCCCAGCCAAAAGCACCGGCAGTCAGCGCGGCACCGAGGATCTCGACCATCAGGGCGAGCGCACCGCCTTTGGCACCGCCAATCGGCGAGAGCGTACCGGCGAGTGCCGCGGTCGGATCGGTGGTGGGTTGGCCCGCCGCATCGACGGCCCAACCTTCGGGAATCGGTTTGCCGGCTTTCTGTGCGGCGACGATCTTGCCGCGGGCTGCGACCGAGAGGGCGAGGTCGATGACGAGCGCCGGTGTGCCGTCACCGGTCGGCGCCGCGAAGGCGAGCGGGTTGGTACCGAGCATGGCGCGGCTGCCGCCATGAAACGCCATCGCCTTCGGGGTATTGCCAAAGATCAGCGCAACAAGACCGGCTTCGGCGAGGCGCTCCGCGTGCGCGCCTACCTGCCCGAAATGATGCGAGTGATGAATAGCGGCTGCCGCGATCCCTTGCGCGCGGGTGAGCGGGACCAGCGCATCGAGGGCAACATCGATGGCCGGGTAGGCGAAGCCAAGTCCGGCATCGACACGCAGGACCCCGGGCGCCGGATGAGTGAGGACGGGCACCGCGCCTCCTTGAACCTTGCCGCTGCGCACTTGCAGCGCGTACGAAGGCACGCGGCTCAAACCATGCGCCGCTTGTCCGTCCGCTTCGGCCGCTGCCAGTGCGCGCGCGGTCGCCCGAGCGGCCTCTCTACTTGCCCCATTGGCGCGCAGCGTATCGAAGGCCAGCGTCTCGGCCTCCGCCAAACTCAGGCGGATTGCAGTCGTCATGCGTGTCTCCCAGGTCGCGAGGCGACCGCTGCGGCGTGACCGAGCCGGATCAAGCGCTCCGATACAGCTTGGTCATGACGAACTCGACGTGACCGAGTGCCTCGGCAGCGGTGAGTCGTCCGTTGGCAGTCTGCGCGATGCAGTCGATGAGGGCATCGCCCGCTTGGTCGATCGTCATTTCGCGACGCACCACGCCCGACACGTCGACGTCGATGTGTTCGGGCATCAGGCGCACGGTACGCGGATTACCCGTTACTTTGATGACCGGCATGATCGGGTTGCCGATCACGTTGCCCTGACCTGTCGGGAAAATGTGCACGACATAGCCCGCGGCGGCTTGCAGCGTGCAGCACTCGGCAGCCGCAGAAGAGGTGTCCATGAAGTAGAGGCCCGCACCGCGCGCCGGCGCTTCGGCGGGTTCGAGTACGTCGATGAACTTCACCTTCTTGCCAATCTTCTCGAGGTTGCCCAGGGCTTTTTCTTCGATGGTGGTGAGACCGCCGGCGATGTTGCCCTTGGTCGGCTGGCTCTCGGAGAGATCGGAGGTCTTGTGTGCCTCGATCACGTCATCCTGATAGGCCTGCCAGGTCTTCATGAACTTCTCGCGCACCTCTGGCGTGGCGGCGCGCGCCGCCGCGAGGTGCTCGGCTCCGGTCAGTTCCGAGGTCTCGCCGAAGCAGCCGTAGAGCCCGGCGGGAATCAGCTTGTCATACATGTTGCCGACCGTGGGGCAGGAGGCGAGCCCCGTGGTGGTGTCGCTCTCACCGCACTTGGCCGCGACCCAGAGTTCGGAGATGTCGCACTCGACGCGTACTTGTCCGGAGGTGAGATGCACGAATTCTTTGGCTTTGCGCGAAGCGGCAGCGACCGTGGCGATGTCGCCGTTGCCTTCGATCCAGAAGCCGGCGACCGGCTTGCCGGTCTTGGCGATTCCCTCGACGATGCGTTGCGTCCAGCCCGGTTCGATGCCGATGACGATGCAGGCGGCGACATTGGGGTTGGCGCCGGTGCCGATCATGGTGCGGAAGTGCAGATCGAGATCCGCACCGAATTGCAGCCGTCCGTAGGCGTGTGGCAGCGCAATGGTGCCTTTGATGTTGTTGGCGACCGCCTCGCAAGCGGCGTTCGAGATGTCGTCGACTGGCAGGATGGCGACGTAGTTGCGAACACCCACACGGCCGTTCTCGCGGCGGTAGGCCCAGATTTTTTTGTTGGCGTGAGTCATCGGCGGATTCCTACCAGCGCTTGGTCTTGAGGTTGTGAACGTGCACGTGTTCGCCACGGGCGACCGGCGCGACAATGCGGCCGATGTCCTGGCCGTACTTGGTGACCGAGTCACCGACCTTGAGATCGGTGAGCGCGACTTTGTGACCGATCGGTACGTCGTGTTTGACGATCAGACGGAAATCCGAATTGTCTTCGGTCACCACGCAGAGCATGTCGGTGCCGGCCTTGAGGTCCTCGATCACGACCACACCGACGTTGTCTTTGCGGTCATGCACGAGCAATTGGGGAACGCTCACTCCTCGACTCCTGGATTCGCTTGCGGACTGCAAGTCTTATATAAGATACTAAACACATGACACCTGTGGCTGCAAGCGCCGGGCTACCATTTCGGTCCGCGTCAGAGGACCCGATCAAGATGGATAGCGCACCGCAGTACCGCCCACTCTACAGTCAAGTCTACGAGACCCTGGTCAAGCGCATCGCCGAGGGCGAATGGAAGCCCGGCGAGTCATTGCCTAGCGAGCAGGCCTTGGCCGCGCAACTCGGTGTCAGTCAGGGCACGGTGCGCAAAGCACTCGATGCGTTGGCGCTCGACAAGGTCATCGACCGTCGACAGGGCAAGGGTACCTATGTCGCCGAACTGACGCAGGAGCGCTCGTTGTTCCGCTTCTTCAGGTTGTCGCGGCCCGATGGGCAGCGCGCCGTGCCGACGAGCGGCGATGAGCAGGTGCGTCACCGACGCATCAAACCCCACGAAGCCAAGGCACTCGAACTCCCCGAGACGGCCGAAGTATTCGAAATCGTGCGCACGCGATTCATCGACGAACACCCGGTCGCGCTCGAGCGCATCGTGCTGCCGGAGCTCTATTTTCCCAAGCTCGATGCGCATTCGCCGCTACCCAACGCGCTCTATGCGCTCTACCAGCGCGAGTATGCGGTGAATATCGTCGCGGCCCACGAAAAATTGCGGGCCGACGTCGCCCGCAAGGAAGACGCGCGCCGCCTTGGTGTTCCGCTCGGTACGCCGCTGCTCGAAGTCGAGCGTGTGGCGCACTCTGTCAACGGCAAACGCGTCGAATGGCGACTGAGTCGCTGCGACACGAGCACGCTGGTCTACGACGTCACCTTCACATGAGGCGGGTGCTGTGCGTCGGTCACGCCGTGCAGGACTTCATCTTCCGCACGCCGCAACTGCCGCGCAGCGCAGAAAAACATCGGGCGACCGGCTTTCGCAGCGTGGGCGGCGGACCTGCGGCCACGGCTGCGGTCACCATCGCGCGGCTGGGTGGGGCCGCGCGGCTCGCTGCCCGGGTCGGTGACGATGCCATCGCCGACACCATTGCCCGCGAGCTGCTCGATTTCGGCGTCGACTGCCGTCACCTGCGGCGATTCGCGGGTCACCAGTCCTCGCTCTCGGCGGTGTTCGTCGACGATGCGGGTGAGCGACTGATCGTCAACCACACGGACCCGGCGATGCCGACCGACCCGGCATGGTTGCTCGCTGAAATCGATTGGCAGGACGTGGATGCGGTGCTCGCCGACACGCGCTGGCCCGAGGGCGCCGAGGCTGTGTTGCGCATGGCGCGTGAACGCGGCTTGCCCGCCGTGCTTGATGCCGATGTCCCCGTTCCCAAGGATGGTCGACTGCTGTCCGCGGCGACCCATGTGGTATTTTCTTTGATCGGGTTGCGCGACTTCAGCGGTTGCAGCGACGACCCGAAAGAAATCGAGACAGTCTTGCGCGGCATCGCTGCATCGACAAGCTGCTGGTGCGGCGTGACGCTGGGTGCGCAGGGCGTCGCGATCGCCGACGGGCGCCATGGCGACAGCCTCCCAGTGCAGTACGAACCCGCTTTCCGTGTCACCCCGGTGGACACGCTCGGTGCGGGCGACGTTTGGCACGGCGCATTCGCCTTGGCGCTTGCCGAGCGCTGCAGCGAGCGTGAGGCGGTGCGCGCGGCTTGCGCAGCAGCGGCCGTCAAGGTGACGCGTCACGGCGGTCGCGCCGGTGCGCCGACGCGTGCCGAAAGAGATTCATTGTTGGAGAAGAGATGACACCGTCAGCAGGCAAGTACTGGGGCATGCGTCGCATGGCCGACGCCAACGGCCGCTTCAAGATGACCGCCGTCGATCAGCGACCGCCGATCAAGAATCCGATCAAGGCGAAACGCGGTACAACGGAGGCACCTTGGGAGGATGTCGCCGGATTCAAAGAAATGCTCATCGAGGAACTGCAGGCCGAATCTTCGGCAATGCTGCTCGATCCTCACTACGCCTATCCGCGCGGTGTGACCAAGTTGCACGCCTCACGGGGACTCATCGTCACGCTCGAAGACTCGATCTTTCGCGAGACGCCGGGCGGACGTCTCTCATCCGAGATCGACGATTGGTCGGTGGAGAAGATCAAGCGGATCGGTGCCGATGCAGTCAAGGTGCTCACTTGGTATCGCCCCGATGCCGACCCCGCGGTCTGCCGCGCGCAGCAGGATTTCACGCAGCGCATCGGCGAAGCTTGCGCGCGCTATGACATTCCGTTCGTGTTCGAGTTGCTGGTTTATCCGCTCGCTGCAGACGCCGAGCAGACACGCGACTACATCGAGATGAAGAGCAAGCATCCCGAGTTCGTGCTCGAGAGCGTGCGCACATTTGCCGATCCAAAATTTGGTGTCGATCTCTTCAAGCTCGAAAGCCCGCTCGCGGCAGCCGATGTCCCGGGTGTCGGTGCGCCGGGCTGGGAAGAGGCGCAGCGTTGGTTCGATGCGCTCGGCGAAGCCGCCGGGCGGCCCTGGGTGATGCTCTCCGCGGGTGCCGGCATGGAAGAGTTTCGCCGCATCCTCACCCACGCTTATCGCGCCGGTGCGTCGGGTTATCTCGCCGGTCGGGCGATTTGGCTGAAGGCGTTCGAGCAGTTTCCCGATTGGGATGGGATCCGACAGGGGCTGCGGGGCGAGGCCGTGGAGTACATGCGCTCGCTCAATGAATTGACCGACCGCTCCGCCCAACCGTGGCAGGCGCATCGCGGTTTCGGTGCGGGTGGCGCGCGCGTGCTGCCGGCAGATGCCACGTTCCGTCATGTTTATCCGGGTTTTGGAGGCTGATTCATGTTGACCTTCGGTGTTGCCGCCTTGGCGCGGCCCACATTCGACGTTCCCTTTGCCGAGGACATGAAGAACCGCGCGTTTGCCGCGCTTGAGGCGGCGGGCATCCGCTGCGTGGGTCCGCGTGAGCTGCTGTTCGACCGTGACGCTGCCGAACGCGCGGTCACCGAGATCGCGGCAGCAGGGCCCATCGATCTTCTGCTGATTCTGCAGGTGACCTTCACCGATGCGACGATGACCGTGAAGCTTGCGCGCGAGGCGAGCTCGCCACTGGCGATCTGGGCCGTGCCCGAGCCACGCATCGGCGGTCGCCTGCGACTCAACGCCTATTGCGGGCTCAATCTCGCGGCGCATGCGCTCGGTCGCGCGGGCGTCCCGCACGGTTCGCTCTATGCGGATCCTTCAGCGCCGGGTCTTGATGAGAGTCTGCGTGCGCTGGCGCGTCGCTACACGTTACCCGCGAGCGCCGCAGGCGCGCTGACGCAGGACGGTGCGCGTGCGTCCGAGCGTGCTGCCGCGCCTGCCGCCGAACGCGAAGCGGATCGCGTGCTCGGCGCGCTCGCCAATTCGCGCATCACGGTCGTGGGTCAACATCCCGATGGTTTCGACACCTGCGAATACGATCCCGCACTGCTGACGCGCCTCGCGAATATCCAGGTCGGACATGTGAGCCTCGATGAGCTCTTCGATCGCGCGCGCGCTACCGATGCGGATCGCGTCGAGCACGTGAAGCACGCCGCTGAGGCCCAGGTGGTCGGGCTCGCGGAAGTCGATCAGACCCAACTCGATCGATCTTTCCGCGTCTTCTGTGCTCTCGAAGATGTGCAGCGCGATACGGGAGCGCGCGGTCTCGCGGTGCGCTGCTGGCCAGAGATGTTCACCCAATACGGCTGTGCGGCCTGCGGTCCCATGGCCATGATGAACCAGAAAAAAGTGCCCTCGGCCTGCGAAGCCGACGTCAACGGTTCGTTCACGCAGCTCATCCTGCAAGAGCTCGCCGGCGAGCCCGCATGGATGGCCGATCTCGTCGACATCACCGCCACCGACAATACAGCCGTGATCTGGCACTGCGGACTTGCACCGCTCTCGATGTGCGATCCGGACTTCAAGCCTGAAGCGACGATCCACACCAATCGACGCATGCCTTTGCTGCATCAGTTTCCGATCAAGCCCGGCCGCATCACCCTCGCGCGGATCTCGCGCTCGCGCAACGCGCTCAAGCTCGTGTTGGCGGGCGCCGAAGTGATTCGGGCGCCGATGGCCTTCACGGGCTGCTCCGGGACGATCCGTTTCGATCAGCCGGCGGCCGAGGTCAGTGCGCGCATTCTCGGCGAGGCGCTCGAACATCACTTCGCACTCGCCTATGGCGAGCATCGCGATGCCTTGCGTGCCTTGGCTGCCCGCTGGCAGATCCCGGTGCTCGAGCTCGCCTGACGCGCGTACTTCACGCTTCCCAAGAGTCGTTCGATGTCCGACGCTGAAATCTTTGCTCTGGAGATTCCCAACTGGGGGCGGATCGCGCCCGCGGCGGTGACCGGTCCGCCGCAGCTGCGCGAGCAGGTGCTATACGTACCCACCACGCTTGGCACGCTTCGTCTTTCATTGCACGAATATGGCCTGCGTCTGCGTAGTGCAGGCGAGGTTCGTGACTACGGAATTCTTTGTGGTGATACGACGCCACTCCCCGCCGAGTTGACGGTGGATGCGTCGTCCGACGGCTCGAAGCTCTGCGCGCGAACCCGGGACGGTGCGCTGCTCGAACTGCGCATCGGTCATGCGCCGTTCAGTTTCGAGTTGCGGCGCGATGGACGCTGGGTGCAGGGCTCGCCCTCGGATGGGCACTTCGTGCGCCGCTTCCGGTTACCGCCGCTCGCACGCCATGCGGGCCGATGGCTTTGTGCGCTCGAGCTCGGCCCCTCGACGCCCGTCTATGGTCTCGGCGAGAAATCGGGGCGTCTCGACAAGCGTGGTCAGTTATTGCGCTCGTTCAACCGTGACGCGCTCGGCCTCAATGCCGAGTGGAGCTACAAGAACGTGCCCTTTGCCTGGAGTCCGGAGGGCTGGGGCGCTTTCGTGCACACGCCGGCACCGGTTACGCATGGGGTTGGCCATGGCCCTTGGTCGCAGCGTGCCTACGTGCTCGCGATCGAAGATATCGAGCTTGATCTCTTCTTGTTCGCGGGCGAGGGCGGGGCGGCGCAGCTTGCGCACTACACCGCCTTGACCGGACGTTCGCCCGTGCCGCCCGATTGGAGCCTCGGCGTTATTCTCTCGCGTGCGTACTACAGGGACGCCGAAGAAATCCTGGCCGTGGCCCGCGAAGTGCGGCGTCGCGGCATGCCCTGCGAGGTCATCACCTTCGATGGCCGGGCGTGGCAGGACACAGATACCCGCTTCGCGTTCGAGTGGTGTCCAAAACGCTATCCGGACCCCAAACCCACGATCGATGCTCTGAAGGCCATGGGTTTTCGCATCTGCGTGTGGGAGTACCCGCTCATCTCCGTCAAAAATCCGCTGTTCGCCGAGCTTGCGGCCAAAGGCTGGCTGATCCGCGATGCCCGCAACGGCGAG
Organism: Steroidobacteraceae bacterium; assembly: GCA_044351225.1. Lineage (GTDB taxonomy): Bacteria > Pseudomonadota > Gammaproteobacteria > Steroidobacterales > Steroidobacteraceae > UBA964. The sequence goes on from JBILGD010000005.1 coordinate 37,672, forward strand.
GCGTATCGCTATGCCTGGGACCCCGAGCCCTTCGGCGCGGTGCTGACGCAGCTCCCAGAGTCCGGCCTGCTCGATTTCACGCATCCCGAGGCTTACGCCTGGTGGCGCGATCAGCATCGGGCGCTCTTCGAGCTCGGCATCGATATGATCAAGGCCGACTTCGGCGAACAGATCGAGCCGCACATGCAGGCGAGCGATGGTTCGCAGGGCGATGCGCTGCACAACATTTACGCGCTGCTCTACAACCGCTGCGTTTACGAGGCCGCCGAAAAATTCTCGCGTGACGGCCCGTTTCTGTTCAGTCGCGCCGGCTGGTCGGGCTCGCAGCGCTATCCGTCGCAATGGGGTGGTGATCCGCAGGCCGACTGGGGTGGCCTAGCGGGCAACCTGCGCAGCGGCCTGTCCTGGGGGCTGAGCGGCGCGCCGTTCTATGCGACCGACGTGGGCGGCTTTTATGGCGATCAACGCGATCCCGTGCTCTACGTACGCTGGTTGCAGGCGGCTATTTTTTCGGCTCATCTGCGGCTGCATGGTATCGGTCAGCGCGAGCCCTGGAGTTATGGTGCGGAGGCCGAAGAGTTGGCCAATCAGGCCCTTGCGCTGCGCGAGCGACTCCTGCCCTATCTGCGCAAGATCGTGCGCCAAGCCGCCGCGACGAGTCTGCCGGTGCAGCGGCCGATGGTGCTCGCCTTCCCCGATGATTGCGCCGCCTGGGGCTTCGAAGACCAATTCATGTTCGGCGACGATCTGTTGGTCGCGCCCTGCTTGAACGCCGAGGGCAGGGTGACGGTGTACCTGCCACGAGGGGGATGGCGATGGCTCGACAACGGTCAGCCGATCGCAGGCGGGCGCGTTCATCAGCTCGATCTGTCGCTTGGACGGATCGCAGCTTTCGTGCCCGAAGGACATCCCGATCCCCGAACGGCAGTTGTTGCATAAACGCTGCAACCCCGACCTTTCGGGCCAAGTCCAATGTCTTATATAAGGGTTGTAAGACATAAAAATGTTTGTTAGCGTCAAACCGTCAAATGGCGCCCGGCTTGAGGCGCCCGTACAACCAAAAGGGGACTCAACGATGTCGATCAGTAAAGTCGTCGCGAGAGCCGTGGCCGCCCTTTGCGCTGCCAGCCTGCCGCTGACCGCTCTGGCACAGGATTCATCGGGCGACGGTCGTCTCGACGAAATCGTCGTCACGGCCCAGAAGCGCGAACAGCGCCTCCAGGATGTGCCGATCGCCGTATCGGTGGTCAGTGGCGCGTTGGCCGAAGCGACCGGCGGATTTAACGTCGAGGCGCTGCGTACGCTGGTGCCCTCGCTCAATCTGCGTAAAACCAACACGTCGCTCAACCAGTCGCTCTTCCTGCGCGGCGTGGGCACCATCAACTTTGCGATCGCCGCACAGCCGAGTGTTGCAACCGTGGTCGACGGCGTGGTGCTCTCTTCGGCTGGCGAGGCTTTCGGTGATCTCTACGACATCGAGCGCGTCGAAGTGCTGCGTGGTCCGCAGGGAACCTTGTTCGGCAAGAACGCCTCCGCGGGTGTGGTGAACATCGTCTCCAAGCGACCGGGCGACGAACTGGGTGGCTACGTCGATGTCAGCTGGTTCGAAGGCAACGAGCTGCGCGTCAAGGGCGCCATCGACCTGCCGATCTCCGAGAACATCCGTTCGCGCACGACCCTGACCTTCGGCGAGTTCGACGGTTATATCGACAACCTCTCGACGACCGCCGCGGGCGGTGACCTGAACGGCTACGACCGCAAGGGTCTGCGTACCATGTGGGAGTTCGGCGGCGACGCCAATCTTTGGACCTTCATCGGCGACTACCGCAAATCCGACGACAACTGCTGCGTCGAGGTCATCGGCCTCGCGCCGACCGGTGTCAATGCCAACGCCTACTCGTCAATCTATCGCGGCGTGACCTTCCTGGGCGATGACACCCGACAGGTCAAGCAAGATCTGCAGATGCGCTCCACCGAAGAGGCTTGGGGTGTGTCGCTGCAGGGCGATATCGACGTTGGCATGGGCACCTTCACCACGATCACCGCATATCGCACCTGGGATGCAACCGAGTATCGCGAGGGTGACTGGATCGACGTTGCGGCGCCCTATGTCGGCAACCCGTTCGCGCAGCTGCACGACTTTGGTCCGCAGACCACCAAGACGATCTCGCAGGAGTTCCGCCTCGCTTCACGCGGCGGTGAGATGCTCGATTACGTTCTCGGTGCCTACTACTCCAAGACCGAATCCGAGCGTTTCTTCCAGCGCAACATCTTCAACTGCACGGCGACCACGTTGGCGGCCGATGCGACGGGACAGCGCCCGTGTCGTGCGGGCTCGTCCACGTTCGTCAGCACCTTCTCCAACGCCACTTTCGGCGCTGACTTCAAGAACATCGCCGCGTTTGCCGATGGCACCTGGAACATCTCGGACAGCGCGCGGCTCATCGCGGGTCTGCGCTGGACGCAGGATGATCTCAGCTATTTCCACAACCGTGTACCGACGCCGTTCGCGGGGCAGCCAGGCATTCTGACGAGCCTGTCCGGCTTCAAGGGCAGCAACAAGTCGGACAACGTCTCGGGTCGTGCGGGTCTGCAGTACGACCTCAACGACGACGTGATGGTCTACGCGTCCTACGCCCGCGGCTACAAGGGCCCGGCGTACAACGTGTTCTTCAACATGGGTCCGAACAACACGGCAGTCATCGATGCCGAGACGGCGGACTCCATCGAGCTCGGCCTCAAGAGCACCCTGCTCGATGGCATGATGCTGTTGAACGCCGCGGTGTTCGACGCCAAGTACGACGACTTTCAGGCCAACAATTTCCTGTTCCTGAACGGCACGCTGATCACCACGCTGACCAATGCCGGTGAGGTCTCCTCCAAGGGCTTCGAGGTTGATGTGCAGGCCAAGCCGACCGACATGGTCACGCTCGGTGCCGGCGTGGCCTACACCGATGCCAAGGTCGACAACTTCTTCACGCCGCCCGGCCAGAATGCGACGGTGCGTGCGGGTACGAAGCTGCCGCTGGCACCGGAGTGGAAGGCATCTCTGCTCGGTGAATTGGCGGCTCCAGTAGGCAGCTACACGCTGACGACCAACGCCGTGGTCGCCTTCCAGAGTTCGAGCTTCTCCGACCTCAACGAGCCAGCGGCGCTGCGTATCCCCGGCTACACGACAGTTGATCTGACCGTCGCGCTGACCGATGCGAGCGATCGCTTCCGCGTAGCGCTTATCGGACGCAACCTCGCCGACAAGTCCTACACGGTGCTCAAGACCGGTGGCGGCCCCGGCGGTGCAGCCCGTCTGCAGATCCCGCGGGATGCCGACCGTTACTTCGGCATCCAGGCGCGCTTCAACTTCGGCGCGAAGTAATATGAGGCGGTGTTGAACCGAGCGCTTCACACCGCGATCCGCGCCCTCGAGGCAGTGAACGCCCCCATCGCAAGATGGGGGCTTTCCTTTTCTGCGCTACTGCTCGGTGTGATGCTGGCCGTCGCACTGGCACAGATCCTCTCGCGCGCGCTGTTCAATCACACGCTCGACTGGGCCGAAGACGTGGCTCGCATGACACTCGTCTGGAGCGCTTTGCTGGCTGCGCCGCTCGGTTACCGGTCGGCGGGCCACGTCGCCATCACGGCCTTCATCGAGGGACTGCCACCGCGATTGCTGTGCTTCGTCGGCATACTGGTCAATCTGCTCATCGGCTGGATTTGTTTGATATTCCTGCTCGAGAGCTTCGCCTTCGTGGGGCGCGGCACCACCATCACCTCAACCGCTCTTGGCATATCGATGGCCTGGATCTACGCGGTCGTACCCGTTGCCTTGACGGCTCTGCTGCTTGTCTCGCTCGAGGCGACGCTGCGGTTGTTGAGCGATGCGATCAGCGGCCAGCTCTCCAGCCTATTGGTTGGCGTTGTGCCGGTCATGCAGCGCGACGAAGAGCGCTGAGTCATGTCGACGGCGTTCTTCTGGTTCTTCATTTTGTTGATGGCCTTCGGTACGCCGGTCGTCTTCGCCTTGTTGCTCGGGCCGGGGCTCAGTCTGTTGCTGGACGGTGAGACGCGCTACTTCCCGGCGTTGCTCGCGCGCTTCTACAACGGCATCGACAGCTTTCCGCTGCTCGCCGTACCGTTCTTCATTCTGGCCGGCGAGATCATGAACGCCGGCGGAATCACCCAGTCGATCGTGCGCTTCGCACAATCTTTGGTCGGTCATGTGCGCGGCGGTCTTGCGCAGGTCAACGTCGTGTCCTCGATGATTTTCGCCGGGATTTCCGGTTCGGCGGTCGCCGATGCGTCGGCGATCGGCAAGATGCTGATTCCCGCGATGGAGCGCGAGGGTTATCCGCGGCCCTTCGCCGCCGCGATCACCGCAGCGGCAGCGGTGGTTGGTCCGATCATCCCGCCCTCCGGGATCATGGTGCTCTACGGCTTCGTGATGAACGTGTCGATTGGGGCGTTGTTCGCGGCGGGTATCGTGCCTGGTCTCATGATCGGTCTCGGGCTGATGGCAACGATCCGTTTACTCGCGACGCGATACAACCTGCCAGTATCACGACCGCGCGCGAGCTGGAGTGAACGGAGCCAGGCATTCCGCAGCGCCTGGCTCGCCATGCTGCTGCCGGTGATTCTGCTCGGCGGTATGTTGAGCGGTATCTTCACCGCGACCGAGGCCGCTTCGGTGGCCGTGGCCTACGCCTTGCTGGTGACGATCTTCATCCAGCGCAATGTCGGCCGGACTGAACTCATCGCAATATTCAAAGCTACGGCCCTGCAGTCTGGCGTGATCCTGTTGCTGGTCGGCGCGGCCGTGACGCTCGGCTGGTTGGTCACGGTGTCGGGCCTGGCCAAAGAAATCGCCGATTTCATGCTCTCGATCACCGACAACGTGACGGGTCTGCTTTTCCTGCTGAATATCCTGCTGTTCATCATCGGCATGTTTCTTGATGCAGGGCCGGCGATCCTGATACTGGGGCCTGTGCTCTCGCCCGTGTTCCTCGAGCTCGGCGTCGATCCGGTGCACTTTGCGATCATCATGTGCGTCAATCTGACGATCGGTCTCGCGACGCCGCCGATGGGCTTGCTGTTGTTCGTGACCGCATCGGTTGCCCGGGAACGCGTCGAGCAGATCGTTCGCGCCTTGCTGCCCTTGCTGGCAGTCGAGGTGGTGGTGATCTTCATCATCACGTTTTTTCCGAGTCTGGTGCTGACCTTGCCGCGCTGGCTCGGCCTCATGTGAGCGTGCCCACATGAACGCCCGCTTGCGCAATATCCTGCTGGTAGTTGTCACGGTCGTCTGCGTGATCGGGATATTGACCTCAAGAGCAGAGCGCGCTGAGTTCACCATTCGCGTGGCTTTTCTGGCCTCGCAAGACGACGAGGATTACATCGGTGCTGTTGCCTTTCGAGACTCGCTGGTGCGGCAACTTGGCGATCGGGTCGATGTGCAAATCTTTCCGTCCGGGCAATTCTGCGGCAACGAGCGCGAGTGCATGGAGGCGCTGCAAAGCGGCATCCTCGAGGTTCACCAGACGACGATCGGCGGACTCGCCGGATTGTACGGCGCCGCACAGGTCCTCGATCTACCCTACCTTTTTGCCAGCGACGAGATCGCCGAGTGCGTCATGGATGGTCCGGTTCCGCGGGCGATGGGCGAAGCGATGTTGCGCGACGGCCTGGGGTTACGCTTGATGGCGGTGGGCAACACCGGCGGCTGGCGCAGCTTTGCGATGACCGATCGCCGCATCACGGGCGTCGCTGATCTTGCGAGTCTGCGCATCCGCACGCTGCCTTCGGCGCTTGAACAACAGATGGTGCGCGAACTCGGCGCGAGTCCGATGGCCTTGCCATTCTCCGAAATTTATACGGCGCTCGGTGCGGGGATGTTGGCTGGCACCAAGAACAGCATCCAGGACGTCATGGGCATGAAATTCGACGACCATATCCGGCATCTTTTCGTCGACCGACACAGCTACATGGCAGCGATCTGGTGGTACTCCGAGAAAGCCTGGCAGCGGTTACCCCCGGATGTGCAGGCTGCCGTCGAGGTCGCCTACGCCGAGTTGGCCGA